>NZ_JBFRGD010000006.1:0-324377 GCF_052115165.1 Paenibacillus sp. 2TAB23
CCCCCCCTAGGTTATACAGCATACTACGCATTCGAATGTTCTTCCGATCGCCATTGCTCGGGGATTCCTCTGATTCAACGAGCTATGGTAGGAATCCCCTCACAAAAGCGAACGCTGACGCTTCTCCAGAATCATTCGAATTGCTCCGCCTCCCTTTAACCTTTCTTTTCAATACAACAAAACACAAATAATAAAAAGCCTATCCTTATTAAAATAGAGGTACCAGCTAACCATTTTAAATAAAGAGAGGCTTCTTATCTACAAACACGGTGCTGGAAGTCAGCAGAAAATAAAAATGTTCCCCTGTTATTCCCGTGCACTTTTACGTTACCAAAGTCTAACACGTCGTTTCTCATCTTGTCTTTCACCCCTCACCATCAGATTGAAATCCTTCGAATAAGCGAACAAGTGAGAAGTCATATCGGACCAAGAAATTTGCATGCACGATTCCCTCTAAAATATGCATTGACAGGAATATTCTTCTACGGGTATATTGTGTATATGAGTAAAAAATATTCCAACTGGAGGGAAATGAAAGAATGAATCAGGAAGTTACAGCCTATATTGAAAATTTGCCGAAATGGCAGTCCGACATCAGCTCCACACTACGCAATCTAGTTCATGAGACAATACCGGCGGCAGAAGAACGAATTCAGTATAAGAAGCCACATTTTCTGAAAAATGGACATTATGCTGCCGTTATTTCGCCTTCTAAAGATGCGATTGCATTTATGATTATGAATGCAAACGGCATAGAATTTCCAAAAACATTCGATGGTCCGGCCGAACGAAAGTGGATCAAATTACGGGAAGGCGATTCTGCGGATCTTCCAATGTTGTCGGAGCTTCTGAAACAAGCTTCCGACACGCTGTAAAAGCCATAATCGGGAGGGAACTATGAATACGACAACCTTGAACGCACTTGAGGAACCCACCCGATTGAAGATCGTTGATCTTTTAGGTAACGATCCCCAGCAGAAATCAAAGACAATACTTAGATCTAAGGAGGAGTAAGAATGAGCAGCCCAAAGGGAGTTTTTCTGAAACGTGAATTTAACGCTCCGCGCGAGCTAGTGTACAAAGTGTGGACCGAGCCTGATCACTTCGGCAACTGGTGGGGCCCCCAGGGATTCACCCTTGAAGTCGTTAAGATGGAAGTGCGCCCAGGTGGAATGTTTTTCGGATGTCAGAAGTCGCCGGACGGACAGCATGTCATGTGGGGCAAGTTTGTTTACCAAGAGGTTCAGCCGCCTGAGAAGCTGATATGGGTTCAATCTTTTTCTGACGAAAATGGCAATACCATCCGCGCTCCGTTTAACCCGCTATGGCCTCTTGAAATATTGAACATCCTGACGCTTGAAGAAGTTGAAGGTAAAACGATCCTGACGCTTGAAGGCGGACCACTAAATGCATCCGATGAGGAACAGGCCGCATACGATGCGATGGCTCCGATGGCCGCACAAGGTATGGAAGGAACGTTCGTGCAGCTGGCCAATTATCTGACCACACAATTATAAAAAATGATATGATCTAAACTCTCCGCGTGCCAATCATGGTACGCGTTTTTTTTGCGAGACTGCTATTCTGCTCGCGATAGCTTAACGACATAGGGAGCAACTGCCGATGTAACTGCTCCATGGTGCGTTGAACTAACATTTTCCGTTCGTTCAACAAGTGTTTCAGTTCTCACGTCTACATTGTGCACTGATTTCTTTTCCAGAAATACCTTTTTGGATGATAACCTTATTTATTTTCACACCATTTTCTGGAGTGTCAGTTAACGTAATATGAATTCTATCATAAGGTACTTCACCATGATGTGAACCATAATTTAACGCACTTGCATGTACGACATGTCTTCTTGTATCGCCATTTTCCCTTTCGATTTTATCTATTTTTGGACACATGATAAAGTCTGAGTAAGTTTTGTCGAGAAAGGAAAAATATCTGGTAAATAAATTGATGTGTTTATCCATTTGACATTCTATGTTGCAACTAACCTGCCTATATAGCTTAATAAAAAATAGAGCAACTGCCGGTTCGCAAGCTGCTCCTTGTTTCATTTAGCTATAATACCTGCATTTTTCAAGCTTTCTTTTTATATACCTTCATTGCAAAGAAATAGGCTACGATCAAAATCCCGACGCACCACGCAAGAGCGACCCATATATCATTGCCCACGGGCTGTTCCGACAGTAAGGCACGGATGGCGTTCACGATCGAGGTCACCGGCTGGTTTTCGGCAAAGACGCGAACGATCGACGGCATCGACTCGGTCGGCACAAACGCCGAACTGATAAAAGGCAGGAAAATTAGTGGATAGGAAAACGCGCTTGCTCCTTCCATCGTTTTTGCGGACAGTCCGGAAATCGCCGCTACCCAAGTTAAGGCCAGCGTAAACAACATGAGTATACCGGCTACAGCAAGCCATGGCAGTATTCCCGCGGACGAACGAAAACCCATAACGAGCGCTACGAGAATGATAACGATCACCGAAATGGCATTGGACACCAGAGAGGTCAGCACATGCCCCCAGAGCAAGGAGGAACGTGAAATCGGCATGGTGTGAAACCGCTCGAATATGCCCCGCTGCTTATCCATAAACAGGCGGTAAGCCGTATAGGCTATTCCGCTTGCGATCGCCATAAGCAGAATCCCTGGCAACAGGTAATTCACATAGTTATCCGTTCCGGTTTGAATGGCACCGCCTAACACATAAACGAACAGCAGCATCATCGCAATCGGAGTGATGCAGACCGTGACGATGGTGTCCATACTTCGAAAAATATGGCGCATGGAACGTCCAAGCATAACGCTAATATCGGTGAAGAAATGTTTCTTTGCCGTCTCCATTTAATTTGCCTCCTTTTTGCCGACGATGGAGAGGAATATCTCTTCTAATGTCGGTTGTTTCTCAACATACTCCACCTTTGCGGATGGGAACAGCTTTTTTAGATCCGAGAGCGTGCCGCTGGCAATAATTCTACCCTCATGCAGAATGGCAATTCGGTCGGCAAGCTGTTCAGCCTCCTCCAAATACTGCGTGGTTAGGAGTATCGTCGTGCCGCCGTCCGACAGCTCCTTGACAATCTTCCAAACCTCAATGCGCGCCTCGGGGTCAAGCCCAGTAGTCGGCTCGTCGAGGAAAATGATCTGCGGTTTTCCTACAAGGCTCAAGGCGATGTCAAGCCTGCGGCGCATACCACCCGAATAAGTAGACGCCCTGCGGTCAGCAGCGTCTGTCAAGCCAAAACGCTTAAGCAAGTCTTCCGCAACCTGACTCGGATTTTTGAGGTATCTTAGCTTTGCAATCATGATCAGATTTTCCCTTCCGGTCAAAATTTCGTCTACGGCGGCAAATTGCCCGGTCAGACTGATCGCTTGCCGCACATGGTCGGGCTTTGACGCAACATCGAATCCGTTGACTGTTGCGGTGCCGCCGTCTTGTTTGAGCAGCGTGGTGAGGATTTTGACAACGGTTGTTTTGCCTGCTCCGTTGGAGCCTAGCAGGGCGAAGATACTGCCCTTTTCCACCTCAAAATTCACACCCTTCAACACTTGAAGCTGTTTGTAGGACTTTTGCAGTCCTTTTACTTTAATTGCTTTTTCCATCCCGATATCCCCCTTTTACTTTTTTTTATCCGTAACCTTTTTCTGGGCCTTGTTAGCTTTAAGATCAACAGATTCTTGATAGATGTCAGCGTAAGTTTTTGAATCTTTGATTAGATCATCGCAGAAAGCCGCTACGTCACTGCCCGTCACTTCGAGCACGCCTTTCCCCAAGGCCGCGCCCTCTTCAAAAAGATCGATAATCCCTGAGAGTAAACCCGTCCCGTTGGTTAGCTCAACAGGGCCGACCTTAAAGAGGTATTTTTGAATCTCACTATAAACAATCTGAAAATCTTGCRGGAGCGCCTTGACACGCGCCACATGCGCACGCCACTCTTTTTTGCCTTCGATGATATCTCGTATTCTCATTTTGTCCTCCTATTTACCTAATTTTTTTGCGATATTATTGTTGAGTTGCTTGCGCCACTTGTCGCGATAAGACTTTGCCCCTTCTTCACCAGCCAGCGCTGAACAGAAGCCTTTGATATCGTCTCCCAAAACCTCTTGGACACGTTGACCATCTGCTGCTGTTTCTTCGAGCAGGCCAAGTACACCGTCAAGAATTGGCATGAGGTTGCGACCGGAGAAATCTGAATACGACCAAAGATTAGTATTAATCTTTTCCCATGCCACTTGATAATCAGTCGGCAGCTTTTTGGCTCGCGACTCAAAGTTTTTCATTTCTTTAGTCATGTCACTGCCAGTGATTTTTTCCCAAAAATTCATCATTTGTTCTCCTTTAACTCATTAATTTTTGATGATACGAACTCCCATTTTTCCCAAAACTTCCGTAGTTCCTTGCGCCCCGCGTCGTTGATCGAGAAAAACTTTCGCGGTGGTCCCATGTCGGAGGGCTTCTTGGTAATCTCCACCAACTTGTTTTTTTCAAGTCGGATCAGTATGGTGTACACCGTTCCCTCCACTACATCTGTGAAGCCGAGAGCGTTCAGCCGCCGCGTGATATCGTATCCGTAGGTTTCTTTGCGGCTTATAATTTCAAGGACACAGCCCTCAAGCGCCCCTTTGAGCATTTCCGTGAGGTTTTCCAGCACAATCACTCCTTGCTATTCTGTATGACTGGTATGAAGTGTTACTGACTACTGCTATAAAGTAACACGTAGTAGTTTTTTTGTCAATAGGTTTTGCTTTGACTTTTTCAACTATTCTACCTGATCCAATTATGAGATCAACCAGTTCTTTCGGATTGATCCTTTTTTCATTTGCATGAAGGATAAAGATAGCATGGTCAAACGTAGCTGAACGTGGGATTCGATCCACAACAAAATAGCATTTCGTCCAACATAAAGAGTATCACTGGCATAACCTTTCAATAATACCGCAGTAAACTGCTCTTAGATTATTGAACTATCGGTTCCCGTCAGTTCAATACTTCCTTTGTTATACTCTTTCCTCCTTCACTACGAACCAAAATCCAACCGTCGTCACTACGATTGTAAACCCAATATGTATCTGATTTCGGTTTTTGAAATCGTATAGTAAACCCTTCAGAAAAGAATCTTGACTACATTATTTTCCCAAAGTCAAAATGATTACTTACGTATTCTGTTCTTCTTTCTCCGTATCCTTCCCTTTTGCATAATGAAAAAATAGAGCAGTTGCCGATGCAACTACTCCATTTTGCGTTGACTTGTTTTTGACATTAACGAATGACATAAACTTGATCTGATAATAAATAAAGCCGCAATTCAGGTTAAGAGATCCTAATGAGCTCTTTTCGTTTATTAAATTAAAACGTATTGTATACATTTTCACATTCTTTCGCGGTCGGTTCATAAAAACAGTGCTTCTTCCATCGGCCTACGAACGGCTGATTATACCAAGTTGGCGGACATGGTCCGGGATTTTCGAACGATCCTGGACGGAAATACCATAGAGAGAATTTTGCTGGCCAATTCCGCTCCCCATTCACAGCCCGCTGCGCCAGACGGCGTTCCCTCTCTCTTGCGTTTTGATAATACATACTATGTTGCAACGCTTCGAACGCATGCGGCTGGTTGATCATTTGGGGAATTGTGCGGATATCTTTAAAATCGGAGCAATTCCCTCTTATTCGGTTAATGCCAACATTTCCAACAAGGAGCATGCCCATTTCACCTTCGGTCTCGGCTTCAGCTCGAAGCAACCTTGCCAACATATCAATATCCTGTTTCCTGGCTTTTACTACTGCCATTGGCTCACCTCTTTAGATTTCTAGACTCATCATATTGTAGGTGAAGCGGATGTGTTACTCTGACCTTGTATAGAAGCAAAACAAATATGAAACAATAATGCTCAAACACTCCAAAAATCTTTTTCCATCTTTATGAAGCTCTGCAAATCCTGATGCCAACATATATATTGCTAAAAACAACTTCAAAAATGGCATCATTTCAAACTTCTTAGACAGCAGGCTATAACTTGAAAGTCCGATAACGATTTTCGCTAAAATGATTCTTCTTTTCTTTATCATGTATTGAACTAACGTTCGAAGATAGTTGAACCATGAATTACGATATAATCTCGATACTAACGTTTTCCGCTGAGATGGTGAATTCCATTAATGGCCCATCTAATAACACATGAAGCTCAAAACCGGTTTCTGTAAGGTATACTTCATCATAAAGCCAGCAGCTACCTGCGCTTATTTTTGTAGGTTTAATATTCTCTACTCCCGTAAACGTTAGCCTGACATCCGTTAAATAATGATAGCCGCCTCTGCAATTCAAAGTCATGATGAACGTGTCCTTCGAAGGGATCTCAATCAAAGTTACTTGGGCATCATGTAATGACTTTTCAATCAATTGTATAACATATTCAGGTAGTGAGCCTTTTATGGAGTCGTAGTATTTACGGTACGTAACCCCGATTGCTTTCGTTCGCTCATCATACTCCATTTTCCATCGGTCAGCCATTTTTCTAAGTTCATCTGAAGGAAATTGTGAGTTAATCGTTCCGTCTTGTATATAGGAATGAAAGAATTCCGGAAGATATTTCAGCAAGTCTTCTTTCTTATCCTCCAAGTTGCACCTGCAAATTTCTTCGAAGTTCAAATTCTCCGATACATACCAAGCAATGTCGTCTTCCCAATCTTTCTTCGTTTCTGGGAAAATTAAATATCCTCTTATCTGCATTTCTTCGTACAACTCTTTAGTGAAATATTTCATTTTTTCCTCCTAATCTCAATTTTGCCGACAAATTGCATTAACCAAAAAACGATAAATCTTTTATAAACCAAGCGTCTGTGACATTATGCTCTCCTCCCATTAGGCCTATTCAATCTATGTTTGCTTCTAATGGGAGGTTTTAATCGTTTGATTGCACTAGCGCAGCGCTTTTCTTTCAAGCACTTTAACAAACGCATCTTTACCGTACATATAAGCTTTTATGTCCCTATGGAACTGTTTAGCAAAGCTCTCTTTTAAATCTCCATAGCGATTTGCTTCATCGGCATTCTTTCGAAGGTAATTCCTTACCGCCAAATGGCGAGTAATAACGCATCCCCAAAAATATACTTTGATTTTTGAGATTCCTCACTAAACTTCTGTTTCCGATTATCTTTGTATTCTGTAACCACAACGTTCATCTAATTAACCTCCTCAGGGAATTACTCTTTGAGGGTGGTTTAGAAGTATTCTCGAACAATTTGCGGATCTTAACAGTAAACTATCTCTTCTCGGTCAACTGTACGCTCGTATCGTATCCAGCTCATCTCTTCGATACCGAGCAACTCCTTAAACCTCTCTACAGCGGCGAACTCCTCATCATCAAACGCTAGATTACCAGCTAGGAGTTCTTCAATAGATTTTATCTGCTCTTCCTTCAGTCCAAATACCCTAAAAGCCTCGGGACGAGGATTTTGTTTCATATATCCATCCAAAACTGAGGACTCCACTTCCTCATATTCCTCCATTAATTCTTCGACCTCACGATCCATTAACTCGTAAAATACCTGAAGGTTCGAAATGACCTCTCCTTTATGGAAGATTTCAAACCCCCAGCCATGATCCTCCAAGTTGGTAAAGTATAAGATCGGACAATGTGCTGATAATGTCTTAAGTTGCTGCGATGCCACAAATTCCCCGTCTTCTGATGTAAAGAACGCAATCCATTCCTCGCTCAACTTAAGCGTTGGCGTACCTGTAGACAGGTTCTCGACAAGCTTTGGTTTATCAACTGTTCGAATAATATTGCCGTATGTAAATTCACTCATTGCTTGCACCTCTCTCTAAATAATTCAATAACAACATGTTTCCTAAAGGAATACTTCATTAATTCGGGAGGCTCTTGTAAGATTCCTTTAATAACGTAATCTGTCCGTTAGCGTAATGCAAGAATGGAGCAGTTGCCAATGCAACTGCTCCACGGTGCTTTGAGCTAACGTTTTCCGTTAGTTGAACGATATGTTGCTAATTTAATGTTAATTTTTCAGAGGCTTCGACTGTGTGTTTGAGCAATGTTGCTATTGTTACTGGACCGACCCCTGCTGGCACAGGAGTAATCGCCGATGCATTTGTTATACAAGATTCATAGTCAACATCCCCGATGTTACCTACGTTGTAACCAGCATCTAATACAATTGCACCTGGCTTAATCCAGTCACCATGAACAAATTTCGGCTTACCAACCGCCGCTACTACAATATCGCCTAAACGAACCATTTCTTCTAAATTAGTTGTTTTGGAATGACACATCGTTACAGTTGCATTTCTATTTAAAAGCATTAAGGATACAGGTTTTCCAAGGATTGGGCTTCTCCCAATGACAACAGCGTGCTTGCCTTCAATAGAAATTTTGTAATAGTCTAAAATAGCAACAATTGCTGCTGGCGTACAGGAAGGAAAGTCGGCTAAGCCAAAGGCGTTTTGAGCAAATCCAAGTGTTGTTACTCCATCTACATCCTTTTCAATTCTTATTGCTTCAAATGCTGCTCTTTCGTCAATATGTTCTGGTACAGGGTGTTGCAACAATATTCCATGAACATTTGGATCAGCATTAAGTTTGTTTATAGCTTCAATTAATTCATCCGTCGAAGTATTCTTTGGAAGAACAACACGAATAGATTCAATACCGAGTCGCTTGCATGCATTTCCTTTCATACGTACATAGGTAGCTGATGACGGGTCGTCACCGACTAAAATGGTCGCTAAACAGGGTACAATACCTTTTTCAGATAAACGATTGATTCTGCCCAACAATGATTCCTTAATGCTAGCCGCAACAAGATTACCATCCAATATTATTTTTGCTGTTGTCATCTTATCAACCCTTTCTAGTTGGATTAAAGCATAAAGAGGTAAGGGGATTTCCCCTTACCTCTGCCCAGGCGTACGGCTATTTATCCATGTGCTCCCTCATGGTTACCCATGCTCCGCCAGTCACACATAGTCAAGTTATGACTCAATTATATCAACTATATACAAATATTTCATTAATTAATTAGTTATTGAGCACATCTGCCCGTTAGCGTAATGAAGCAGCCGATCATTGTGGTCGGCTGCTTCCGTGTTTTTATTGAACTATCGTTCTCCATTAATTAAATCGTATGTATGGGCTCAATTCCAAAAAAATATCATCTTCCTATACCCGACATCCCATATTTTTTCGTTCCCCTCAATGGTTATCGTGAACTCACTCTCCGCCTCGATAGGAATCTCAAACATCGCCGGAAACAGTTCCGGATAAAGGCGTTGATCCTCTCCAGAGCTGGTCAATACCTCGCGTCCATTGACGGAAACACGGATTCTGCCATCATAATTCATTTGTTCAGGTATCCCATAATTTAAGGAGAAAATAATCTCCTCTTTATTCGTATAAGTGAACGTTTTTAAATTTCCACTTTCGACCTCATACATATTATAGCGGGGGTTTACGTCTTGATCGCTTAATTTAAAGCTATTCGGTTTTATTCCGGTTGATAAGTTTCCAGAGTTGTCCATCAATTCGTTTATCGCTAAAAATGGTCCTTCTTCTTTAGTTAACGCTTTATCCACAATCCCACACAATCCCCATACCCCTACGAAAAGAAGCACAGAGGAAATGGCTGCTATTATAATATTGCTCCAACCATGTTTTGAACGAAAACCCAAATTATACGCTCCAAAACCGACTGCTGCACCTAATGAGTTTAGAATGGCGTCGTTAACATCGAAGCTGCCGAGAAACGTAAGTGCCTGTACGGTTTCCAGTACAATAATTGACAAAAAGAACAATCTAATGAATCGAACAAAAGTGATCCGATATAATAATGGAATCAATATTCCAAAAGGGATAAAGGCTATGATGTTCCCAATCCCTACAAAATCCATGAGGATAGGATGTAGAAGATCAGATATAGTTGGCAACCTAAAGAAACTGTCAGGTAAAAAGATAAAGGTGTAGCCAGCGGTTTGCCCTGCGGCACCTGTTCTATCGAAAGCGAGAAACATAAAATAAAGAATTAAAGCGGTGTATAGTATGGTTATGGTAAAAAAAATCTTACGTTGCTTTGTCATGGTTAACTCCTTTGTCGGGGGGTGCTTCCTGAAAAACTGAACTTGCTGCCTCAACCTATTTTACTATAATCACTAGTAACCTGCCCGTTCGTATTTTTAGGTCACCGACCTTATTCGATTCTAGATAACTAAACAAAAGCTCTATAAAAATGGCAGCGGATTTTCTATTCCACTGCCATTTTTTATTGCGATGAGTCGTTGGGATACAGCTTAAGACCGTTCATAACATAGGGACGAACAATGTTTAAAAGCAAATCGGTCCGATCAATTTTCCCAACTGTTAACCAATGAAGTGTTGCACCATAAATTGCTGAGCCTGTCATGGCTGCAATGATCTCTGTATGGTAACGGTCTGCTCTATAGAAGTTACCCCCTTTCAATAAAATACTTAGGATCGTCTGCTGCAGCATTTTCTTTATTTTTTCATCTACAATCGTAGCCATCGATTTGGAATCCATTCTGCATATCTGATAAAAATCTATGATGTAGAGGTGTGTGAGCAAGATCAGTTGATCACATATTTCATCTGTAAGTTCAAGTGCATCCATCACTTCGTTTGGAATCATCTCGCGAAAAGCCTGTTCTGTGATCTCTTCCAGCAAAGCATACTTATCTTCGTAATGGGCATAGAAGGTAGCTCGGTTAATGGTAGCCCTCTGTGCGATATCGTTTATGGTTATTGAATCAAATCCTTTACTCCGTAGCAATTCTCTGAATGCTTCCCTTATTAACTGCCGTGTACGCAAAACCCTTGGATCTTGCTGATTTACCATATCTTTGCCCCCAGATTAAACATCAATTATCAGAATGTGTTGCCTATGCAACTTTCCAGATAATCTGCCGGTTGAATTCATACGAATGCGGTACTAATATCATATCTAACAGCTGTTGCTTAAGCAATCTGTGATAATTAACCTGAAAGGAAGGATCATCAGTGAACACAAAAAAACAAATTAGACTTTTAATCATTGGCGCGGGTGTGATTGGTAGTGTATATGCGCTCCGATTTGCACAGTACGGACTGGACGTCACTATACTGGCACGAGGAAAGAGACTGGATACGCTGAAAAGGAACGGACTAGTATACAACCATAATGGAACCATAAAAAAAATATCGATAAACACGATCGAAAAGCTCGATAACGACGACATTTATGATTTCATTTTCGTTCCTGTACGATATGATCAGGCCGAATCTGCCCTGTCTACAATTAAAAATAATAAGAGCGAAACCATTGTCACCTTGACTAACACCATCGAATACGACAGCTGGCTTGAAATCGTGGGAGAGCGGTTACTTCCAGGATTCCCGGGTGCAGGTGGAGATATCAAAGAAGGTATTCTGTACGCACAATTCGGTTCCGAGAAACATCAAGGAACCATTTTCGGTGAAATTAATGGACTGAGAACTGAAAGAGTAAAGGAGCTTGCCAAACTATTCGAATTGGTAGATTTGCATTATGAAATACAAAATGACATTCAAGCATTCCATGTTTCGCATGCTGCGTTGGCTATTGTAAACAAGCATTTCTATACAAAAGACGGTATGGTGGATATAGAGACAGCAAGAAGTGAAAGCGTGCTAAGGAAGATAGCCGTAGATATTAAACAAAATATTCGTCTTGTAGAACAATACGGAATTCCAGTAACCCCACCCGAAACGAAGACGCTTGGAGATTTGCCTGACAGCGACATCATTACATGGTACCGACAGATGCTAAGCAATGACTTTATAATTGATGTAAAACTTGGGGATCATGCCGTCAGCCAAAAAACCGAAATTATGTTATTGGATGAGGTGTTTCAAAAAAAGTTTGAAACTGACATCACAATATACCCCTCATCTTAATTTACATTGAGCTAAACCCAATTTATTATATTGTTTTTCTTCAATAAAAACGGCAGCGGATCTCTGATCTGCTGCCGCTTTATTGTTGTAAACTAATGTTCCTCGTTAGCTTAATGAAGCATGGTCAGCCTAAACTTTATTTTCTCCGTCTATATAAGTCGAATAAAGAATGAGCTGTGCGGGCGGAGAGAATAAAGTCGTTCTGGTGAAATGCAATTTTCGCTTTTGCAGACCAAATGGTAACTATATATGAAGTTAACGAATCAGAACCATTTGGCTGCAACCGTGATTGGAAGAATGACTTTGTTCACGCAGCGTTAACGGCATACTCATGTTTAGTTCATCTTATATAGAACTTGTTTTCTTCTGACAGTGAAATCCTTTTGATATGCGAGCTGCTTCTTCAGCGGACCCCACTCCCCCTTTGGAACATCCCTATTCCTTATTTCGTACATGTTAGGGGACTGGCTGACTTTGCCTGGATAAAGCTATTGGGACAGCACCTATCTCTCAAATAGAATCGGAAAGTAGTCGTTCGCAAACGCCTGGCCATCATTGGGCCGAGGCCCAAGCAATCGAATGTTGTCATGTCGTTGTATTCCGGCTCTATAGCTGGTGCCGCCTTTCATCACATGAGCTACAATGGACAATCGCGGATCATTCGTACGATTAGGCCCGGAACCGTGAAAGGTAAGGCCGTGATGGAAGCTTGCTTGGCCTGCCTTCAGAATACATGGCTCCTCTATCCAATCATGTCCTCCCGAATACTTCTCCTTCAACTCCTCCATGTTCTGGTTAAAGAAAGAGTTGCTGTCAGGAATCAGACCCCACTTATGAGAGCCGACAATCGTCATCATTCCACCGTTCGTCAAATCTGTGTCCTGAAGCGCGATCCATACCGTAATCATGTCTTGTGAATCCGAGCATTGCCAGTACCCATAGTCCTGATGCCAGCCTACGTTGCCGGCCCCGGAAAGTTTGTCGCCAATGCCCGGTTTGTAGATGACTTGATCATGCCACAGCCTTATTTCATCCGATTCCAGCAAATCTGCGGACAACTCACCGATAAAAGGATCAGTTACGACCTTTCTCACCTCGTCGTTAATCCACCAGCCATTATCTAATTTCCGCAGCGCGTCTGGATTATCGCTGAGACGAAAACCATTCATCGGTATGCCGTCCCCATCGTAATCACCTGACCAAATTCGCTCATGCGCCTCCCGCAATCTTTCGATCTGCTCATCATCAATTAGCTTTGGGCTAATCCAATAACCGTCTCGGTTAAAATGCTCTTTATCCTTCTGCGTAATCCGATACTGTCGTTCTGTTTTGAATGTCATCGACAAATCCTCCTTTTTTGTAGTTGTCATCATCTTAACCGAAGAATGCGCAGTTTGACGTTCAAGTCATCACGAAGTAGGATTAGAAACATAGATGATAATAGAAACAAACGAGAGGACAATGAATAGATGAAACCCCATGAAGAAGCAACTACAATGCTTGCTCATGAAACTGGGCAAGTCTCTCAATCCCAGCATGCACGTTGGACTTTTAATATTGAAAAAGAGCCGATTATTCACGGTGTATCAGAGCTAGTCATGCTCGGAAGCGATGATTTGCGTAAAGCATCGCCTCTCTTTGAGCATGATCACCCTGGCTGCTATGAATTCGTCCTCATTGAACGGGGAAAGGCGAGATGGGAGCTCGACAGCTGCATCTATGAAACCCATGCGGGCGACTTATTTCATACCCGCCCAGGGGAGAAGCACCGGGGAGGCTTTAATGTCATTGAGCCATGCAAATTTTGGTGGTTAATTGTTAAAGCTCCGCTTATCCGAGATTGGCTAAGTCTGCCACTTGAGGAAATTAGGCAATTAGATCAAGCCATGTTGCAATTGTCACGTGTGAAGAACATTGGTTTAACGCCCATTGAGACTTTCAAAAAATTAAAGACCGCTCTGATGAGTGATTCTCCGCTCAAAAGCACGTTTGTTCGCAGCGCCATTCTCGAGCTGATCATTGCCTTTATTCAGCCAAGCGGCGGCACCTCCGCAATCGCTGCAGATTTGCTTAGCCAATATAGCAAGCTAATTGATAAGATGACGAAAGAACCGGAGTGGCGCCCCACCGTTGATGAATTGGCTGCGTTTGCTGGAGTCAGCGTATCGCATTTCTATCGGACCTTTCAGGATTATACGGGGGAGCCGCCTATCACTTTTGTCGAGCGTCTTCGTATTAGATCCGCCTGCCGCCAGCTTAAGGAATCCCAAGATAAGATAACGGACATTTCTTATCGGTTAGGTTATCAATCCAGCCAGCATTTCGCGACCGTCTTCAAGCGCTTCATGGGCGTAACGCCTTCCGAATGGCGTTGTACTTGAACGTTGACCCACAAGAAAGACCACATAAAAAAATGCCCTCTTGCGGGTCAACGTTCACTCAGCGCATGTGCAAAGCTGCGATCAAAGGTTCCTATAACACTATTATTTTTTATTTTCCTATTATGCAAAACGCCCCAATACCGAATTGGTATTGAGGCGTTTTGTATAAACTAAACGAGCGACTAAAGTACTCTTTGGAAGACAATGATCTGATACTTCTTCAAAAAAGCGTGCTAGACATTAACGTGATAACGTCCTTTCGGCACGACCATGGGCGAACCTGATACTGGGTCATCTATGACGGTGCAGTCCAGCCCGAAAATGTCCTTCACAAGGGTACTTGTCACGACCTCGGACGGCGTTCCTTCAGCGACAAGCCTGCCTTCATGCAGAGCGACAATATGGTCAGCATATCGCGCAGACAAGTTAATGTCATGGAGCACCATGACGATCGTGGTACCGTGTTTGCGGTTCAAGTCGGTGAGCAGATCCAAAATTTCAACCTGATATGTAATATCCAGAAAGGTTGTAGGCTCATCTAGAAATAGAATATCCGTCTCTTGCGCCAGTGCCATGGCAATCCAAACACGCTGCCTTTGGCCGCCTGACAGCTCATCGATATTGTGATTAGCGAATTCAGTGATCTTCATTGTCTCCATCGCCTCAGCTACTGCCGCATAATCCTTGTTCGTCCAGTTGCCGAACAAGGATTGGTGAGGAAACCTTCCTCGTCCAACCAAATCCGTCACGGTAATGCCTTCAGGAACAATGGGAGATTGAGGGAGTAATCCGACAACTCGTGCCAATTGCTTGGGCGAGATCTTGTTTAACGGCTTGCCGTCGAGCGTGATGGTGCCCGATGCGGGCTTGATCAGTCTAGCCAGCGTCTTAAGAAGCGTGGACTTGCCGCACCCGTTGGAGCCGATTATGACGCTTATTTGATGGCTGGGAATGACGATATCAACGCCGTGGATGACGGTTTTGTTCTCATAGCCTGCTACGATCCGTTCGGCTTGGAAGTGATGTGTCGGCTTCATTATAATTCTCCCTTCCTATTCATTCGAATTAACAAGAAGATGAGATACGGCGCTCCGAGCAATCCGGTAATGACGCCAACAGGAAATCTGTACGGGAAAGCGAATTGTCCGATGAGATCCGCCGCCAGCACCAAATTAATACCCACTAGCCCCGCTGGAATGATGTTCGATAAACCGATTCCGACTAACCGAATCGCAATTGGCCCCGCTAAGAATGACACAAAGGCGATTGGCCCCGTTGTGGCGGTTGCGATAGCAATCATGCAGACAGAGCTCACAATCAGTACGATTCGGGTCTTGTCCGTATTTACGCCTAGGGAAGTAGCTGCTTGCTCTCCGAGCTCCAATAGGCTCAGCTGCCTGCCAAGTACGATAATGATAGGCGTGCAGATCACTACGATTATCATTAGTGGTGGCAATCTATCCATCTGTGCGCCATTAAGGCTGCCCGTGAGCCAGCGGATCGCCGCGGGAAGATCTTGTTCCGCGCTGACCAGCATCAAATAGGAGATAACGGAATCGATCATGGCTTGTATGCCGATTCCGACCAGAATGAGCCTGCCTATTGAGAATGACCTGCCTCTGGACAATAGATAGATCAAGATGACTGTGGAGAGTCCCCCAATGATGGATGCGATGGAAATAACGGCTCCGCTAGCTTGCAGAATAATGATGCAAAAAACAGCCGCCACACTGGAGCCTGACGTAATGCCGATCACGTTAGGATTAGCAAGGGGGTTACGCAGCATGGTCTGGAACGTGTACCCGGCAATGCCGAAAGCGAATCCGGCGAACAGTCCCGCAAGCATTCTCGGCAGACGGATCGTATTGACTGCGAAGGATACGCCCTTGAGCTGCTCGCCTGATAATGCCCGAATAACGTCTTGCACAGGATAGATGGTATTGCCAAGCAACAGCATGGTACAGCACAGTATACATGCCAGAACCGCCAGTAAGCTGGTCACGAGTATCCATCGGCGGCGCCTATGCTGCCGGCCTGCCTTTATTCGTTTAATAGTAGAATTGGTCATAATGAACGCACTTTCGATCTCATAGCGACTATGATTAGTATTGGTGCTCCGATAAACGCCGTAACTACACCAACCTCAAGCTCTCCGGGACTGCCGATCAGTCTGCCGCCTACATCCGCTATGGTCAGAATGATTGCTCCTGCAATAGCCGACATGGGGATGACAAACCGTAGGTCGGGTCCAAGGATAAGACGAATGACATGAGTGGATAATAGCCCGATAAATCCAATTGGCCCTGCCAGCGCAGTCGTCGCTCCGCATAACAGCACGCCTGCAAGCGCTGCGATAAAACGCAATTTCCCCGTCCGAACGCCTAACCCGGTCGCTGTATCATCACCCAGCGCCAGCGCATTCAGTGCCGGAGCCACGAGAAATCCGATCAAGAGCCCGACGAGTAAGAAAGGGACGAACGTACCGATTCCGCTCCAGCTAGCTGAACCGACACTGCCAACTTGCCAGAATCGAAATTGATCCATGACGTAAGAGCGTGGAATCATAATGGCAGTAATGAGAGATGCAAGGGCTGCGCTCGTGGCTGCTCCTGCCAGAACAAGCTTAATGGGCGTGGCACCGCCACGCCCCATTGAGCCGATTCCGAACACGAATACAGCAGTAATCGCAGAGCCGGCCAAAGCTAGCCATATATATTGATTCGCAGTACTTATGTTCCAGAATGCGATGCCGCATACCACGAACAATGATGCTCCCATATTGACACCTAGTATGCTAGGATCTGCTATGGGATTCCGAGTGACCGACTGCATTAGCGCTCCGGATACGCCTAACGCTGCTCCGCAGAGTAAGCTGAATACGGTGCGGGAAATCCGTTTGCGAACGATGTTGGCCGTGTAAGAGTCCACGTCCTGACGGAATAATCCGTCCATCAGTTCGTGAAATCTTAAAGGCCGGGAACCGAAAGCCAGCGAAGCGCATACACATAAGGCTAGCAAAACCAGGCAAAGAACCATCACTAAAACGAAACGATTGGGGACATGCGATATCAGCCTGCCCGTATTCGCACCCGATGATTTACTCATTGAGTTTGTCGATTGCTCCGCCGATTAGTGCTAGGTATTCATCAAGGGTAAAAGCAATGGAGAGCGGGTTTGGGTTCCCGGAAGCAGCCAGTGGCGTGCCGTTGCCGATGAACACGACAGAACCTCTTTGAATCGCCGGGATTTTGCCTAGCAGAGAATCTGCCTTCACCGCTTCATACAAGCTCTCGTCGCCATAGCCAATAATGATATCAGCATCGTTCAGTGCTTCGGCATTCTCGGCGCTCAATTGCAAGGAATAGCTGGTTGGATCCGTGATCTGGCTCGTGATGCTCTCCGGATATTCCATACCCAGCTCGATTAAGAATGCGCCGCGCGGGTCAGCAGGCGTATACAAGTGCAGCTTCGACATATCTGTTGCTGAGAAGTTAACCCAAACGACTTTTTTGCCTTGCATTTGAGGATATTTGGCAGCTCCTTCTTTCACAAGAGCTTCCGTATCCTTGATGAGCTGTTCGCCTTCCGCCTTCATGCCCATACCTTCAGCCGAGAAGAGAACTTGCTCGCGCCATGTGGCTGCCCAAGGCTTCGATTGGTAAGCAACGACCGGAGCGATTTGGCTAAGCGTGTCGTAATCTTCCTGCGTGATACCGGAATAAGCGGCAAGAATAACATCCGGATTTGCGTCTGAGATTGCTTCAAAGTCCAAGCCGTCCGTATCTTGGAAAATATTCGGCTCGGCCTCGTTAAGCTCCTTAAGCTTCGCTGCCGTCCATGGAAGAAGCCCGCTGTCGTCTTGAACACCATAGTTCGCTGCCGAGAATCCGACAGGAACAACACCTAGCGCGAGAGCAACGTCATGGTTCGCCCATTGGATGGTGACTACTCGTTCCGGCTTGCTCTCGATAACCGTTTCGCCCAGCGCATGTTTAATTACGATGGGATATTGCGTATCGTCTTGAGAGGCTGGTGCCTCAGTAGTTGGCGCTTCGGCGCTTGCTGTCGGAGACGGAGTAGAATTATTGGACTGGCTGGAGCAGCCAACCAACGCAATGACTAGAATAATTGCAACAAGCAATGTTTGTAATGAGTACTTACTTTTGGTTTTCATGAACATACCTACCTTATCCTGAGTTGTGTTTTCCGTCGATAATGATTATCAACATCAATCACTATAATATTTATCTATCCTATTGTCAACGTAGAAACGATCAAATCTCGTATGGCAAGCAGTCATCTCCTTAGCCTAATCTGTTGTACAGGTTTCCTATATGCCAGAATCTACCCGCAGCTAATGGGCTGTCCTAAGTCTCACTTTGACTCTCTGAACCTACCTGCTAAAAAAACTCCTCCAACTGACGCCGACGCGCCTATTGGAGGAGTTTTTTGCGATTGAACGCCCATTCACAAAAGATTTCGTATTTAATTAGCCTTTGACAGAGCCCGCCGTCATCCCGGCTACAATTTTCTTATTGAAAAAAATAAACAAGAGCAGCGGCGGAATGGTGATGATCAGAATATTCGTAAACAACAAATTCCATTGCGATACGAACTGGCTAGTGAAATTATAGAGCGTTAATTGCACCGTTGCGTTTTTTGATCCAGGGAAGAAATAAAGCGGATTCGTAAAATCATTAAAAATAGCAACCGATGATGTGACAATTACCGTAGCAGTGACTGGCTTAAGCAGCGGGAAAATCATTTGAAAAAACAAACGATAGCCGCCAGCCCCGTCTATGATTGCCGCTTCGTCAATCTCTCTTGGGATACCCGACATAAACCCTCTATAAAGCAATACGCCAAAAGAGAAACCTAGAGCAACCTCAACGAATACGATGCCGGCAAGCGTTTTGTATAATGCGATACCATCCAAAACCCAGATCGTTGGAACGATTGCAGGGGGAATGATCAGTCCGGCAAGAATGAAAAAGCTGATCCAAGGCGTCGCTTTATCCCTTCTGCGCTGCAGCACGAACCCTGTCATCGCACAGACCACAACTAATATTACAATCGATAACACGGTAAGAAGCGTACTATTATAGAATGCACGCATCAGCATATAATCCCGGGCAGAGATGACTTGCGATACATTATCCCAAATATGATTGACGGAAGGCCACGAAAGATTCAGAAGCGAGGCCTCCTTGGCATCCTTCATCGCATTGACAATGATGAAATAGAAGGGGACCCAGAAGATTGCGACTGATAAAATAACGGCGGCCGCTTCAACGCTGAAGCTTCGAAATCTCCGGTTCATAGGTCAACCTCTTTTCGATTTAAAAATGAAGTCAGCGGATATACCAATATGGTTACAACTAGAAATAAGATAACGTTGCCTGCTGTGGCTAGTCCGTAAAAACCGCCTTGATATTGCTTGTAGATGACCGACGCAAGCACATCCGTAGTGAAGCCTGGACCGCCTTTGGTCATCGCCCAGATCAGATCAAACGACCGCAAGCCGCCTATGAATGCCAATATGATGACAGAATTAGTAGCCGGACGGCTAAGCGGGACGATAATATGCCAGAATTTATTAAAAGCGTTGCCTCCATCGATTTGCAGCGCCTCGTAATACTCCTCCGGAATAGACATAATGCCTGCAATATAGATGACCGTTGCGAAGCCTACGCCCTTCCAAACATCCACAAATGCTACCGACAATAACGCCCAGCGCGTATCGCCAAGCCAATCGGGCCCGTTGATGCCAACTGTGCTTAAAGCCGTGTTAATCAGACCCTCTGACGGATGCATCATCATGCTGAATGTAATCCCTATAGCAATCGTACTAACCAGAGTGGGGAAAAAAACAACAGATCGAAGATACGATTTCACTTTCATTTTCGTGGTCAAAAAAACACCGAGCAAGAGTCCCAATGTGACTTTTAGAACACAGGTCACCACCGCATAAACAAAGGTATTCTTAAAGCCAATCGTCAAGGATGGCTCCTCGAAAAAGGTAACAAAATTATCAAAACCGATAAATTCATAATCTAGTAATGTCCATCTCGTCATGCTGAAGAAGAATGACATTATGGTAGGCAGCAAAAAAATAATAAAATAGATGATGGCTCCGGGCAAAAGAAAGGTATATGAATAATTCCTTTTCCACACCTTGTTCATTATGTCTCCTCCTGTTCCTTCCAGTAAATCGGCCCTGTATCATTCACAGGGCCGAATTTGTACAATTATAAAGGAATATTAACGTTACCAGCCTTCAAGTCCAAGCTGCTGTGCTTGCTTCTCAACATCCTTGTCATAGAGCTCCGCGCCTTCTTTGGCTGGTCTAAACCCTGCCCCAACCTCTGTTGTAATTTGCGGCAAGCTTGGTCCTTTAATCGGGGAAACAAATTCTAGAGCTGGAGCCGTTTTGTTATTGTCGAAGTATGGCAGCATATCCTTTACGACTTGTGCCACATTATCTGGAATGGTCGCATTTTTGATTAAATACGGGCCAGTAGGTTTTGATGCCTTCGCCCATTCAACCATACCCTCCGGGGATGCGATAAACTCAACCAGCATCTTCGCTTCTTCCAAGTGCTCGGAGTTTTTATAAATATAAGTTCCCCCGGGCATCCAAATCGTCAAGCCGTTCTCGTCCGCTTTGTCGCCAGGCTGTGCAAAGAAGCCGATATCATCAATGGCATCTGGATAGTTCTGTTCGAATACAGGAACAGCGAATGTCAGCATTGGGTAATGCGCCCCTTTGCCTTCCGCCAGCATCTTAACGCCGGCATCATATGTTGTAGCTTTAAAGTCTTTATTCATATAGCCTTTATCAAACACCTCCTGCAGCTTCTCGAATCCTCTCAAAGCAGCTGGCGTGTTTGCGAATTTTGATTTATTGGCTGTGTAATCGTCTGCGAATGTCGGTGATTGCGCTTGCACGTTATAGTAATCAGCAAGCAGAATCAACTGGCTGGTCCAATCATCCTTGTACGTTCCTATGACTGGCGTGATTCCTGCAGCTTTAATTGTTTCACTGTTTGCCATCAGCTCCGCCCATGTTGTGGGAACGGAAAGACCAAGGTCTGCATACACTTTTTTGTTGTAAAACCAACCTCCGCCCATGGCTGCGCCTGCCGGTGCCCCAAAAATTTTACCATTGGACGACACGGTAGTCTTGAATGAATCAAGCACATTGGCCATGAAAGGCTCATTCGTCAGATCAACTAAATTCTGCTCCGGGTTTAATGCCTGCATGAGCGAGCCGGAATTATAGATGAACACATCGTTCATATCGCCTGTGGACAGTCTTGTTTTTACGAAGCTATCGCCTTCCCCACCGCTTGGGCGTGTCTCATGCTCTACGGTTATGTTAGGATATTTCACTTGGAATGCTTCAATGATTGCTTTTGCCGTATCAACGGCGTCCTGCGTGTTATCTGTGAGAAGCGAGATCGTCACTTTCTTGTCTATGGCTTCATTGGTAGCGCTTGAAGCGTTCTCGTTTGCTGTTGCAGCCGTATTATTGATATCCGTATTCGATTTACCGCATGCGGCCAGCATACTTAAACATAAGACGATGCATGAGAGCATAGCGAGCATTTTTCTTGTTTTCGGCATTTTATTAATCCCCCTGAACATTCATTATGATTGGAGCTGAAGGGCCCGGTCCCCCTGTGCTTTCATTATAAACCGGTAGCGGACACTACTTGCACTGCTTCATTTTATAGTTTCGCGTCCGTTTTTTTTGGATTTCGCGAAAAGAGGGAATCACGGATGATTCCCTTGATTCCCTCTTTCCTCTTTATATTGTCCTGGCGTTAGACCAGTAGACTTTTTGAACACCTCTGAAAAATGCCTATACGTATGATAACCGACCTTATCGCTCACTTCGTTCACTTTCATTCCTCGTAAGAGCCATGTTTTAGCTTTCTCCATCCGGCAACGAGTCAGAAATTTAATATAAGATTCTCCGACTACGTCTTTGAATAGCACACTTAAGTAAGTCGCATTCAATCCTACATAGTCAGCTACCTCTTGCAGAGACAAATCTCTATGCAGATTCTGTTCAATAAAAACGCGAGCCTGATTTACTGTCGAATGTTTTGTTTTCTCGCGTGATTCAATCGAAAGATCAGCAATGGTATGCATTTGATCGCGAAACCATTGCAAGACCTGGCCTCTCACAGCCGCGTGCTGAATTTCCAAATGAGGCATGTAACGGCTTTGAAATTCATCAGCTTTATGGTTCAAGCCCGATTCTTTTGCTGCTTGCAATGCCCTATAAATAAACTTCAGCATTTCTCTTTCCACAATCTCGGGGTCTGGTTTTTCTAGCTGCACCCAACGAATGAATTGCTCAATCTGTTCCATAATTCCAGCCTTATTGCCGGCCCTTATGCTCAGGATCATTGACTCCTCCCACTCCAAGATCCCTTTGGGTACCGTCATCGTCACTCCGAGCTCATCGAACCGTACGATGCCCGTTGTATCAAGCAGAGTTGCCGATCGTAGAGCACGAATGGCTTCCTTGTAGCTGTCAGCTGCTTTCCCTGGTGCCTTGTATGTGCTCCCGATTCCCATAGACGTATGCGTTTGGTCGAATTCATATTCAAGCTTATCCCAGATTTGCCCCGCTGGAGCTCCAAAATGGAATACTACGATCAGCTTTTCTTGTCCATATCGAATGTTGATGGCATCATAATCTTCATGCTTCGACAGCATGAAATGGCCGGAATACGCAATAACGGTCACACCGGTCACTTTCTTTGCATCCTCGCCGTAAAAATCCGCCCACTTAGGCATGGCTTCATCCCCGATAAGCAGCAAATCCAGAATCGATTTTTCAAGCAGCTCAAGCTGGGTGTCATCCCATCTTCGTTTAATCGCAAGCGTTTGCTGCCGTTCGGTAAATTTTTCTTGCACCTTTCGAATCGCTTTCTCAATGCTTGCGATTGTAATCGGTTTATCCAAATAATCAGCAACGCCTAATTGTATGGCACGCCGGACATACTCAAATTCATTAAATCCGCTGAATACGATGCAATAGGTTTCCGGAGCTTCTCTCATCACTGCTTCAATTAACTCAAGGCCGTTCATGCCTGGCATACGGATATCGGTCAAAATAATGTCAGGCCGAACCTTGCGAAACAGCTCAAGCGCTGAAAGACCGTCGCTTGCCGTTCCATTCAGCTCAATCCCGAATAGAGACCAGTTAATCATGGTCTGCAGGCCTTGCAGGACAATATATTCATCATCAAATACAACCGCCTTAAGCATGTACGGGTCCCCCCTCTTTGCGTGGCTTGAATCGGAGCTCGATTCTCGTACCTGCGCCTATCTCACTGGTTATTCCGATTGAGCTTGATGGCCCGTAATACAGCCGCAATCGCTCCTTGACATTAGAGAGTCCATAACCCTGCTCCGTCCTGCCCATATCGGCAATCCCGACGCCGTCATCCTCCACGACGAACAAAATAAACTCGCCTTCAATTCGTCCCGTCAACTGGATTTTACCGCTTCCTACCTTCGGCTCTAATCCATGATAGATAGCGTTTTCAACTAAAGGCTGCAATAATAGCTTCAATATATCCATGCCCATAATCGCGTCTTCGATGTTCTCCACATACACAAACCGATCTTTGTAACGTATATTTTGGATCGTCATGTAGTGCTGGATGTGCATTAATTCTTTGTACACAGAGATTGCTTCTTGGCCTTTGTTCAGGCTCAGCTTGAAGCTTTCGGATAAGGAGACAGCCATCTGCGCGACATCGTGATTCTTTTGAATCGTAGCCATCCAATAGATAGAATCAAGTGTATTATAAAGGAAATGGGGTTTAATTTGCGCCTGCAGCGCGCGCAGCTCCGCATCCCGCTCTTTCAGCTCAGAGAGCAATAGCTTCTCGTTAAGCTCCTCATTCACCGACGCCATGCGTTTAAAAGATTCCCCGATTGCGCCAACTTCGTCATGCTCGAAGGTTTCATCGAAATCTCTAATTCCTTTCGTCCATTTCACCATCATTTTTTTGACCTGCAGCAAAGGTTTTGTGATGCTGCCTGAAATAATAAACGAAATGACAAGCGCTACAAATGAAATAATGGAAGCGATAATTGCCGTTGCCCAGCCGATTTTTGTGGACTCCCTCAGTAAATCCCGCAAGGCTACGACATGGATAAAGATCCAGCCTGTCGTCTCATTTTTGTATTTCACACTAAGAAAGCCTTGCTCTTGAAGTCTGCCGTAAGTAGCAGCTAAGTTATCATTAATGATGTGCTGCATAATGCGTGATTCTTGCGGGTATATGAGCTGTACTTGGGAGTTTGAAGAATCTATAGCCAAAAACTCACCGTTGCTGTTGCTTCCCGTAAATATCGTATCAAAAATAGATTTGGAAATATTAATGATTAATAATCCGATCGGCTTGCCGTCAATAGTGTCCGAATCACGATATAGCTTTGCGGTTGAGAACGTTTTGGACCGATCGCCTAATACATTATGGCCAAAGAAAACGATTGCGCCTTGTCGCTGCAGTGTGGACTTATACCAATTTGCTTCAGTGATCGGCTCCTGCATATCCACGCCTTCATAGATGCCCGTATCGTCGGAGCGCCCCAAACAATAGGCTTCGAAATGCAGATCGAACACGCATATGGAATCAACATACCTGGAGTCTAGAAAATTGTTGTTAATCATTTTTTGGAGCTCGTCTACCGTACGGTCTTTGATTAGGCTTTTTTCTTCTGCCGTTGCGGATATACTCGTCCGCAGGTCGTCCCTAATCCTTTCATTTAGAACGACGGAACGATTTAAGTTAATCACGTTGCGAAACATTAAATCCGCAACCTCGCTGGACGTTCTCAGATGGTCCTTCGTTACCTGTTTGTTCGTTTCCAATAAAGCGTCCTTTGATACGTTAAATGAAATATATCCAACCAGTGCCAACGGTGGGACCGATAACACGATGAGCGCAACAAGAAAGCGACTTCTAATTTTTCGAAAACGGAATTTACGTATCCACTCGAAGAGCCACTTCTTCATCCAATCCCGCCTCTAAATAGTCTGCAATCTAATTATCCATCCATATTACTTCACTCCTTCTACGATGCACAATAGAAGTTTCACCTGAAAGGCGCCGACCTAAATAATCCGGACATGATTCCAAAAAAAACGTACATGTAACCGTCCGATTTAGTCTTTGTTTAGCTTACAACATACAAATAACAAGAAAGCCATCCCTTTCGGATGGCTTTCTTCTTACATATCCATTTGTGGGCGATAAGATGATTTCAACATTTCTCATCCCATAGACGTGTTATTGCTGCGTTAGCTGCAACAATAATTGGGCTACCTACCTGTTCAAGCAGCTTTACAATGTAGAGCTCTTCTGCATAAATGAGAGAATCAAAGCAACCGTCTCCGCTCTGGATGCATGGTGGAGCGGGTCAAACTGACGGCCTCCCTTCCCAACGACAAGCCCCGCTTCAGCCGCGGCCTTAATCGTTCCCTGTGCATAAGCTGGAATGGCGCCTGCATCCACGAAATCTCGGGTTGTAAGCCCGGTAGTCTTCGGCTCCAGCCCGAAAGCCCGGGCAAGCATCATAACCGCTTCAGTCCGCGTCAGGTTCCGATCGCCTCTGAAATTACCATCCTCATAACCAGTCACTATACCCGCAGCGTAAGCGGACTTAACCGCCGGCTTCGCCCAGTCCGGAACTTGGTTAAAGTCAGCTGGCAGCCGCTGATCTTCGCTATTGCTTGGAAGCTTCAAAGACCTAGCGAGCATAACGACGAATTCGGATCGCGTTATTTGCCGATTGGGACGAAATGAGCCATCGGCATAGCCGGATACAAAGCCGAGTTCGACAGCCTTTCGGATCGCAGTTTCAGCCCAGTGACCGGTTATATCGTTCAACGTGGGCTGTCCGATATTTACGGCAATCCTGGTTTTAGGCTTCAGTATGATGACGTTCAAATCCGATTGAACGAGCTTTACATCGTCGAGAGAGATGGACGCCTGACCTCCACTAATGGCTTGGAAACGTATGCTCAGCAACGTTTTTTTGCCGTTCTCGCCAGCTGCCTCTCCTATCTTCGTATGCGCGAATCGCAGCTGACCGGTTGCCGGCGCCTTCGGATTGACACTGAAGCCAGCCAGCTCGGATTTTGTCTCTAGAACGGCAAGACGATTAGCATCATAAGTCAGCCCTATTTCAAAAGCATATACATCCTGAAGATCCATGCCCTCGATTACAACCTGGAACGTTTGGTTGACTCCTCGGCCTCCTTCCACCTGTAGATGGAAGGACGGCTCAGCTGCAGCGCTGGCAATAGCAACAGGCAGCGTCATTGCAGAAAGCATTCCTGCCAATACGAGGAGGCTTGAAATGATAGTCCGAAGTTGATTCATGCGTGCAACCACTCGCTTATGATCATTTTGGCGACTGCCGCTAGAACTTGAATATCAATCTCGCCTTTATTAAACAGATCTGCCGCTTGGACAACCTGCCAATCGGGATCCGATGAACGCACACCGTAATACTTGGCGATGATGGACAGATCATTAATCGTGATGCGAGCAGCCCCTCGCACAAGCGAAACAAGCGTTCCAGCAAAGTTCTGAACGGATGCTTGAAGTCCGTTCACTTCCGCATCTACTTGCGACTGGCTGGCGTAAGGGTTGTTGCGAACGATTTGTGCATGTTGAACCGCTTGCTCCAAGGCTGCTATCGAAGCAGCTGGATATTGACCGATTTTGTCTCCGGGCTTTGCGGCACTGAGACTAAGCTTCGCTTTATCGATTGCTTCGTCTAAAGCGGTTTTGTCCGTTATGACCGGAACGCTTGGATTCACCGAACTCATGAACGCCTGGGTAGCCTCGTTTAGCTTGCTCAGCGCGTCCGCCACCTCTATCTCCGTGGATCCCGCATTTACTTTGACAGATACAGCCTCATTAATAATCACGAACAGCTTGGATTTCGAGCCGATCGGATATTGTCCGGCCTGGCTGCCTTCCACAGCTGCGTCAAGCCTGCTTTGCGCCTCGTCAATTGCAGCCGCCAAAGCCGCTTTATCTGCTATCACAATCGGAAGAACAAGCCTAGAATCAGCAGCGTTTGTTGACAACCCCTCATAGGACAAAACAACATCAGAGAGAGTCAATTGCGTCTCGCCTGCCGAAGCTGTGGTCGCTATTTGCAGATGAAGCGATAATAAATCCCCCCTATTGCCTGTATAACCTCCGTTATCTCGGCTAGCTAAAATGAAAAGAATCTGGCCAGCTTCTTCTTTAACGGCCGTTCCCAAAACCATGAAGTGTTCCGCTGACGGCTGGATAGCGCTTTCCGCAAGAGACAATGAGCCGTCCTCATTCGTAACCGTGTCGAAGCTCAGTGCGGCCGGATCGTATTGCATAACCATCTGCATGGTCGTGAAACGGGTCGGCATTTCGTTAATCCCCAATGCGATTGTCAGCGTTTGGCCAGGATAAACGTAATCGGGACCGCTTATGGTCGAGTCCGGTTTTATGTCAGCTTGACCGCTGATCGACACGATCAGCTCCCCTGTAATGCCCGAACCGTCTTTAGCAGCAGCGACAACCATCACCTGTCCGTCCTTATGGGCAGCAAGCATTCCATCCTCTGAAATCGAGGCCGTCTCAGTCTCCTCGCCTTCCAAGTTAAAAACATGCCACTCGACTGCTTTCTCGTCTGCTTGAGCAGGCCATATTGCAGCTGACATTTGGAGCGTACCATTCTTGACAGCGATAGCCGCCGATTGCCCTTCCCCGTTAACGGAGATAGACTGAACGAGCTGTTTGACCGGACCAAATACGTTGAGCTCATTAATTGACCATCTCCAGAATCCATCATGAGACGTCTGCGTTATTTTGACATATCTGGCCGTTTGAGGCGACCAAGACTGCTTCAGCACCTGCGAGCCTCCTGCTCCTTCGGCAGCTTTCGACCAATTTATTCCGTCTAGAGACAGCTGTATAAGGAATCCTCTAGCGTAGTCGTAAGGCGCGCCTGCTCCAGCATCAAGCTCCAAACCGCTGACGAGCTGCGCATCGCCCAAATCCAATAAAAACCATTCTCCTCCAGTCTGTCCAGCTTCCGTTGACCATTGCCTGCCTGTATCTCCGTCAAAAACGAATTGGGGCAGTGTTCCGAAGGCCGTGGAGGAAGCTGAAGCGCTCCAGCCTGTTCGAACCAGCTTCTCATCCCTCTCTGGATCCGGCACGCTGAATGGATTTTTGAACGCATGCCCGATTGGCGTTAGGGAGTCTTCCATGTCATACAACGTCGTGTAGGCACAGCCTTGATCATGGGCGCAGTTGTCGCCGAACCATGCATAGCGTTCGACAAACGGCAGCCCTTCAAGCATTGGAACAAGCTCCTTTAGGAATTTCACAGCCAATGCTTCTGAGGGTGTTTGGTAAGTCGTCCCAAATGGAATAGCTCCGATTTCGGTAATCCAAATCGGTTTTTCGTATTCGTTGTAAAGGGCCTCGAGCGTACTCTTCAGCTTCGAAACGGCATTCGGGTCTGTGAAATCAGGATAAAAGTGAAGCGTGATAAAGTCGACGGGGTAATGTCTGTCCTCGATCTGCTCCATAAACTGCTTTAGCCAGTCTTTGCCCGCTGCATAGGAATTGTCATACGTATAGGCAACCGCGGGACTGCCCAGTCTAAGTCCCGTCTCCATTAAGCGCGGCCAGTCTTTAATCGTATCGATGACGCTTGTATTCGACTGCTGTACCAATTCTGGCTCGTTGTAGCCAAGCAAGCTGTCGTATCTGCCTTCTGCCTTCCCTTCCTTCAACTTATCAATCGTCTCATCCGTTACGGCACCCGGTCCCCACAGCATGGGAACGTAGTCCATCGCTAATGCGTCCCCCGTATAATCGATGGACCAATTGTATGCCCAGCCTATTCCTAGGTCCGATAGCTTGGAAGGTTCAGCTGATAGGTATTTGATCGCAGCTGCTCCTTTTTTATTGGCAATCGGCTGCGGCAGCTGCTCGCCTTCAGAGACAGTAATCGATGCCTGAGCTGTTTTTTCTCCATCAATCGTTTTAACTGTAATGATAGCGCTTCCTACATTTAGCGCGGTAACCTTCCCTGTAAGGTCAACAGTGGCCACGAATGGGTCGCTCGAACTCCAGCTAACGGATTTATTCGTCGCTTCCGCAGGAGTCACAACTGCCGTCAGCCAAGCCGACTGCCGCTGCTTCAGATTCAACGTCCCTGGCGTGATCGCAACCTTGCTCACTGCTGCAGCAGGCTGTTTGACAGAAACATTTAATTCGTTCAATGACCACCAATTCGAAGCAGCCGTCCCCGTCTGAACGATGCGCAAATATCTAGCAGCCTGTTTCTCAAAGGTTGCTGCGGAAGCAGCCGAACCTGTCCCTGCAGCTACCTCAGTCCAGCTTGTTCCATCGTTAGAAATCAGCACCTGGTAGCTGCGTGCATAATCGCCTCCGGATTCCATTCTGACGGTATCGAAAGCTTCTGTCTTCCCCATATCGACTTGAAACCACTGGCTGCCTGACGGATTCTGCGCTTCTTGATTCGCCCAGCGCGAGCTTGCGTTTCCGTCTATCGCGTTGGCAGGCGCAGCGTCTGAGCCTGTCGCCTTATATGCTGAAGCCGTCCACCCTGACCGGTCAAGCACCACCTCGACCTCGCCAGCTTCCTTGCCGCCGTATTCCGAAACGGTTTGCCGGACACTGCTTAGCGTAGCCGCGGAGCCCGTCTGGTTAATGACATGGGTGATTTCACCGTTTCCGGCCAGGAATATGGAAGTCGCGTGATGAATGTTCACGCCTGGCACATCAGGCACCTCGATTGCGCTATGTGCTTTCACGTTGGCGTCCCTAAAATAAGAATATACGCCTAGCCCCCATGCCTCGTGGGTTTTAACCGAGTCTGCCACCTTGTAGGAGGCGTATCCATTCACAGTTCCCCCCTTACTCATCCAGGATGCCTGATCGGGAACCTCATACGGAATTTCGGACTGATAGAAGTACAATCTGCCGCCTTCACCGTTCCAGATCGTCTGGTATTCATTGTGGTGCTCATTGAACAATCCGTAAATGGTGACGTTATCGCCGTTGACGATTAATCCATTCAACGAATCATTTGTCGCCCAGCCGCCGGCGCTGGCGCCATGATCCGCGCGCCATATCCAAAAGTGATCGCCGATGACATGATTGCTGTTGATTTCGAGATTATTATCCGTCGTCCCCGCATGTGCACCTCCTACGCGGAAGAACAGATCATGAAGCGAAGACGGATTGCTCGAATGATCCAGCTCGCTCCCATTCGGCCCAACTTCAAGCAGAACGGGAGAAACCTTTTCGCCGGCATCGAATAGAAGGCTTGCGATGATGATGCCGGCGGCGTCCGCAGTCGTCATTACCTTCTGTCCATTATCCGGAATCAATGTCGCAAAGCCGAGACCCATCACTACTGTATCAGGCTTCGTGACGTGAATCGTGTCCGACAGATGATAGATTCCAGGCGTGAACAGCACATGCTTCCCTTGCTCCAGCGCTTCATTAATGGTTGCCGCGCTCGCGCTTTCCGGCATGGCAATGTAGAACTGCTCAATCGGAATAGATTTGCCAGGCGTCGGACCGTTCAACCAGCTTATGCCCTTGGCATCCTTCTGCAGCGACGGAACAAATACTTGATAGTTTCCGGCGTTATCGATATAAAGATATGGTTTTTCCCTGATTAGCGGGGATTTTTCAACCACCGTATAGGGAGAAGCAGGGAATTCCCCCGATGGAGGCTGCTGATCGCCTACGAATACCATATTCCATACGCCATTAGACCAGCTGCCGTACTGGTTGTTTCTTGAAAACCATTGCTGCTGGGAAGCTGGGACGATTCCTCCATCCACTTTTGTATCGGCCAGAAATCCGCCGCTAGCATATCCTGCGTTCCACGACGAGTCGAAATCAAACAATTCCAGCTGACCCTTAACATGCACGCGCCGCATGGGAGCAGCTTGTGCGACCGCCCATTGCGCGGATGAGCCAGTTGGCGGAGTCACGCTGAAGTTTTCGGCTGAACGCCAGAAATTGATAAGCGCGTTCCCATTATTCCAATCCGCATTCGTGTTCACGGACCCCCGAATATCAACGTCATCGGGATTTTGCCCCAGACCCGATACTTGCGTATAGAAGCCTACCTTTACATTTACCTGGTCATAGATTCCCGGTTTGAATAAAATAGCATGCCTCTCTGCGCTAAATTCTCCTCTCTCTTGCGCCGTGAATATTGAGTCAGCCACGTTTTGGATTTCAGCTTGTGACATGGAAGGATCCATAATACGAACATTAGGCCCAAATGGATGATTCGCGGTCAAGCTGGTAGAATCAATCGCATTTGCTGGCGCTGCGGCCGCATACGCTGAATTCCGTGCTGGGAGTACAGCGGTAAGAGAGAGAATAAGCAAGAACGATAAAACCAAGTGAATCGCCCTTCGACTTGACATCAACCGATATAAATGATGTAACATGGTTATGCCTCCTTATGAATGATGTTAGTTATAAACGTTGAACTCATGAATGTGAAAAGTAGCTTAATGCCATGCTGCGTTACATTGCCCCCCCAATTGAAATGGATCATGCATTTATAATGTATACGTTTTCATTTTATGGGACAATTGCTTCATTCTTTTGATTGATGTGCTTATTTTTTGGGTTATCCTTCTCTACTGCCTTCCAAAATACATAGAAAATAAATAAAGGAGAATGCTGCCGATCACAAGTGACGGCTGCATTTCTCCTTATTCCGTGCATGCTATTTCATAATCTCCATCATATATTGCAGATTTATATTGGATAATCGCCTCCTGGCTATAGCCTACTCATCGGTTCTTTGTACATTAAATCCTTCCTGAACAGTGGAATTGGACATGATTTCACCAAGCAATCTCCCCAGCTCGCCTGGATCGCTCGCATGATTATACATGCCGAGAAAGGCGCCCGTAGCTTGCGGGTACGTCGCAATCAGGTGATTAACTGCTTGCTGCTCCGGTGTATACGGTACATTGCGAGTCATTTCGCAGGCTAATTGAAACAGAGGCTCAAACTTGTTCGATAGCTCGCTTTCATATTGCGACGCCATCTTTTCCCACAGGACGTCCGCTAACCCATGTTTGTCCAGAATCCCCTTCAGCAGACGGGCGCTATACATGGCATCATGCATGCCCTGCCCGATCGCAGGATCCTTGAAAGAATGAGCATCGCCAATCAACGCCCACCCTTTGCCCATCGCTTCATGCCAATCGTTGTCGTACCCCAGAAGACCACGGATCGGACCAACCGCTTCTGCTTCTTGAAGTCTCGAGGCAAAGGATGATTCTCCTAAGCCGGATTGTATGATCTCCCGAAAGCCTGTCTCTGCATTTACTCTCATTCGGCTCATCAATTCCGCATTAGCGAGCGGAAACATAAGTCCGACAACATGAAGATTGTCGCTCGTCGGGAATACGATTGCAATTAGTTCCCCCAATTTATAAAATTCGGAGCGAGGCTCATCCTCCTGATCGAAACCTTTGAAGTAACCAACATAAGAAGCAAATTCGGTCGGAACAGCGGTCAAGCATTTGCTGCCAGCCAATGACCGAATCGTTGACCTTCTGCCATCCGCCCCAACAACAAGCTTCGCTGTAAACTTCACGGTTTCTCCGCCGGATTGTATCCCTTCTACTCCTTTAACAATATCTTCTTCACGCACTAGTCCGGTCACCCGAAAATGCTGAAGAGCATGGACGCGTTCCAGCGAACAAGCATGCTCAAACAAAATGTGATCCAGATGGGTCCTGCGAATGCAGAGGCACTCGTATTCTCCATTCACCTCAGGAAATTCACCTTCAATGATTGCATCTTCTAATTGTACATAAGCGCGCTTATAAGTCGGTGTTCCCGTGGAGAGCAGCTTCTCCAATACGCCCATCTCTCTCAACATCGCCAGTGAATTATTAAATAAATTATGGGTGGACAGCACGTCACTTGGAAAAGTTCCTTTATCGACAAGCAGCACATCATAACCGGCTCGTCCCAGCTCATAGGCAAGCGTCGCACCTGCTATTCGAGCGCCGACAATAATAACATCGTAGTCCGTTCTCATCGTTTTTTCCTTCTCTCTTTCGTGATACCCCCATATTACCTCATCAGGAAGATGGGCAGCGTCTATCGAAAGATATAGAAGAAGGTTATAACTTTCCTAGCAGTCCGCTGTTTTCCGCAATTCGAATCGCCTGTACACGGCCCTGCGCCTGAAGCTTGCTATATACCCGGTGAAGATGAAGCTTCACGGTACCTTCTGTCAAAAAAAGCTCAGCTGCAATAGCCTTATTCGATAATCCTTGCGCCATAAGAATGAATACCTCCGTCTCTCTTGCAGTCAAGACGTCTATGTTGCTCTGCACAGGGTTTGATAAAACCTGACTATTCCCCGTTACGATATTTTCCGAGTGATGGCCTAACAATTGGATAAATGAAAGCTCCTTCTCGGACCACAAAGAAGAGTGGGATGAAGCCGCCTTGTACTTGCCTAGACGCTCCATAACGGCAGGTCCTATATCTAAGAATGACCGTATGTTGCCATGCTGACAGCCAACTCGTATTGCCGAAAGCAGCAGGCGTCTGCTCTCGATAGAATCGTTCCTGTTCGCATGTATTTCGCTAAGCAAGAGAAGCCCTTGGAGCTCGCTTAAGCCATTTCCACGTAATTGTGCGATTGAAAGTGCATCAATTGCACTTTGGCAGGCCTCTTCCCACTCGCCTACTCCCATTAAAATCTGGATATAGATGAAATCTTCATCGTTCGGGAATAAGTCATCTTGAGAGCTTGTCCGTTCCGCAGCTTTTCGCTCATGCTCATCCACCCACTCGCGTGCAGGTATCGAATTCCCTAATTGCAGCTGGCAGATTACGGTGCTGGCCACAAGCTTGCTGTACCAAGCTGACGTATGCTGATGATGGCTGCGCAAATGACTCATTGCCTCCTCCATGACATCTAACGCTTCGAGGCTTCGTCGTTCTGCGATCAGAATATGGGATAACAGAATGATGGATGGAACGTAAGAACCGATCGTACCGAATTTCCGGCCAAGCCTGATTCCTTCTTCTGCATAGCTTCGAGCGAGGGGCAGGTGGTTGCGCAAATAACAAACCTCTCCCATTGCGATCTGCTGGTAGGAGGTATAAGCGCTCTCATGCAAACCGTTCTTTTCAATAAATTCGCCATATGCGCGGTGGTAGCTCTCAGCATATTCAATCCGGCCATTAAAACCAAAGTTCCCGCGAATAAACGGAACAGTTCCCTCATTAAGCTCTAATCCTAGACTAAGCAGAAGCGGTGTTTCAGGATCAGGCAAGTCTTCTCTTCCCCCATATTCTTGAATAAGCGCAAGAGCATGATCGAAGTTGCCGCTCAACACGGAATGAAAGTTTTCAATAATTCGGACCTCTTCTCGCATACGGAAGAAGCCCGAAGCCTGTGGATCAGCTTTCATGCCCGCAAGCGCTGTATTCAGCTTTCTGAGCAGCACCTCTGCCCTATCTGTATGTCCTTCCATCAGATCAATCCAGAGCAAGAGCAGCAGATTGCCTGTTTCGTTAAGCGTAGGTACAGACAATTGATCAAGCCAACGGCGTAGCAACACCGTCTCTCTAACCTTCAACCAAATATGGGCATGCTGCTGCATCCAGGCTGCTGCCCTGCGCTCGTCGCCAGCAGATAGTGCATGCTCAATGGCTTCCTCTAAGTAGCCGTGGCTCTTGTACCATTCAGCGGCACGACTATGAAGCAGCGCCATTCCTGCTTGTTCCTCATTCCTCAGCTTGACGCGCAAAAAATCCGCAAACAGATGATGATACCGGTACCACTCCCGTTCATCATCAAGTGGAATGAGAAACAATCCTCTGCGCACGAGTTCTTGAATGCTATCGCCTGCATCAGGCTCATTTATAACTGCGCTGCACAAAGATGGACATAATCGATCAAGAATCGAGGTTTTGAGCATGAATCGCTTGGTTTCTTCTGAAATATGATGAAATACCTCTTCCATTAAATAGTCGGCGACATGGCGATTGCGTCCAGTCAGAGGCTTAATAACGCCGCTAATTTGTCCAACTGAATAGGATAGCGCTGACAACTGCAGCATGGCAGCCCATCCTTCCGTATAATGAACCAGATGACGAAGGGTCTTGCTATCTGGCGAAGCTCCCGTCTGTTTGTACCAATAAGAATCTATTTCAGAGTCAGTGAACCGCAGATCGGACAAGCTTAGTTCATTCAGCCTTCCATTTGCCCTCAATGCGCCTAACGGGATCGGAATTTCATGCCGGCTGATTAGTATAAGGTGAACCGACGATGGCAATTTGCCCAACCAGTCATAGAGCGAATCATGTATCGTATCCGTAGCAATCATATGGTAATCATCGAGGACAAGCATGAGAGGCTCCTCCTGCTGCGATGATTCTATTAACGCATGCAGCAGTTGTGCCGATAGCCTTTGGGCGGATTCGAAACCGCCAAGGCCCGATTCCCCAGTCAGCTTTATATGGAGTGCCTGTTCCACCGATCCACGCAAATAACGCCAGAATCGCAGAGGGTCATTTTCTTTGGAATCAAGAGATACCCAGCCATTTTTTAGCCCAGCTTGCCGAATCCAGCTGCTTACAAGCGTCGACTTACCGAATCCAGGTGGGGCGACGACCGTTGTCAGACGAGCACTTAACGTTCGTTCAAGCAGTTGATTGAGCCTGCTGCGCGTCAAATGTGATGGCGTACTTTCAGGCAAATAGAGCTTCGTTTTCAGCAGTTCCTCCACCTGATAAAGCTCTGTCGCTCTATTGGAATCATTCATACTCCTTCACCTTTTCTTATTTTTTCCATTTATTGATATATTCACGGAATGACTATCATATTCCTCCCTGAATTACCCCATCCCGATAGGATTAATATTGCGATCCATAAAAAGAGTGGAATTAATGACTAAATGGCCATCTGGATTAGTTCTTCCCAGAATCCTCCATCCCTGCTTATGCAGCTGAAATTCATCAATCGCTTCATACATAATTTGTCTCATCCCCTCAGCCGTACGAACAGCCACCAGCGGATTAGAGGCTGTTCGAGTAATTTGATCAAGCACCGCTCGTTTATTTCTTACGAGGCTAGCTACAAAAATCCGGCTATACGAACTGTAATCGAACTCGGCTCCGTTCTCCATAATGACACTTACTTTATTCCTTACGCCCATTTTTTCGAGAAAAGAGCTGGATGCATCATAAGCCGCAGGGTCGATATCTAAACAAATGACCTCCACATCATGGAATAGATGGATAATAATTGGACTTAACGGCATCGGCCCGCTGCCAACAAACACAATCGGCGAATTTCCCGTCTGACCGCCTTCCCGGATCAACTGCCTTAGCATAGACAGCTCCTCGCTAACCAAGGCCAAATATATGGACCAATAAGGCAACCGTGTGACAATATCCATAATGGAATCTCCCGCTCTGCAAAGCGATTGAGAGTCAGCCAGCTCTACTTGAAACTCGGCAATTGACAATTTATCCTGCAGCGATCGCTGGTTGAGAACCATATATTCATGGCTTAGAACCGCCTTCACCTCCTCGGGCGAGTAATAGACGCGCAAGTGCTGTGAAAGGCGCCCAATCATGCTCGTCACCCGTTGATTGGCAGGAGAGAGATCCTCTTCCATTTGAAGAAGTTCGTTTAGTTCGCGAATAAACGCTATAAAGTCATCCACGTTTTGCATGCTAGGGGTACTGCCTATTTGTAAAGTATCAGCGATAGGAAACATATCCATTTGCCTACTTCCTCCTTCATTCAACATCCTCGTTCTCTCTTCGAATATATTCGTTTGGTCATTGATCTAGACGAGTCCTGTGACAGGATATCCAGCGAATGATGTTGAGCCAACAAATAGGAAATGCCCACACTGAAAGGTTATACAAGACAATGAAACAGCCGAACACAACAATCGCCCCGCTTCCATGTAAGGAAACGGGGCGATTATTAAATGATTTCGAGCTCATCAATGCCCGGCATGGCCGGATGTGCCGAATGAGGCTCCAGCTGGTACCAGTACGCAACGGATGCAATATCATCCTGAAGCGGTAAATACCGGCCGTGGGAGCGCCAGCCAAGCGCTTGTACCGTTACCTTCAGATCCTCATTGAAACGTATCGGATCCATGACATGGAACCGGTACATCCCGAAGCGTTGATTGGCTTTGTACAGCCCATCGGGCTTAATCGCTTGATGCATGCCAAGAAACGCGGTCGAATACGTCACATATTGTCCGTTCATATCCCAGTTCCAAGCGCCACCGAAATAATCCTCCGTACCTGTTCCGCAGATGGTTGGGTATTCCTTGTCGCCGTCCATGAAAAACTTCAGTTCTCCCTCGCCCCACCAGTTATTGCTGTTTACTTGCCAAGCAAGGTATGTGCCAACATAATGTCCTTTCCCCTTGATGCCGTCAACGATGGTATGAACATCCTTGTACGGAACCGGATTGCTGCGGCGCCACTGTGCGTGGAAATACGCCATGTCGTCGGGCACCTCCGTCAGCGTGTAATTGATTTGGTAATAGAGCTGCGTCGGTTCATGTGAAATATTATCCATGACAATGCGCGCTTTTTTGCGGAACGGCATTTCCCAATAGCTATTGAAGCCGCCTGCTGGATTCACGGCGATCGGAAGTGCGTTTACGAGCGCCCGCTCGCCCCAGCCGTTGCAGAAGAAGTCGCCAACCGGCACGTATACGGAAGGATCCGTTTCATCATCCCAATATATTTTGAAAATAAGAGAGCGAACCGCTTGATCCGAACAGGTCAGCCAAATGTTCTGGATCACGCCTGGACCGTCCATTTCTGCCATTGTAAATTCAGTATTCCCTTCTATTTTTACGGACGGAGAAACCTTCCAGCCCACGCCCAAATCACGAGCTGCAGGAGCACCAGTTCCTTCGGTAGCCATAGCTCCTTTCCCTTTCTCGCCCGTGAAGTTTTCAGGCGAAATCGATCGCGTCAGCGCATTCGATACACGCGCTAAATTGCCAAGCCCCATTCCTAATCCGTTAAATTGATTCATTTTTTTCCTCCTGGCTTGTTTGTTTTTAACACCGGGCATTCACTTGTATTCTCTATTTAGACAACCATGTAAGCGTAACCATAAGTTCAGTTGGATCGTTATATTTCCGTTGGAAGAGCGAACAGCATTTTCTTCGGCATCACCTTCCTTTATGAGCAGGAGTCGCGACATTAACATTAACTTTAAAGTTAACCAAAAAAGAGTTTGCGATTCGATTCATTAAAAATATCCACTTTTCTATGATAAATGATATTGTTATCAGAATGGAAGCCTCTATTAGACTCATATTTTGAATGCTCAGGTTAATGATTGCAATCAAGCATTCTTTCTAGCTCTTTCTGTCTTTGGCAAAAAAAACGCAAAATAGCGCCACCGATGTAATGTCAGTGACGCTATCCGATATTCCATGTTCTTTTAAAAATGAGGAAGCGGTTGTTCTTTCATTCTAAAAGCCCAATTCAGATCAACATACATGATATGTTTTATTAACCCATAAGCGAAAGTTTACGTAACAGCTCCGCGCTTTGAACCGTTTAATATGGAAATCCCGATTACAAAAATGGCGCTCCATGCGCGTATTTTGTAATCGGGATTCATCGGTTCCAAGTAGAACCTTATAACCATTTAATTGAAGCTCCTCTTTATGCAGACAAATCGATATCGTCTTTGGAATGAAGCCGGTCATGCTCTTTCTTCTCGATCCAACCGCCTACACGAATAAAGAAAAAAGCGGTAGCGATCGTGAAAATAACGATACCGTAGAAACCTGCCCCGATGCCGATGCCAACCCCGCCAGCGAATAAAATCATCGCCGCTGAAGTCAGCCCCTTCACTTCGAAGCCTGTTTTCATAATGAGTCCCGCACCTAGAAAACCAAGACCGGAAACGATTTGGGCGGTCAAGCGCATCGGGTCCATCATCGTTCGTTCATGCATATGGCCGTATCTCGCCACGCTCTCAATCGACACGATCGTGATGAGTGCAGATGCGACCGTCACGAACGTATACGTCTTCACGCCCGCAGGCTTGTTCTTGTGCGTACGGTCGAACCCAATCAGCAGCCCTAGGATGGCGCTAATTAGTATGCGGAAATACATTTCAAACTGGGTAAAAAAATCAACAATAAATAAAATAAACTGTGTCATTAACCCGCCTCATTTACTTAGAAACACTCTCGTTTCCACCGATAACCGGCGAACAAGAGCTTCGTTCAATTATTTTGCTGCTTACCGTAACATGGTCCGGATAATCGCCTTCAAGCACGCCGAGCTTATGCATCAGCTGTTTGACCGCCTGCGACCCAAGCTCCGATGGCTGAAGATCCATGCCCGTTAAGGATGGTGTAACTTGGTGCATCATCGACAAATCACCGCAGATGACGAATAGAGAAATATCCTCGGGTACGCTTAAGCCTAGTTCATTGATCGCATTCAAAACACTGAATGCCGTGCGGTCATCATCGGCGATGATAGCCGTAACCTTCTCCTTGCGTTCACCTAGCATGCGGAGGGTCTCATCATAGCCGTAAGTCATGTATTCATCGGAGTGAATGTCTGGCTTATAATGTACCATATGCGGCTGCAGCTCAATCTGATGCTTCTGCATTGCTAGTTCAAACGCTTTTGTTCGCTCAATGGATACCGTCATCTGTTTTCCTGCATTAAGGAACATGAGATTACGATGTCCGAAGCCGGTCAAATAGTCGCAAATATCCAAAATAATCGTGTTGTTATCGTTGTTTACCGTTGTCGCTTCATGCAGGCCGTCGTTGATGATTTGGCCAACCGTGACGAACGGCACCTGATTTTGATGCAGCAGATTGATCCGTTCATCCTGTTCCGTCGGTCCAAGGACGATAGCGCCGTCGATCGGATAGCTTGCTAGCGACGGCGTTTTGACCTCCTCGATCGGAATCATGTCCAATAGGACCCGATAGCCATAGATGGAAGCCTCCAGCACGACGCCATTAATAAATTGGTTATGAAAGACGCTGAAGAAAAAATTTCCGTGTGGTATCGTAAGCCCGATCGCCATCGTTTTTTTGGTGACAAGGCTCCTCGCGATATGGTTTGGAACGTAATTCAATTCCCTGGATACCCGAAGCACCTTTTCAGTAACCGTTTTGCTGGTGCGTCTTTTCTGGCTGAACACATTGGAAACCGTACCTTTTGAGACGCCCGCGAGTCGAGCGACATCATCGATTTTTGCCATTTTTGCCTGAACATCCTCTCACAGCATGCTAAACCTCGTCCCCACAAGCCGTCAGAGTCAAGCCTCGTTTGCAAGCTCGTTGTGAACGCCCTTCAGCTTCAATTCCTCCGCGTAATGACAAGCTGTGAAATGATTATAGCCTACTTCACGCAGCTCGGGAACTTCTTTCACACATTTTTCAGTACGATATGCGCATCTTGGATGGAAATGGCAGCCGCTTGGCGGATTAGCCGGATTCGGGACTTCTCCCTCCAATATGATCCGATTCTTCTTCAGCTCCGGGTCGGGCTGCGGAACGGCTGACATCAGCGCTTCCGTATAAGGATGCCTCGGCTGGCCGAACAGCGATTCGCTGGTGGCTAGCTCTACGATTCTGCCTAAATGCATGACGGCTACCCGGTCGGATATGTTCTGCACGATGGAAAGATCATGCGAGATGAAAATGTACGTAATGCGGAACTGCTCCTGCAGATCCTTGAGCAGATTAATGATTTGCGCTTGAATAGACACGTCCAAGGCGGAAACCGCCTCATCGCATACGATTAGCCTAGGCTGCGTAATAAGCGCTCTTGCGATGGCAATCCGCTGCCTTTGTCCGCCGGAGAACGCATGCGGATAACGTCTTAAATAGCTCACGTTCAAGCCCGTTTTCTCCGCGATTAACGTTACCTTCTCTTCAACCTCCGCTTTGCTCAGCTTGAAATTAGCGATAAGCGGCTCGGATATGATATCGAATACGCTCATTCGCGGACTAAGCGAGGAATAAGGATCTTGGAAAATCATTTGGATTTCTCTTCTATAGGTTTTCGAGCCCTTTCCCTTCAGCTTCAAAAAATCGATTTGCTGCCCGTCCTCCGTATGGTAGATGACTTGGCCAGAGGAGGCGTCCATTCCCCTTACGATGCAGCGGCCAAGCGTAGTCTTGCCGCAGCCGGATTCTCCGACTATGCTAAGCGTCTCTCCTTCGATCAGCTCGAATGAGATCTGATTAAGCACTTGCACAGAGGCTGGCTTTCGAAAAAGCGCCGTTTTGGATTTCACTTGAAAATCCTTATTCATATCGACGACATCTAAAATAGGCTTAGGCTTGGTCATTGCGCTGCTCCTTCTTGACGGTCCGAGTACAGGAAGCATCGGACGGAATGCTGGTCTGTAATCCGGGTTTTCGGCACGGCTTTGCTATTGCAAACGCCTTCAATCCGCTCGCTGCAGCGGTCATAGAACCCGCACATCGGCGGCATATTGATCGGAATCGGAACCGATCCTTCAATGGAATCCAGCCGCTTGGTCTTGTCGCCGCCAAGTCGCGGCATCGACTTCAGCAGCCCTTTCGTATAAGGGTGCTTCGCATTGGCGAAAATTTCTTTTACGGGTGCCTGTTCGACGATTTTCCCCAAATACATGACGGCAACCTCGTCGCACATTTGAGCGATTATGCCCAGATCATGCGTGACGAGCAGAATCGCCATGCCGAACTCGGATTGCAGCTTTTTCATCAGCTCCAGCACCTGTGCCTGTATCGTTACGTCAAGCGCTGTCGTCGGCTCGTCGGCGATCAGAATTTCCGGGTTGCACGATAAGGCCATCGAGATCATCGCCCGCTGGCGCATCCCGCCTGAGAACTCATGCGGATATTGATCGAATCGCTTTTCTTGATCGGATATGCCTACTTTTGCGAGCATTTCCAGCGCGATTTTTTTCGCTTCTTTTTTGTTATTTGTGCGATGGATTCTTATTGCTTCCATCAGCTGGTTCCCGATTGTGTACATCGGCGAGAACGCGGTCATCGGCTCTTGGAAGATCATAGCGATCTTTCGGCCGCGAATCGAACGGATTTGCTTGCCGTTTGGATGAAGCGACAGCAGGTTCAGCCGATTGAGCGAAGCTTCCGACTCCGAATGGTATACGATGTCCCCGGTCGTTTCGCATTCTTTCGGGTTAATACTAATAATCGCGCGGCTCGTAAGGCTTTTCCCGCAGCCAGATTCTCCGACGAGGCCTAAGGTTTTGCCTTTATGAATCTCGAAATCGACCCCGTCTACCGCGTTCATAATCCCATTGTCCATCTTGATTTGAATATTAAGGTTTTGTACGGACAATAAAGGTTGCCCGGTCTGAGCAGCTTGAGCCGTCATGCTATCCCCTCGCTTGCCTTTTATTTAATCGCTTATTTTTTGTAGGGATCTGCGGCATCGCGCAATCCGTCACCAAGGAAATTGTAGGTTAACACCGTTAGAATGACGATTCCCAGCGGAAATAGCTTCCAAGGGTACAATGCGACATTTTCGATCTTCTGAGCTTCTTGCAGCAATACGCCCCAGCTCGTTGCCGGAGAACGGATACCGAGTCCGAGAAAGCTCATGGCCGTTTCTGCCAGGATCATGCCGGGAATGGCAAGAGTCGTCGCCACCACCAGATAGCTGATAAAGCCGGGAAGCAAATGCTTGACGATAATTTTCGTACTGCCAACGCCTGCAATTTTCGCAGCGATAACGTAATCCTCGTTTTTAAGCGAGATAAACTTGCCCCTGACTACCCTTGCCAGATCCGTCCAGCCAATAAAGGCAAAGATAATGACAATGTACAAATACATGGTAACGACAGGTATTCGCGGCGGTATGGCGGCGGATAAAGCCATCCATAGCGGAAGCGTAGGAAAGGATCGAATAATTTCAATCACCCGTTGGATAATTGAATCGAGCCAGCCGCCGAAATAGCCGGAAATGCCGCCGATGATCAAGCCAATCACCAAGCTGATGCCTACGCCAACGAGCGGGATGCTAAGCGAGATTTGGCTTCCTAGAATAATACGGGAAAATAAATCCCTTCCCATGCCGTCCGTGCCTAGCAGGAATACGCGTCCCGGCTCTTTTACACCTAATAAATGGGTCGATGTTTTGAATAATCCTAGAAACTTATATTCCTCTCCCTTGACGAAAAACTGCAGGGAATGCCGCTTTTCCGTATCCGACACAAATATTTTCCGCATCGTTTCCGGGTCGCGCGTCGATTTCAGCTCATAAACGAATGGCTTGATATGAAATTTGCCATCCGCATCTATAAATTTAAAGCCCATCGGAGGCACATTCACATATTTGCTGTCATAGCTTTGCAGACCATACGGTGCGATGAATTGCGCAAACAACGCAACCGTATAAAGTAGAGCCAATATAAACAAGCTGATTTGCGCTAATTTATGCTTTTTAAATCTGAGATACATGAGTCGCCATTGCGAGCTGTAATTGGCATCTGTGTTTTTCTTGGGACGAAGGGTTTCCGGCTTTTGCCTTTTGAACGAAGGTATTGTTTTCATCGTATTAATTACCCCTGAATTCTGTACGAATTTTTGGATCCAGCCATGCGAGTAAAATATCCGAGATTAACGTTCCGAGTACAGTGAGCAGCGCCATGAACAGCAGCCACGAGCCTGCCAGGTACATATCCTGGCCGAGCAAGGCATTGTACATGACCGGCCCTTGAATCGGTAGATTCAACACGATTGCCGTAATGGTGGAGCCCGTAAAAATCGAGGACAACGACCAGCCAATTGTACTTACAATCGGGTTTAATGCGGCGCGTGTCGGATATTTGAGCAAAATCCTTGTTTCGGACAAGCCTTTCGCTCTCGCCGTCACCACGTTTGGCTTGTTCAACTCATCCAGCATTTGTCCCCTCATAACCCGGATCAGGTCAGCAGTGCTCGCCAGTCCGATTACGATGACAGGGATGACCAAATGCTTCATTAAATCGACCGCTTTATCCATCGACCATGGCGCATTCACGTACTCATTCGAGAATAGGCCAAGCAGCGGATCGCCAAACCAGGTGTAGGATAAAAACATTAAAATGATGGCTAACAAAAAGTTAGGCGTGGCCATTCCGATAAAGCTGATGCCGGAGAAAAAATAATCACCCGCCGAATACTGCTTGACTGCCGTATAGATCCCGATCGGAATCGCGACCACATACTGAAAGACCATCGTGACGATCGAAACGACTAACGTCAAACCCATGTATTGCTTCACGACTGCCAGCACCGGCTTGTTGTAGTTGAACGAGAAGCCGAAGTCTCCGTGCAGTACGATTTTTTTCACCCATACCAAATACTGTTCGTATACCGGACGGTCCAAGCCTAGATTCGATCTCATTTCATCCATTTCCACCTGCGTCATCACGTCGCCGGCAGCCGACATTTTTGCGGAATAACTGGAAACATAATCGCCTGGCGGAAGCTGAATGATGTAAAACACGACAAAGGAAATAAACATCACAACGGGTATGACCAACAGAATTCGCCTTATTATATATTGAAGCATCTCATATCCGTCCCTCTCCGCTACAAGCTGAATCTTAGTACGGCAAAGGCAGGGAAGCAGCTTCCCCGCCTTTGCCGCTGACATTGCTGCAACTTATTGTTTAATGAAGAATTGCGATGGATGTCCTTGGCCGAGTGACCGGTATTCGTCTGCCCATACCATATCGGTAGGAATATTGTGAATGTTGTTTGATGCGGCAATTAATGTCGGTGTAGGGCCAGCATAGCCGATAACCCATTGATTTTTCATATGCAGCTTAATAATCTCATTGCTGTATTGATCGATTTCCTCTTGCGTTTTGCTCGCTTTGATTTTTTCCCAATTTTCAAGTATCAAGGCAATGTCGCCTTCCGGTTTCACGCCTTCTTTCCCGCCTGATTGCGTATACAAGCCGTAATGGCCGAACCATGGTGTGATAACGCGAAGCGGTACGATAGCATCCGGACGGAATGCCACGTTAGCAACTGAAATGTTTTCGGTCGTGATCGGAATTTGGTTGGCGTATTTCATATCGAAATGCGTACCGCCATCCACAACCTTCAGGTTCGTTTTCAAGCCCATATCCTCAAAATACTTTTTCAACAGCTCCAGGAATGCAGCCGTATCTGTACTGGATTCTATAACGGTCAACGTCAGTTCGGAGCCATCTGCATTCAGTCGGAAATTGTCCTTATCGCGTTTAGTCAGACCAAGCTCATCCAAAATCTGGTTTGCACGCTCTGGATTGAATTCCGTCCATTGATCTTTCCAGCCCTCCTGATAGCCCATTACGCCTTCCGGTACGGATGCTTGAATCGGCTCGCCTAATCCATTCGTTACGATCTCAGAAATTTCAACGCGGTTAACCCCAATGGATAATGCTTCTCTGAAGCGAATATCCTGGAACAGCTTCCGAAGATTCGGATCCGGCGTCGTTTGGTTTAACTGAATGCCTGCGCTGCTCCATGCCGGCTGCGTCCAAGGTATAATGCGGTAGTCGCCTTTTTTCTCGTTTTCCTTCAGAACCGTGAAGTCATTGGCGCCAAATACAACTAAGTTGTAATCGCCGGCCAATGTTCCGAGCACTTTCTGACTCGGGTCTTGGATTTTGGTCGCCACTAAGCGATCGATATATGGAAGCTGCTTGCCCTCGGAATCCGTCTTCCAGAAGTAAGGGTTGCGCTCCATGACGAACTGATCGCTGTTCGGATCCGTTGTCGGCATCCATGCCCTTAGCGTCGGAATTTCCTTGTGCAGCCAATCATAGTAGCCCGTTTCGACTAGGAATACTTTCGGATCCTCGTAGCCCCATGATTTCGTAATCTCCAGCGTTTTTGCATCGCCAACGAATTCGGGAAGAATCGTTTCGTGGAAATGCTTAGGCGCGAAAAACCACTTGTTATCGATGGCCACACGCTCCAAAAATTGAACGCTTGGATATTTGTGCGTAACGGTGAACGTATAGTCATCGACCTTTTTCACTTCTGCCAAGGCTCTGTCTCCGCTTACCGGATCCACCGAGTAATAAGCGTCATATATTTTTTTGCCGAACGTTTCTTTTTTCAGCATGTGCTCCCAGTAGAAGATGACGTCTTCCACTGTGAATGGCACACCGTCCGACCACTTCATGCCTTCTCTAAGGTGGATCGTAAATTCAGTCGAATCCGCATTCACTTCATAGCTTTTGGCTACGTTTGGCTCCACTTTATTGCCTTCTTTGTTGAAACGGAAGAGCGCCTCCTCCGTCGGCTGGCCTACTCCCCATTTATCGGAGGGACCATTCCAAGGCATCTTCCACTCGCCTCCGTATTGGCCGATTTCGTCAACTACCTCTTCGATTTTGATGTCCGCCGCTACAGGCATACGATCTTCGAGCTTCGGCAATTTGCCGTCTTTGACGAGTGCGGCGAACGCCGGAGCTTCCTTTGCTCCCGCTTGCGCGTTGTCTACTGGCGCTACCGTTTCCGTTGGCTTGTCTTTCGTTTCGTTCGTAGCTTTCGGACCTGAATTGTTGTTTGTGCACCCTGCAGCAATAATCGCGATCATAACGAATAAGATCAACATCATTTTGCTTCGTTTCAAATTAACCCCTCCAAAAATTGATTAGTCATTTTTGAATCTTTGCAACCGCTCTGTTTCTAGTGATAGAGTTAAACCGGTTTAAAAGGGGAATTTGCCGTATCCCTGTTAAGTATGCTGAACATTTCATGGTGATTAAACCGGTTTAATAAAGCGTTTAAAATGTAAGCGCTTAATGTAAACGCTTTAGTTGTATGATACATTGGATAATTTATGTAAGCAAGGGGTAATATTAAGAAATTGTAAATTTTTTTTGATAGCTTGTTTCCGCCAATGCCACATGAAGAACTTCCCCCACTCGCCAACCAGAGATAGAGAAATAGCCCTTCAGGCAGCCTGAAGGGCTTAATGTTTTTCAATTAGAATTAGGGCGATACTTCGCTGAGCGGACTAGGAAAGCTCAGCGTTCAGCCGCTCGATTAGCTCCACCAGCTCAAGCGGTTCGCGTACTGTGTAGCTTGGACGCTCCGACTCATCAGCAGGCAAGTGCGGGTAACGCGTCGTCCAGCTTTGGAAGATGCTCGTAATGCCTAGCGCATTGGCGCCCTTCATATCGCGGCTCAAATTGTTGCCGATCATGACGATGCGCGGGTAATCCGCCTCCGACAAATCCAAGGCGCCGACGGCCGCTTTGAACATACGGGGACTCGGTTTGCTTGCTTTCACCGTTTCGGAGTAAATCATAGTCGTAAAATAATCATAGAGCCCGTGCTGCTTGAATACGTTTTTGAATGATTGTGCATCGCCATCTGCGACCAAGGCAAGCGTATAGCCTTTGTCGTGCAACGTTTTGACCATGATGTCTGCGCCCGGTATTACCTCTGCGCGCAGGACGATTCCCTCTTCGTCCCTTACTTCCGTTGACTCATCGATAATGGTGTCGCCGCTGTCCAAAAATACGATTAGTTTTTTCTCCATTTGTCAACAACCTTCCCCCATATTAATTTGCCTGTGAGCTCGTCGATTCTGTGACGATCAGCTCCGGCTGCATGACGACCCATTGCTTGATCTCGTCCGTATTCTCTACGGTACGGCTCAGCAAATGGAAGGGCAGCTTAACCGTTTAGTCCATCTGCTAGTTAAGCGCTGCTCATATTAACGCTTTCAAAATAACCAAAAATAATCATATAATGATAGGTGAAGCGCTTAATCTATATATTACATAGATGCACAGCGCAAATCAATCCTAATTTAAGGAGGCCTTTTCCAACATGTCTAATTCCGTTCTACAGTCGTACTGGGATACGGTGCTCAAGGTTTCGCCCATTCTATACTTGGATCGTCTTGAGCCGTTTTTGCCCATTCGCGTGGGCGTTACTATATTCGAGGCCCCGGCAACATCCCCCTCATTCGAGCGCTTCATCCAGTTCGATACAACACGCATTCGTACCGTTATTGAATATGCGATCTATTGGGATTACGACATCCAGCATATTTACGATTTGGAGCATGTGTGGGTCTACATCGATCACGAAGGGGCAATTGCCTCCTGCGAAGCCAGCTTCCATGGCCGATATTTCCTTAGCCTGCTTCCGGATCGCAGCAATTTATCGGATGAAAAGCGCGTCAAGCTATTCGTTCAACCTGGAAAACATGCAATGATCCCCATACAGGATGTTTTCCGCCTGCTTCCTAATGTAGATAGCTGCTGCCAATCTGAAGCCGGCATTGACGGGGTACTGGAGCCTGCCATGTTCAGCGGTCAGTTCAAAATAGGCGAAGACATCGATCAACGTGCCGAAAAACATTTGCGTGAATTTAGCTTCCAGCCTGCCTTTGAATACATTCCCTTTGAATGGGCTTCGGACGCATTCGTTCCGTGGACAGAGCTGACCCAGGAAATCCCGATTCGGATGCGAGCATTGCTCGCCGAGCTTTAACCCTGCTTAAAGAGGAGTATAGAGCCCGATAAAAAAGATACACCCCTGCCATAGACATTGGAAAAACTGCGAGGTTGTTCCTTTATCATTCAAAGGGGTGTATTTTTTTGCTGGTTCAACCAAAGCTTATTTCCGATTCGAAGTCAGCCTTAGCTGGAACCGGAATTTCGCATCATCTCCATACCACATTGGAAAATTGGTTCCCCAAATATTGTTATGCAGATTGAAATGCCATCCCGTATCCAGTGAAACAAAGGAATTGTCGAATTGGAGCAGTCTTTTTTGGCCTGGAGCGACAAGTGCGGAGTCAAGCGGTAAAATCGCAGCTGATCCATCCGTACCTTCATAGGCCACACCGTTATGCAACGCATGCAGGTTGCGGTTGCCGTCCTTGACGACCCGTAATGGCGAAATCGCGTATCCAAGCTTGTCCATTGTCCATAGGTTAGGATTATCCAGCTTCAGTGCGCAGCCGAACCAGCTTGCTTCTGGCAGTCGGTTCGCGTCTTTGTCGAACCACTGCAAACAAACGTCGATTTCCCCTGTCTTATGAAACGCATATTCAAGCTCCAGCTCTTTCGGCGCACCGTATCGTTCATAGGCCTGCTCAGGCATACGAAGCCGAAGCGTGTAGCGTTCTACAGCTTCACCGCCGCGCCACCTCATATCGATTACATGTGGATGGAATACCTGGTTGCTTGGAAGCGGTCTTACGAATTCAAAGCCTGGCTTGCTGAAATCAGCATCCGCCCATGGATGCGTTACCGGTAAGTTCTGCATATAAGTGCGGAAATAACGTCCATAATCGTCCGTACCGAAATTCTCGTACGCATAAGCGCCAAACGGATGATTCTCGTCTACCCATTCCTTGCCGTTGCTGTCCGTTAAACGGATCAACGCTCCGTTCTCGCCGAACGCCAGTTCATAGCCTCCGCTGGAATACGTCTGGCGAATGTTGCGCTGCTCCAATCCCGATACATCCGTCTTCGAAGGAATTAACTGCTCCATTGCACGCAATGCTTCCTGCTGCTTGTCCTTCTCCAGATAAGCGACAGCCTGATCGACATACTGCCGCTGCTCCTTCCAAGAGCTCTCGATCATCGAATAGGACCGTATACTTTGCTCCGCTGAGAACAGATCGCTGGAATGCCGGTCGAACTCATCCATGGCAAACGCGCCGATATAACCGAATTTCGCAGGCATGTCTTCAAGGTTCACGACGTCTGTGATCCGAGCCTCGTTGAAATCCGTTTTCGAGTAGTTTCGGAAATCGGGAAGCCATTTCTTTACGTCCAGCCCCCATGTATGCTCGGCAACCAGCATGAGCGCCTTGCTCATCTCTTTGTATTCCGGATCAGTTACCTTCATCCGTCCCTGTGCCAGCCATTTCTTGCGCAGGCGGAGCAGCTCCCGGTAACGGGCAAGCTTCAACGGATCCGTACCAGCGCCGTGAATCCATGTATCGCCCAGCTCTTCCCGAACGACCGGCAAGTTCCCGCTTACCGCAAGCAGACGCTCAGCGAATGCATCCATCGTCGAAGCGACGACATCAGCGCCAGGATACGCCTGGCGGAACTGCTCGAACTGCTCGCGAATCTCTTCTGTGCTAGGAGGACCGCAATTGTCGCCCGTATGCGCGAATACGAGTACTTCATCCATCTCGTCCAGCTCCAGCGCTTCGCCATATGTACCTGCATAGTTGACGATGATTTCCGAGCCATCATCCGCCTGCCATCGGAACAGCCGGGGCACATCGGGCCGCTTCGAAGCCGGATTGACGCCTAAGTGAAGGTAGCGCAAGCCAGCCTGCTGCATATGGGGAACCATGCCAAGCGTATGCCCAGGCACATCGGTCATTTTGGCGGCAATCGTCGTTTTGCCGAAACGCGCGTCCAGCTCTTGGCTTAGCGATATCCCAAAGTCCAAAAGCTCGGGATCCATAAGCTCCGTATGCGTCGTAAAAGGCAATCCATGCCAAGCGATATGCCCTTTGGCAATCGCGTTCTCCATGCGTTTTATTCCCTCAAGGGAAGCCGCTTCGAGATAATGGTGGATGAGCCACGAGCCCGTGGTCCATACAAAACGTTCGCTTCCGCCTGCCGATTCCAGCTTTTCTGACAGCTCGATGGCTTTCGGAATGTATTCCTCCATGTACTGCTTAATGACATGCTCAGCCAAATGCGTGAAACCGATATCCAGATGCGTTTTAAAAATGACATGTACTTTCTTGATCTTTCCCATGTTGTTTATCTACCTCCAATGTTCTTAATCTCTTAGCCTAGAACGAAGCCGATTCATTTATTAAACCGGTTTAAAATTTGGCCATGATCGCGCCCCGTTGAAGTGGAAAGCTTGGTCATGGGCGGCTCTTGGACGTCAGACAATCATAAAAATCACATAGAACAATGCCTCTTCCTACATCGTAGGATAAGCTTGTTTCCACAAATAAACAAGATCCCTGCCAAAAAAAAGTGCTCTCAAGTTGGCTGAACGAACCCAATATCCATCATCCGTGTTATACGAATCGGTCAGCCAGTGTGCTCTTTGCTGCCTATTGCAAAGCAACTAACATCTCCCATACGAAGCGCCTTCATAGCGGAGCTCCGAAATCGGGAACGCTGCCATTCACATGCTATATTCAATAGACTATCGTGCGATGCTGGCCCGCTCCTACCCTGTAAGCTTTTATGATAGACTGCGCAAAGTCGACGGTCATGATGTCAAAAGCAGTCTCTGATACAGTGCCTTCCTTGCGTTCAGGGGATTCAGCGAACTCTTTATGCGTACATGCGTTTAACGATGAAATTATTGGAATCTCATCCCTATACACGATTTGGTCATGATGGACATGTCCGAACAAGCAGCCTATCACCGTTCCCGTGCCTTGTTCAGTGAAATCGGCAGCTACTTGATAACGGAAATCCCCTTCCCCGTCTTTCGAGATGTAGCATCCTCCTTCACGAAAAGCTTTTATGATCCCCCAAAGCGCACTGCCGTTGCGCACCGAATGATCAGCTCCGAATATACCGTCCTGTGTAATGGCAATATGTGACGCGAGCAGAACTCGCCAGCCAGACTTTCCCTTTAGTGCAAGCGCTTCGTCCGCKAGCCAATTCATTTGGCTATTGGAAAACGCATAATCCCATTGTCCAAAATACGTTAATGTTCCTTTATCCGTAAGTGTGTAAGGAATATCCGTACAATCCAGCACGATCACTCTCGTTTTTTTATCGGGGAAGTCCAAATAATAATATAAACTGGATGGATGATTGCGATTAAATTTGGCCAGCTCCTGAACCGGTGCGAGCGTAATCTCGCGAGATTCAACCGGGTACACGACATTTGCCGCGCTTCCGCCGCGAAGCTCATAGTCGTAGATCGAGTTATCGTCATGATTCCCTTTCACCATAAGGAGCGGGGCATCCGAGGCTGCCAGCGCATCAACGATTTCCTTCTGGGCAGCAACAACCTCGGACTTCGGACCATTGATGCTGATATCGCCTCCGCATAGAATAAAGTCGAGTGACAGCAGGCTCGCTGCTTGCTGAATCATAGTCGCTGAGCGCAGCATATTGCCGCCTTTCCGATGATGCAGATCGGTAATAAAAACAAAATTCAACGTATCACCTGTCTGGCAGGTTGATACTTCTTGGACGGCTTTGCCTACGAAATTCGAGTAGATCTCCTCGATGTCTCCCATTTCTCTTGTCCCCTTCATCATTTATTGACATATGACTTGAGCCCCATCGCCAAGTCAACGCGGCGGGTCGTAATGGAGCGAACACCGCTCGCGGCCAAAGCCGCTATCTGGTCCGAATCGTCGACCGTCCACGCATAGATCAACAGTCCGCAGTCACTCGCTGAGGCGAGCAGCTCTTCCTGAACGTGCCGGTGCTGGATGTTGATTCCGAAGCAGGCTGCCGCCATCGCGGCATCCATTGTCCGCTTTACCGCCTCGGAATACGCCAGGGCATCGAACAAATCAGCGTCGGCATTAAGAAGTCTCGGAAGCCAAGGTGCCTCGGCTTTCGCCAGAAGCGCCCGGTTCGCGCCGCAGCCGCTTAGGAAAGCTCGCTCTTCCAGTCCGAATTTCCGCACGGCAGCCGCCGCAGGAGCGATGGCTTCATCTACTTTGATATCCAAATTCACCTGGCAGCCAGCGCCACGAACGATGGCAAGCAGCTCGTCTAGTGCTGCGAGGCGTATCGTCTTACTGTTTCTGGGATGCGCCGGAATAATTTCCAGATGGCGAAGCTCGTCGTAGGTTGATGATGAGATGCCAATCCGATTGCCATCCTTCAGCGATACAAATTCGTCATGGAACAGCACAGGAACACCGTCCAGCGTAACTCGGATATCATCCTCGACGATGTCGGCTCCAAGTGCGATTCCAGCTAGGGCGGAGCCAGCCGAATTGTCCGGCTCGCCCATGCAGCCGGTATGTGCCGTAATCAAAGGAAATGTCATGACTCATTCACTCCTCTCTTTCATTTGCTGCTTAACAGCAGATGCAACTTCAGCTTGGCACTAAGGTCTGTTTCTCTGCATGATTGGGTTAGAAAAACATCACCTTGTTTGGTAAAGAAGAGTGCCGAAGCCCACGCTGCCATACAGGAGTGATGTCGTCATCATCATAGAACAAACGTACTCGATTGATCAACTGCCAACCGAAATTTACAACTTCTTATCAAGATGTATACGACGATTAAATCCCATTAACCGATAATTAGTCATGATGTGGTTCTTGCTGGCTATTCGATAATCTAGAGTCAAAAAAAAGACCGTTCATGTCGGTTTTCACCACATTAAACGGTCTATCGCTACAGGATATTCTCTTTACTTCACAACGACCCGCACTCGGCATAAATTCGGCACCTGCGTATAGAAATCACCACTTCCGCTATTTCGGTTCGATGAGGCGCGCAATACGACAAAATACGTGCCGGGCTTGGAGAAAGCGTATGTCCCTTCAACCACAGCTTGCGATCCCTCTTCGTTCAAATGGCGTATATCCGCTTTCACCGGGAAGTCAGCCTTGCCTTCAATATCCCATTCCGCGGCAACGATTTGTCAATAGCATCGGTTTTGACCGGCTTCATCCTTTATTGCGTGAGCAGTTCGATCTTCAAGCCTTGTCCGACTCTTTTTTAATGTCTTCGATAGCCGCGGCCAAAAACGCTAGAGCAAGCCCCTGCCCCCAGCCCTGCGCCCATTTCCGGTCAATGCCAAGGTAACCGGCGATGTCGTTCATAACGGCGGTGCCGCCTGATACGTTCCTTACGCGGCCATTATCCGCGATGTTCGCGAGTACGCCGTCAAGCGCCTTCTGGACGTGCTTCCCATGCAGCGGGTTTCCTTGCGTGATCATTGCCGCCGCGATGCCCGCCGTAGCCGACACTTCACCATACGCTTCCGGATAATCAAGCACGGTGCCCCAGAGCCCGTCTTCCTTTTGCAGCTTTTTAATCGCAGCCAGCTGATCGCGCAATGAACTCCATATATGCATCATCGGAGGATATAGATAAGCTTCCGGCAAAATGTTGGCGGCTCTGGACATCGTATAGGCCGCCCATGCGTTGGCTCGCGCCCAATACATGCCGGACATGTGATCCTGCTTGATATGGTTGTAGCCGTGATACCACAACCCGTCGTTCTCGTCCTGCAAGTAATTAATATGCCAGAAGAATTGATGCAATGCGTCCTCTACGAGATGTTTTTTGTCAAACATGATGCCCGCCCGAAGCATGAAATACGCCGCCATGAATAACGTATCCGCCCAGCACTGCTCAGGGAAATCGTTTTTGGCCGACACCGTATGCTGGAGCACCCGGTCGCCGAATCGCAATGCTTTATTTTCCAGATAATCGATTTTGCTGAAAATAAGCTCCGCATACCGCTCGTCCTTCGTCTGCTCGTACAAAGTGAGCAGCATATGTCCCATCGCACATGTATTGACTGTCCATACCGGAAGTCCAGCCTCGATGTATTCGTCCACCCAAGCGATCATTCGATCCAAATAAGCTTGTTCTCCCGTCACTTCATATGCCCTACTGACACCATAGTAGGCGACTCCACCCGGCCAGTCCCACGTCAGGTCCATGCCGAACGTATACTCCGCCACGCGTCCGACGATTTGCTTCAAGTCGCTTTCTTTTGCGTTCATTTTCAACTTGATCATCCCTTCTTATTCGATTCATATGATTAATTGTTTTGTATGATAAAACCGCAGTATACTTATTCATTGTAAACCTTAATTTTATGCGGTCCCATATAAAAATACAGAAATTGCATATAAGAATATGGAGGTTTCTCATGAAAAAACGTATCGTTCCGCCGTCCCCTGCGGAATTGCTGCCGCTGCAGCTCGAATCGATTGGGGTCAGCCCCAAACAAGAGATGATGGACCGCCCGAATGGCTACCCCTATTTTCACTGGCTTCAAACGCTGGCAGGCGAAGGCGAGCTATCGGCGAATGGACGAATCTGGAAGATGACGGAGCACTCAGGGGTGCTGCTATCTACGGGAACACCTCATCGTTACGAAGCAAAAAACGGCTTTTGGCATACCGGATTTATAACGTTTCACGGGAGCATGGCAGCAAGCTTCGTCCAATCGTTCGGTTGGAAAATAGCGGAGCGTTTCCAGTGGGAAGCCGGCAATGACCGAATCTCGAAATTATTGGCAGACATGCTAGCTACCGCCGAGTCTGGAGGGGACCCGTCGGGATGGCAATTTTCATCGGATTTGTACCGTTTCCTAACACTGCTTCGAACCGATGCCCGAACGGATAACCGGCCATCCATATCGAAGCGGCTGGAGCGGATTCAAATTTTGCTGGACTGGCTTGAAGCTGAGTTTGCCGATCCCGGAATCGGCTTAGCCGAGATGGCAGCCTTGCTCGATATCGGCGAGAGGCAGCTGAACGAGAAGTTTCGGGAGCTGTTTGGCCTGACGGCCTACGCGTACTTGATTCAGCTGAGGATCCGGAAAGCGAAGGAATGGCTTCCATCACATCCTGACTGGACGATACGCCGAATTGGCGAAGCGGTCGGGTTCCGCGATGCGAGCCATTTCGTGGCGACGTTTCGCCGCAAGGAAGGCTTGACGCCGGAAACGTATCGTAGGCTGTATGGTACGGAGACGACTTCATGACTCCAATGCGTAAAAGTAGCTACACTTGGCCAGATCATGAATGACTATTGACACTGATGTATTCATTGGTATACATTTGTATACGTTAACACTAAGAAATGAACAGATTGAAATGAACAGATCGAAATAAACAAATCTCTTTAAAAAATGCATTCACGTTCGAAAACAGGAGGTTTTACTCTCATGAAACTTGATGAACGTCACGATCATAGGAAACACGGAAGACATCACGATGGACATGGCGGCAATGGACATAAGCATGCGGGAGCTCAGACATTTCGCCGCGGGCGGGCGCTTGAGTTTTTGCAGAGGTTGGACGTGAAGCGCACAACATTAATCCAACAGCTAGAACAGCCTGAATTGAAAGCTATCCATCAGGTTATAGCTGGAGAATTAAAAGCAATTGAAATGGTCCGGAACGAGTTTATTGATCTATTTGGCCTTCATGATGAGAACATAATCGTCGGAAACGAATGCGATGAGAACCAGTCATCTGCTGCTCCACTTCAAGGTGAATCGGATGCAGAAAACGGAGAAAGCGAATAAATCTCTACTAGGCGCTAATTTGCAGGATACTATTTTAAAAAAACACGAAACCACAAGGAGGTTCTTTAAGATGGATATTATAGAAATCATCTCTTCTCGCCGCAACATAAAAAACTTCAAATCTGATCCAGTGAATGCAGAACAAATGAATAAATGGCTGCAAGCTGCTACAATGGCTCCTAATCATAAACTGACCGAGCCATGGGAAGTGTATTGGGTCGGTGAGGAGACAAGAGCACAGCTCAATCACAAAACCAATTTCTTCAATGCCCCTATCGTTATTGTCGTAATCTCTAAGCATGGTGCTAACGAATTGGAAACAAAAGAAAATGCGCTTGCCACAGCTTGCTTCGTGCAAAACTTCAACTTAGCCGCATGGGCAGAAGGAGTGGGGACATTCTGGTCTTCCATGGCAATGGCTCCGAAAATGCGAGAAATTCTTGATGTGCCATCAAACTATGAGGTCATTGGGATATTTGGTGTAGGTTATCCAGAAGAAGTCAATGCGCCAAGAGATCGCATGGCCATTCAACAAAAAATGAAGTACCTTTCGTAAAATAAAACAGGAAGAACGCCCTTTGAAAATAAAGGGCGTTTTTGTTATTTTATATGCTGGACCATCATTACATCCGAAGAGCACCAACCACAGCATGAGGAACATACAGCTCTTCCAGAGAAGCAATTTCTTCTGGTGTCAACGTTATGGATAGAGATGCAACCGCATCTTCCAGATGGGACATTCTCGTAGCGCCGAAAATCGGAGCAGTTACCGGTTCTTTCTGCAATAACCAAGCAAGAGAAATTTGAGCGCGGGGAACACCACGTTTTTCTGCGATGACGGCAAGCCGTTCTACGATGGATCGGTCCATATGGGCAGCCGCTTCGTATTTGGATTTCTGGGCTAGATCCGTTTCGGAGCGATGTGTTGATTCCGTCCAATCACGCGCCAGTCTTCCCGATGCGAGCGGGCTGTAAGGAATGACGCTGATTTTCTCTTCCTTGCAAAGCGGCATCATCTCTCTTTCTTCTTCGCGATAGATAAGATTCAAATGGTTTTGCATCGATACAAATCGGGTCCATCCATTTTTTTCGGCAACAAACAATGCCTTCTGGAACTGCCAGGCAAACATGGCTGAAGCACCAATGTATCTTGCTTTGCCTGCCTTCACGACATCATGCAGGGCTTCCATCGTTTCTTCTATCGGAGTATGGTAATCCCAGCGATGGATTTGATAAAGGTCTACGTAATCCGTTCCGAGTCGTTTGAGGCTTTTATCTATTTCACTCATAATTGCCTTACGCGAGAGTCCGGCACCGTTTGGACCTTGATGCATGCGGAAATGCACCTTAGTCGCGATAACAATTTCATCTCGGTTGGCGTACTCCTTCAAAGCCCGGCCAACGATTTCTTCGCTAGTACCATCTGAATATACATTCGCGGTATCAAAAAAATTAATGCCAAGCTCAAGCGATTTTTTGATAAAGGGACGGCTTTGCTCTTCATTAAGCACCCAAGGATGCGTCCAACGCTCCGCTACGCCATAGCTCATGCAGCCAAGACAAAGCCGAGATACGTCCAAGCCTGTATTTCCGAGTTTCACATATTCCATTTCAATATTCCTCACTTTCAGCTAGTTATTATTTCCTTCAACTATGGTTACCATTTGGTCTGCAAAAGCGAACCTTTCATTTCTCCAGAACAACTTTGTTCTCTCCGCCTGTGCAACTCAATTATGAGTTCAACTTATATAGACGACAGAGCTTTCTAAATCAAGGATGTAAGGGCGATAATTCTATATCCATTTTGTCGGCAACTAGCGTGTAGAACTCTGGAAGCCTCGGGTCTGAAGAACTAGGTATTTCTTCGAATGCCCTTATAAATAACCCTGCTGCGCCGATCGCAGTTATAATCTCGCCGACTGTCCAGCTTCGCACCAAAACCTTGCCAAGTTCAGACCGCTCATTCTCGGGCAGCAGCTTAGCAAAAGCCACTTCTCCCTCTTTCAGACGCTCATCAAAGTAAAAACCGTTGGGCTCTGTGAGGTTAGGCGTATTCATCCATGCACGTGCGAAAGGATGGAAGTCAGTCAAAATAAACCGGCCATTTCCCTTTAATTTACGACGAACGACAGCAAAGATGGAGCTGAGATCCGCAAAATAGTGCAATATGCCGAACTCCATCAAGACGATGTCATATACGCCTAGCTTCTCCTCATTCGGGATATGCAAAACATCGGCACAGATATAGTCGAGCTCTACTCCGGCGGCCGCGGCAGTCTGAATCGCGTACTTCCGATTATCGTCTGATATATCTACAACAGTAACATCAGCACCTAGCAGTGCCAGTGAAATGGCTTTACGACCGTGCGAGCCCAGGAGGTTAATTACTCTTTTGCCTGCTGGATCTCCCATATACTTTAACCAGTAACGGAGATGATACTTGTGTTCTCGCTTCAACTGCACGGCAAGTTCATCTGGTGTTCCATAGGCTTGAACCCATGCCTGGTACGCTTTCGTTCCCCACGCAAGCTTATTCGCAATGGCCATCTCTTCCTGCACGCATATACCTCCTGCTACATAGTCACCTGACGTTGGTATATAGTACCATTTATAAGGTAACTGTCAACATTTTTATCATTTCTGAAGCATACGAGGAGAGTCGAAGACGGCTATTTTATAACACTGCTTGTGAAAAATGCGCATGGTCTGTGAAGTGCATGTTGCGATAAAAAAGAAGAACTACCCTTTACGGATAATTCTTCCTCGATCTATTCAGATCACGCCATGCTATCGTACGCTTCCAAACTTCTTATTGCTGCTTATATTACAGCTATAGTGCTTTCCTCAACAATGGCGAGCCCCCAGCTATCTAACTCGATTTGCTCGCCAGAAATGATATTCCTGCCTGACAATAGCTCTATCCCGTTCCCATGAGGGTAAGGAAAGGACTTTGAATCACTTGAATAGTTAAAGTAATAGCGAATGGTCCGCCCCGCTTCATTGACTCCGCTCTTAACGATCAACGGGAAGCGAAGGTCCTGGTCAGGACCGTATAATCCTGCCGCCTTGCAGGCTCTCTCTAACACTTTGCCCGCAACCTCAGGACTTGGCAGGCAGCCGATATAAGTAGCTGTACCAAGGCCGTACTGGTTTTCCGTAATGGCTGCATAAGTACCCCAGTGAGGATGATCATACCAAGCGAGTACCTCCGCCATTGTTGGCGTCAGAAGCTCCATCCAGACCTCGACGCGGTTAGACTCCTCTTCAACGCCAAAAGGATTCCCTTTGAGTGAAACCGTATTCGGCTGCACGAACTGACTATACTGAACGCCGCAAGCCTTTTCAATGATTCCGGGCTGCATTCCGGTTCGGACCTTAATATGCTCATTAGCGAAACCGCTCTTAAACGTATATACAGCATGCCCGCCATTTTCCACGTATTGGTTTAGCTTCTCAAGAAGCTCGTCTGGAGCCGCGTAAAGCGCTGGCACAACAATCAGGTCATAGTTCCCGAACGACTCAGCAGAGCTCGGATTCAGTATATCGCAGCCAATGTTCATCTCATACAGCCGATCATAGAGCAGACGAACGATTTCATTGTAGCCTACTTCGCCTCCAGGCAACTTGAACCATTCCATTGCGGTTAACGCTTCGTTGCTGACAAGCAACGCGGCACGGTTTTTCTTTTTCAAATCGATGAGATTAGCAGATAGCCGCTTGAAGTCTCGACCAATCGTGACCGCTTCTTCATAAGTTGGATTCGTACCCATATCATGGCTGAGCAAGCCCTTCCAATACGTTTCAATGGAGTTGTGTATGGAATGCCAATGCCAATATTCGACCATATTGGCTCCGGAAGCCAGATGGCTAAAGGCTTGCAGCCGCAGCTGTCCAGGATAAGGCGTCCAATTCGGAAAGGCCTGCGCTTGCGTCTCAAGCACGAAGTAATTTTTCCCTTTTAGGGAACGTGTGGAGTCCCCTCCAAATGAGATTTCCTTGCCTGTCAGCTCATCCTGCGAAGGATGATAGATATCGACTCCCGCAATATCGAGTGCCTTTGCTGCTTCGAAGTGATCTACATCCTTCTGGACGCCAAATGAATACCCCCGCCAGTCAAAATCGAAGTTATGCGTCACGAACTGATCAGTACGTTTATATTCATTGACAATGGAAACCTGCCAGGCTAGAAAATCAGTAACCAGCTGACGTTGGAATCGGGAGAATTCTGCACCGAGACTGCCATTGATGGTACCAACCACGGACGGGAAATCCTCCCAGCTATTTATTCGGTTGCTCCAGTAGTCGAGGCCAAAATGCTGATTAAGCCGCTCCGTCGTTCCGAATTTTTCTTTCATATATTTAATGAACCGAAATTGAACATTAGGGCCGCTTGTCCCGTAATGCTTCGTTTCATTATCCACCTGATAACCAATAACCGCAGGATGGCTGCATACCCTTGCAATCAGCTTGCGAATAATCCTTTCCGCATAAAAGAGATAAGTCGAATTGATGATATCCATATTCTGTCTTGCTCCATAACGGCCAGGTCCATTCGGAGTCTCAGCCAGCACATCCGGATGCTCTTTCACCATCCATGTCGGCACGGCATACGTCGGCGTTCCGACGATAACGTGAATGCCAGCTTTATGCATAGCATCGAGCACACGGTCAACACTGGCAAAGTCGAAGATACCATTTTGCGGTTCATGCGTACTCCATGTCGATTCCGCAATGCGGACAAGATTAATGCCGGCAGCTTTCATCATGCGAATGTCTTCCTCAAGCCGTTCATAAGGCATATACTCGTCGTAATAAGCCACACCGTATAATAATTGTTGCATCTTCCATCTCTCCTTTTATGGCCTCTTGTTTTTTGTCACCTTTATTTTAAAGGACAAGCGAGCTTGTTTAAATGATAAAAACATGCGACCTCTATTAAAATATTGTCATTCCTATCATTTTAACCAACCATTAAATAATGTTATCATTAATAATCATACAAAATATTGCGATACAAGGAGATCGTCATGAACGAACATATCTTTTTGCCAAAGCCATTATTCACTAGGCACGCATGCTTTCCGGATTATATCGGCGGTTTTAGCGATAATCCCGATCATATGGTCAACCGTGAATTCCAAACCAAAGAATTTGATCTCCATCGCAATTATAATTTACATCTTGTGCTGGATGGCAAAGGATACCTTGTCACGGAAGGTAAACGTTATGAGGTATGGAAAGGTCAAGGTTTTCTGTATGGGCCCGGCATGAGACAACGATATTATTCCGATTCCAGCGAGCCTTGGAGCATTCGGTGGGTTCATTTTTACGGGGAACGGCTAGAGGAGCTTTTAGATGGCAGAGGTCTTGGTGAGCCTTGGTTATTTTCCTTATCTGACTTGTCGCCTACCGAGAGCTTAATGAATAAATTGCTAGCATTAGGCAGAACTTATCAGATTGATGATGAATATGCCGTAGCTTCTACTTTATACGAACTTTTAACAAGGCTCCAGGCAACCTCTGATCGACTGAATGTTCCCATTAATTACGCTTCCGATAAAATCCGTGCCGCTGCCAATTACGTTCGAAACCATAGCCATGAGTCTTTCTCAATCGAAAAGGCGGCCGCTCTCGCTGGATACAGCACGCATTATTTCAGTCGTAAATTCGGCCAGACATTCGGACAATCTTTTCCGGATTTTTTACTGGAATCCCGCATGATCCAAGCCAAACGCCTGCTTGCTTCAACTCGGCTATCCATCAAGCAGATCGCACTGGAAACGGGCTTCTCCCAAGCGAGCTACTTCAGCTCCTGCTTCCGACAGCTTGAGGGAATGACGCCTTTAAACTTCCGAAGCATCCATCTGATTGGCGAAGAGCAATAAGGATCGAAAAAAAGAAGCGGATGTCCAAGACGATCCGCTTCTTCCATAATTAAATGATAAATAATGGTCATTTTACACTCTTTGCATTTATCTTTAGACATAGTAGGCTAGCGTTTTTAGATTGTTTTTTTCGATTATTGCGTTGTTCCGGCTGTTTTGCTTGTAATCGAGACTTTTCCGATTTGTGGATTCCAAGCATTTGCCGTGTCTTGCATGAAAACAATTTTCAGGTACTTTGTCCCCGCTGGCAACGATTCATTAAAGCTTGCTTTATTCCAATTTCCCATCGTGCCAAGAAGTTCGTTTTTTATAGGTGTAACTTGTGTGTAGGTGATATTATCCGGCGATGAGTAAAAGTGAAAGTCTGTGATCGGCTCACTAGGCAAATACCACGAATCGATAGCAAACTTTTCCATGTCCATGTTTGCAAACGACTTGTAGACGATATATTCATTCAAATTTTTAAAACGCGCCACTCGAGATGCGTCGCCTTCCATCCTAAACGCATTAGCCGTGTCGAACAACAGGCTCGCCGTGCGGGAAAATATATTCGTATAATCATTCAGATCATCGACTACAGTCACCGTATTGATCGGCGGAGAAGGCGGCGCTAACGGGTCATACTGAATGGATAACTTATGGGAAATTCCATCCTTAACCTGTGTGTTAACTTCAAACTTGAGCGTAGGACTAAGCTGCAATATAGTGACTGACGGATCTTTCGAAATAATAGAAATACCGGATTTTGCAATTTCGTACGTAATCTTGTTCTGCGTATGTGTCGGATCAGACACGGCGATATCCAGTACGCCAGCTTGTTCCTTCAGCATGATAGAAGAAGCATTATAAGCGACAAAATCGCCTGCAATGCCTGCCGTCCAGAAATTAGCGCCTGTAATGCCCAAAACTTTATCTTTTACCGCCTGCACATTGGCATTATTCACGATGATTTCAATATCGGGATTGCTGCTGTAAGCGGTGGTTTGTGCTGCATTCTTGTTCGGCAGAAGTACGTATGCATAATCCTTATTGATAGGGTTAACGCCATGATCAAACCAAAGCGTCATATATTTTTTGGTTACTGATCCGAGTCCCGAGTTGCTAATATCCAGCCAGCTGCCGTTTCTCGCTTCTCTCAGACCTTTAATCGTCGCAGGTTGCGGGAAATAATATCCGCCTGTGCCTTCCAAATATACGGATGAGACAACGGTCATATCTTCCTTCCAGCCAAGCCCCGCCGGTTTGGCTGCCCCATTAACCACCAGCTCCTCATTCCCGTTATATTGGATGGTATGATGCAAGGGATTCAACACCGCTCCAAGTGGATTAGGCGCATAGAATTGAATCTCTGAAAGACGGTTGTATAGATCGGCATCGTTTCCGTGAAATACGATTTTAATATATCTAGCTGTTGTATCTGGAAAGTCATAAGCAACTACTTCCGAGGTCAATACGTCGTTCTGACCGCTGAATATAGTCGTCCATGTGGCGTCGTCGGTAGAGGTCTGAAGATCAAAAGAATAATGTCGAGATAGGCCTGCAAAAAAGCTTATTCCCGCATACCCGACCTGCATGCTGCTGCCAAGGTCATATTTCAGAAATTGTCCATCACCTAACGATGAATAGCGTGTTGTGATATCGGAATCGATTGTTTCTAGACGATTCGTTGCAGACAGTGCAGTCAAAGGGGCCACCGAAAGCGGGATAATGACATTCCCCTGCGTATTCGGAGCATAAATGTGAAGCTCTGTAATGTGGTTAAAATCGTTGGACGAATTTCCATAGCTAATAACTTTTACATATCTTGCCTGAGTGTCTGGGAAATCGTACACTTTAATATCGGCCGCGCTTCCTCCTGTCGTTGACTCACCGCTAAAGACCGTGGTCCATGATGTATTATTGTTCGACACTTTGATATCGAACGTTGTAGCTCTAGATACCTGACCAAGGAAATTGATACCCAAATATCCGACTGGCTGTACTTTGCCAAGGTCGTACTGGATCCACTCCCCTTCACCTAAGGAGGACCATTTTGAATCCAGATTATTATCCAACGTATTAATCGGCAGATTGCCATCATTTCTGCTATCGCTTACGGCAAATACTTTATGCCGCAAAGGTTCGTTTGCGATTGGTGTCGATGCTGGGGAATAAATATCAATCCCCTTGGAAATGCTCGCTTTGTTTAGCATCCGATTCTCAATCGTCGTCTCGATTTTCCTGCCGTCCGTACTGTTGATTCCACTGCCTAGGGCAACAATTTCATCGTCAAACATAAACCATGATTTTTTGGCTTTCAGCGTGTTGCCAGCCGCTTTCAAGTCCATTCCAGCTGTCGCGTAAGACTGGAGCAGCTCCGTTCCTCCTGTCCATATATTGGGGCTTAAATAATTCATGTTTGAATTATTGGCTCTAGTCATCGTATCCACCGTAGTACCAGGCAAACGGTACAAGTTGACCGTTGGCCAATAGTCGGTATATTGAATGAGATCATGATTGTACAGGTATGTCATGCCTTCGCTTGTATACCATCCCTTTTTATTATCGCCTATACCATCCGTTGAAATGACGGATTCGTAATTGGCCATGCGCTTGGAGGACATGCTGACACCGAATCCAAATCCCTCTTTCAGATGGACCGCTCTGTCCATCCCCGCGAACATTTTCGTTATTACCTGTTCGCCCCTCGGAATGACATTCGGGTCATTCAACACAGACTTTGCCAATAACATATTGCTTAAATTCAGATCTTTATAAAATCCGACCAAGCTATTCTGCTGCATCCAATACTTAACCATTTCTTTCATTCTCTGACCGTCGGCGGGCGGCGCTGACTCTGACAATCGCAAAATCGCACCCATAATTTTATGTCCCGTCACCTGATCCTGATTATAGGATCTAGCAATTTCTCGACCTCTAACCATATCCATCATGGCACCTTTGTAGATCAATGGCTCATACGAGTCATATACCCATTGATATACATTGTTTAGTCCTGCGTAAGTAGGATACCATTGTGAGTCAGCCAGCAAGTAGATAATATTGGAGATATCCTGAATCAGGGACGCTCCATACCCGCCATTGTAGGCGAAATTCTGATGCTGTACGAATGAGCCGTCTTTGTAGAAGCCGTCACCTGTTGTCACGTAATCCATCACTTGGGATAAAGCATCACTTGCGTTCGATAATTTGGTATCCGATTTCAAAATAATACCTTGCACAGCGAGATATGAAGCTTTCCAGACGCGGTTAGCGCCCGTAATTTCTGCACTTGGAACATTAGGATTATGCATCGTAACCTTGGTATGATCCGGAGAGAAATGTTGAATCATGTTCATATAATTGGTAATTCTCTCTGGCGTCTCCATCAATTCATCATACATGAGCAATACGGCATCCGAGAGCTGAATAGGCGTACCGATTTCGAGGTCATACCAATTAATCCATGTAGGCACTGGATACACCGTTGCATTGTAACGATTCATATACATCCATTCCAGTGCGCCGAGAATATCGGTTTTTAAGGCTGAATTGCCATAAAGACTCGAGCCCACGCTCTTATAGGCGATTGCCATCTCCTTGATTCGCAAATAGTTTTGCGTCAAATGATAGGGATTGCTAATTAGATTGGCATCATAAAGATCGGACCACAAATATAGCCGGTTAGGCGTTTTATTTAAGCTTCCCCAGCTGGTTTGACCGAGCATATTCACTTTATGTGCGACGTCCGGATCAGAGGCATTATATCCTGATCCTCCGGTCAGAGTAGCCATGTACTTGATTCTTAATTCGTCATATGCATCGTTGGTGTCTGCGCTTACTCTGCTTATATTCCCTATACCCGCTTGTCCAAATACCGAGAAAATTAGAGCCAAAATCAAGAGAGCGCCCAGCCTCGGCCTGAATGTTTTCAACATACGAAACACCGTCCCTTTCGAATTAAACGATTAGTCATTTTTATTACTACTAGCATCTTCCACACTGTTTGTCTGCAGCCTTAATTTGAATGCGTTTTCATTTTGCGGGAAACAAATTCATCATTCATTCACCCCCTTTCGACATTTATTATTTCATCCATCATCCGGTATGGACATGGCTGTATTTCAATAACATGAACTTTTATTAGGCATCGTGAGCATTTTGAAAGGGAATCCATCTGGCATGCTCCCTTTACTGCTGACCATGCAGCTCTATCCTCTATTTTGTACGCAAAAAGGCCAGATACACATGGCGTGTACCTGACCTTTTTAATAGGCTGCTTGCAGTTAATTGAACATCAATGGTGCTGCAGCTTTCAAAGAGTATTCAAAGCGATCAGCCGCAAATAGGTTCATTTGCAAAGGCAAGCAACTGGAAGGGATTTCAAGTAAGCACTGTCGAATAAGTAATGGGCAGATCCCTTGCTCGAAACAGCTTCAAACCATTTGGAAGGAGTGATCCTACTTGCGGTTTCTGAAAACGGATATTCGCCAGCCGTTAGCATTTATTTCAGCAGGACATTTGCAATCGCTTCGCTCTTGGACACATTCCCGCCGCGTGATCGACAGCTTCGAAATTATTATCGGCGTCAAAGGAACGCAGTATATTCAGCAGCAGAACGAACGTTTCGAAGTCGGACCAGGAAACGTACTGCTTCTTCTGCCGGGCGAAACGCACTTCGGCTACCAGCCGAGCGAAGGAGAGCTTACGTTCTACTGGGTGCATTTCCTATGTCCGGAGAACGCAACCATTTGCAAAGAGGAGGAGTGGCTCGAGGATAGAACCCTACGGGAGTCCGAAGAGCTGCTAACGATCAAAAACGAATATGCCTATTTGCCTCTATTTTTCCGATGCGGTCATCCAGACAAAATTGATATCCTGTTCCACCAGCTTCAGCATTTAGCCAACTCCAAGCTTATCCACTACTCTGCCCTGCACTACCGGATGACTTCTTTATTCTTAGAGCTGGCAGAGCAGGCGGATTCGGGCCATGCAACCGGCGCTCTCATACCGCCTGATCCATTGGTCGCCGAAATTGTAGAATGGATTCGCATCCATACGGCGGAGCCGCTAACAGCTTCCATTATCGCTGACAAATACGGGTACAACCGGGACTATCTTTCCAGACAGTTCAAACGCTTTTTAGGCAGAAACCTGCATGAGTATATTTTGGCGCAAAAATTGTTCAAAGCGAAATCACTGCTGGCCGGAACCAACCGAACCGTCAAGCAGATTGCGCATGACGTAGGTATTCCGGACGAAAAATACTTCATACGCCTCTTTCGCAAGCACGAGCATCTTACGCCAACCGGCTATCGCAATGCCTACTATCTGAAACATATGAACGTCGAATAAACGATCATCTCAATAGAAAACCTTCGCCAAGCTCATCCAGCGGATCAAGAATGAATTCGCACGACGCAACCAATCTGGCGCGTGCGGTCAAAGCCCAGACTAGTTCCCGGTCATCTTCCTCCATACCGTCTGTTGATAATAGCATGCATTCTACTAACCCGCCTGCAAGCCCAATGAACCGATAGGGGACACAGCTATTCGCCCCTTCGCCGCGCAGCTTGGCGAGCATTGCTCCGACCGCGGCCATGTGTGGAGCGCGCAGTAAAGTGCCATCGCGGCCGATAGCTGCGAGCACCAACTCGATGCCGTTCCTCTCCTCCGCGAGCAGCGCTGTTCTACCTGCTTCGCAGTTTCCTATATATCCTTCAATCTCATGAGCGTTGTGGGGATGAAGCGACAACCCGGCGTCGAGGGCCCGAACAACCCTGTACGAATCGAGCTCCAACAAAGCCAGCCGGCATATGGCAGACCGTCTGTTTTCACCGTCCGCTGGGCCAACCGCAATTGATCCATTCTCCGTCTCAAACACGATTCCGTCGGCATTTGCCAGCAATCCGGTTTCCGTCAAAGCCGAAGAAGCACCCAGCGCATCCATTCCGTCAACGCAGCAGGGTCCTTCCGAATCGAATATCATCAAGCCGTAATCGCCTTTTCGCGATGACGTCACAACACCGATTCGCATGGCAGCATGCCCTCTTGGCTCATGCTGCAGCCAGCGGAGTGGCGAACGTTTTGCATGCCATAACCGCAAAGCTTTTTCCGATATTGTCTCTAACTTGCTGTCCTCCGTGATATCGAACAGTACTCGAAGCGGCCAGCCAGCGACATGCACGTCCAACGGTTTGGCCATTCTACTGAATTTCATATTTTAAGTATTCTCCCTTCAATGATCATTTGGAGGCACGAACAAAAAACCTTCGTTGAGCGGATCTTCCGGATTGGAATAAAACGTATGCATGCCCATAATCCTAGCTGATCCGGCAATTTCCGTTACAACGGCCTGCTGCATTCCGATCATCGTCTGTTCCACCACTCTGCCATGAAACAATGAACCGACGATGCTTTCGTATACGAACGTCTCGTTAAGTCCGATTTTACCCTGCGCGAATAGTGCTGCCAGCTTAGCCGAAGTACCTGTGCCGCAAGGCGAGCGGTCGATGCCTCCCGGAGGCACGACGACCGCATTGCGTAAATCCGCGTTTGCATGCCGGGCATCGCCATAGAACTCGACATGTGTCACTCCTCGTATAAACGGAGATTCAGGATGCTCAACGACCAAGCTCTTATTAATCACTTGCCGAATGAGAACCGCTTGCCTAATGATAGCTGCCGCATTCGAGGGCTCAAGCTGCAATCCGCAAGTGCGGGCGTCTATGATCGCGAAGAAATTACCCCCGTAAGCAATCTCGCATGCCACGTCTCCGAGCCCTGGAACGTATACGCTGCTTACGCTATGCAGGAATGCTGGAATATTGCGGAACGCCACCTGGAGAGCGGTCCCTTCCTTGACTGTCACCTCCGCTCGAACAAGTCCAGCGGGTGTATCCAGCCTAATAACCGTTATCGGCTCCTCTACCGGCACAAGTCCGCATTCGACTAATGCGGTGCAAAAACCGATCGTATCGTGTCCGCACATTGGCAAGTAGCCTCCTGTTTCAATATAAATGACGCCTACGTCGGCTTCTTTATGACAAGGCGCCACCAAGCATGCCCCTGACATCACCTCATGTCCGCGAGGCTCGTTCATCAACAGCCGCCGAACGCCGTCATGATTATGTTTCATGTCGAGCATCTTCTCCGCCATCGTCGTTCCTTCAAGCTTCGGCATGCCGCTTATAATCGTTCGAGTCGGATTGCCTCCCGTATGGGTGTCAATGGTGCGGTACACGCGCGTTGCGTTCATGGCCGCCATCCCCTTCTTTCTTATTGAATCGGCTGAAACTCAAAGGTTCCGCCGGAATGCATGTCGTCTTGGCATCCGTAAGCAATTCTCCCATCAGCTTGCCGGTTACGGCAGCTAGGCTGATGCCGTCTCCTTCGTGTCCAGCTGCAATATAGAACCCCGGCAGATCTTCCACCTCGGATACGATCGGCAAATGGTCGGGTGTCCAAGGACGCAAGCCGGTATATGTGCGTATGATTTGGAAATCAGACAACGCGGGATAAAAACGGAGCAGTCGTCTGGCCATACAGGCGATGACTTCCGGCCGTACCGTCGTATCGAAACGAGCGAATTGCCTGCTGGAGCCGATGAGAAAGTTCTGGCTTTCGGTCGGCTCGAAGACGAGTGCCACGCCGTATTGTTCTGTCAAGTAATCGACTTGACGAGTGCCTCCGAATTTGGACATCAAGTAACCGAATTCCATCACCTTTCGAATACCGACCGGCTGCTGCCTGGAAGCGACAATGAGGTGCCCCTTGCGTGGAGTAATCGGAACGTCTACGCCGACCATTCCTCCGATCGTTGGCGCCCAGCAGCCAGCAGCGTTGACAACCTTGCCCGCAACCCAGGTGCCTTGGTCCGTTTCGACGGCATAACCATTTCCGCTCAGCTTCGCTACGTTTTGCACGGTCGTCCCCAAACCGATTACCGCACCGAGACGTCTCGCCTCATCGGCAAGCGCATAGGTCAGCAAATAGGGATTTACCGTCGAATCGGAACCGCATTCCAGGCCGCCGGGCAGATCGTCCGCGAAATAGCGAGACTCCTGGCGTATTTCGTAACGGTCGAGCATCCTAAACGGCAGCCCTAGACTGGCTTGCCGTGTTACCCAGTTTCGCGCCGCTTCCATTTCCGCTTCTGTCTCGCACACGAACACGCTGCCGGGAGCACGGTATTCGAACGGCTGCTCCAGCACCTGTGCCAGCTCCGCGACGATGCGCTGGCTCTCGAGCGACATTAGACTATCAAATCCGGGTTCCTTGTCGATGGCGAGAATATTCCCGTCGCATCGCGACGACGTTCCTTGGGCAATCTCTCCGCGTTCAAGCAAGGCGACGGACAAACCCGCCTTAGCTGCAAAATAAGCCACGGACGCACCAATAATGCCGCCTCCTATGACAAGCACATCCGCATGCCGTTTAATGGTCAAATGCTCCACCTACCGATACATATATTTACACTTTCAGTTGACAGTGTAATAATTAAGATACACTTTTCAAGGGAGGGGACCCTCGTTGCAACCATCTGCTACTGTGCATGATCAATCCGATCCATTCCATGAGCTGATCGGAAAAAGTCCGGCTTTGCTCTCTGTTATCGATATGGCACGCAGGCTCGCACATACTACCGCCACCGTGACGCTAACGGGAGAAACCGGAGTCGGCAAAGAAGTGTTCGCAAGGGGAATTCATTCCCTTCGCGAAGCGGCCGGCTCCCCGTTCGTTGCCGTTAATTGCGGCGCCTTGATGGCCAGCCTTGCCGAAAGCGAGCTGTTCGGCTATGAGAAAGGCGCGTTCTCCGGAGCGGATCCAAGGGGCAAATCCGGCAAGGTCGCGATCGCCCGTGGCGGCACGCTGTTCCTGGACGAAATCGGGGAGCTGCCGCTCGATTTGCAAGCGAAGCTGCTGCGTATTCTCGAAGACCGCGAATATTATCCGGTCGGCGGAACGCGTACCCTCCACTCAGACTGCCGTTTCATTGCAGCAACCAATCGCGATTTGGCCCTGCTCGTGGAACAGGGCAAGTTTAGGGAAGATCTGTATTATCGTTTATGCGTACTTGAGCTGGACATTCCGCCCCTGCGTCACCGTACCGAGGACATTCCCCTCCTCGCCGAGCTGTTCGCAAGACGGTTCGGCTGCGCCATGCCATTAGACAATGGATTGCATTTACTGCTTGCTCAGCATCCATGGCCGGGTAATGTCCGCGAGCTCCGGAATGCGATCGAGCGTTTATGCGTGTTGTCCGCAGGCGACTCGCTTAAAGCCGAGCATCTGCCTCCCGCGGTGCTGCGCAGCGCCGCTCGTTGGGAGCCACTCTCCGAGCAGCAAGCCGATATAACCCCCTCCTTGCCGAAGCAAGGTGCATTATCCGATTGGCTCGCGAATTATGAACGCCGTTTTATTGAGTCCGCGCTTCAGGAAACAAACGGCAATAAGCAGGCAGCCGCCCAGCTTCTAGGCATTTCACGAATGACGCTCTATAAGCGCATCAGTACGCTGTTCGGAAACGATTCAGCGAACTAAAGGCGTATCAGCTGCTTCGGGAATCGGGTGAGCTGCTCCACGAAGCCATCCTCATCAACATACAGATCATCTTCAATCCGAACCCCGCCTAAGCCGGGAATGTAAATGCCCGGCTCGATCGTCAGCAGCATGCCGCTTGCGATAGGCTGTTCATTCCAGCCGTGTACGGAAGGCGGCTCGTGGATCTCCATGCCGAGGCCGTGGCCGACGCGATGAGGAAATCGTTCTCCGTAGCCGCGACTTTTAATCCACGACCTTGCCGCTTCATCGACCGAAGCCAGCGGTGCTCCTGGATGCAGGGCGGCAATCGCCCGCCGATTTGCCTCCAGAACCGTTTCGTATATCCGCTCTTGCTCCGCCGTCCCCTGACCGACAAGGAACGTCCGAGTCATATCCGATAAGTAACCTTTATGAACCACACCCATATCGACGAGCAAAATATCGCCCTCGACGATCACATATTCTGAGGTTTCTCCATGAGGCAGCGAAGATCGTTCGCCTCCCAGCACCGTCGTCTTGAAGGCGGGGCCATCCCCTCCTGCCAGCACAATCTGCCTATCGATTTCCTCCGCAAGCTCATTTTCCTTCATCCGTCGGCGGAAAAAACCTAAGGCTGCTTCGAGTGCGGCATCCGCGAAGCCTGCCGCCGCTTTCACGAGATCCGCCTCTGCCCGCGTCTTACGGCCACGCAGCTGCCCGATGTCCACGCCGATATCGACGAACTCCGTGTTCGGCCATAACGCTATCAGCTCTTCAGCCGTTTTCCACGTCAATGTTTCTTTTTCGATGCCGCAGCGATTCGGCTCCCCGCCGCAATTTTCCATTAACGCTTCGGTCGCGGGCTTCCCGTCTGGAATGGGCACCAGCTTATCGATCCCCTGCACCATGCTTGCCTTTGTCTTATCCAATTCCGGAACGTACAATATCGTGGTTCCGTCAGTCTTTATCCATAGCGCCATAAATCGTTCCATAGGATCCGATCGGAATCCCGTTAAATACGCGATAGACGCCGGAGATATCACGATTGTCCCCTCTATGGCCCTCCTCTCCAGCTTTTCCAACAGCAAGCTCCTTCTGTTCCGGTACAGCATATTCAAATGGAATCCCACCTTACTTGAGCGGATTGGGAAGGCAGCAGCCCTCGTCATTACTAACAGCTGCAAAAACAATGCCACGAGCTGTACCCCTGCGAATTTTTCTACAGCTTCTTCGGCTGCCAAGAGATATCGATTTAAAATGAATGAAATTTCCCTTACGGCATCATCGGATGGCATGAAATTTGCATCTACATGAAGTATCCAGAGAGTTCGACAAGGAGGCTGTTTACATGAACGAAGCATCGATTATCGTATGCAGATGCGAGGAGGTCACATTGGAGCATATCCGTGAAACCTTACGCCAGCATGGCTGCTCTGCGCGCGAGACTAAGCTGCGCACGCGTGCAGGCATGGGAATATGCGGCGGCCGTACATGCCGGCCGCTGCTTGATCGCTTGGCGATTATGCCGGGTGGAAACTTTCCCTCCGAGCTCCCATTAAAGGTCCAGCCGCCGGTTCGTCCGGTGTCTTTCGCCGATTGGGGACAATCATTATGAGCTACGGCAGAATCGAACACCATCCCGTTTTTGGACCTCTCCCTCCCGCAGAAACCGTGTCCTTTTCCTTCGATGGGAGAAATTATAAGGCGCGCGAGGGCGAAAGCATCGCCGCCGCGCTGCTTGCAGGCGGCATTCGGACGCTGAGGCTCCATGAGGAGCACGGGTCGCCTAGGGGCATTTACTGCAACATCGGTCATTGCATGGAATGCCGAGTAACGATTGGCGGCATCACCGGCATTCGCGCTTGCCTAACGCCGGTGAAGGACGGCATGGATGTTCGTTCCGGAACCATCCTCCCAACGCCGTTCCGACAAATGGAGGAGGCAGAGAGGAGACCTTCCCTATGAACTGTTTATACGATCTTATCGTCGTCGGTGCGGGACCAGCTGGCTTGGCGGCGGCATGTTCTGCCGCGCAAGCCGGTTTGAAGGTGCTGCTGCTGGACGAATTCATGAAGCCTGGCGGCCGTCTGCTCGGACAACTGCATCAGGAGCCTAGCGGTGCCTGGTGGAACGGCATTCGGGAAGCCGAATTGCTCGTGCTCGGCGCCCGGGAAGCAGGTGCCGATATCGAAACGGGAGTGTCCGTAACCGGCTTGGAGAGGACCATCGATAATGGTTGGACGTTATGGACAAACCAACGGTGCTATCGCACGCCATTCGTCCTGCTCGCTACCGGCGCCGCCGAATCGGCGAACCCTTTGCCGGGATGGACGCTGCCCGGCGTCATGTCGATCGGGGCTGCGCAGGTGATGACCAATGTGCAGCGCGTTCGCATCGGGAATCGAGGCATCGTCATCGGCATGAGCGTGCTTGCCATGGCCATCGTATCCGAGCTGCGCCTAGCCGGTATCGACTTGGCAGCGATCGTACTGCCGCCCGGCAATGCGCTCAGCGGCAAGGCTTCCGATCCGAAAGCCGTACTTGGCTCGCTGCTGCGTTTCGCGGATCTAGCGCCGAACGCGATGCTCAAATACGGCGCGAAGCTTCTACAGAGCAGTATGCTGCGCAATCTCGCCTTGAGCCTATATCCAAAGCAAGGGATTCGAATGTTGGACGTACCGCTTCAGCTTCGCCGCTGCGCGATCGAAATTGTCGGAAGGGAAGCCGTTGAAGGCGTGCTCATCGCCGACGTCACACCGCGCGGAGAACCTATTGCCGGCAGCGAACGCGTCGTGGAGGCCGACTTCGTCTGCATCGCTGGCGGATTGTACCCGCTCGCGGAGCTCGCCGCCGTCGCCGGCTGCCCTTTCCGCTACGTACCGGAGCTTGGCGGACATGTCCCTATGCATGGCGAGAACATGCAAACACCGCTTCCCGGACTCTACGTCGCCGGCAACATTACTGGCGTAGAGAGTGCCAAGGTCGCCATTGCGCAGGGAACGGTGGCTGGTCTTGCAATCGCGATCAGCGCCGCATCTGCGAAAGCTCCCGATGAAGCCGAAATCAAAGATGCCATGGAGCATGTCAAACGGACAAGACGGGAAGCGCTCATTCAGTTTCATCCCGACATCGCCAATAGCCGAGCGAAATTGTATCAATCATAATTCGTCTAGCGCTCTCGCAAACAAGCCGCCTTCCGGGTGTTTCAACCCGGAAGGCGGCTTTCGTCATAACAATGGTCAGCTATTGAATAGAGCTGTGATTTCCGATCCGCTCAGTGAGCGGTTGTAAATACGGAAATCGTCTATTCCGCCGCTCAAATAGGCGTCACCGGAGTATTGTGAGCGGCCTAAATAATTTTGCGTCGTATTTCCGAGATTCGAGGGCTTGAGCGTCATGCTCGTATTCGTCGCTACGGATACACCGTCCACATACATCGTTCCAGTCGTCCCGTTCAACGTTATAGCAACATGCTTCCACACGCCGGTCGGGAATGCCGTCGTTGTCGATAATCTTTGCTCCCCGCCGCTGCCGCTCGTCGTAATCGCGAACCGTAGTCCCGCTCCGCCAGGTCGCGGCGTCAGGAACATATTCGACGTAGACCCTGTACCGAAGTCGAATATGCGCGTCCAGTTCGATGTATTGTCCACTTTGACCCAAGTCGCAATCGTGAAATCATTCAATCCGCTGACGATGCCGCTAGGCAGGCTTCCATAGCCGGTCGTTCCATTAAAAAGAACAGCATTGGCCGCATGGCCAGCGGCCCAAGTTGCGCCGCCGCTGAGTGCCGCGTTTAAGCCGTTGCCAGAGGCATCGGCGGCAGTCGTGCCGCTCGTTTCATTGAATAAGTATTGCGCAACCAGGTCCGTCGGCGGCTGTGTACCGTTCAAGCTGATTGTGAACGTCTTCGTAACCGGCACGCTAAGCGTGTCATAGTCCCGTAATTGCACGGTGAATGTATAGCTGTTCTGTGGCGCGCTGCCCGAGATTGTTCCGCTAACTGTCCCCTTAAAACGATCCAGTGTCAGACCCGGCGGAAGCGATCCGCTAGTTACATTCCAATCATAGAACGGTACGCCGCCTTTCGCTGTGAGCGTCTGGGAATAAGCGGTGCCCTTCGTGCCCCCTGGCAGCGATGTTGTAACGATGGATGGCGCGAGGAAAGGCGTCAAGGTTTTTTTCAGCTTCCAGCCTGCGTTCTCCGCGATCAACAGAGAGAGCTTCGTCATCATCCATCTTTTAGGATGGAACATATGGCTGCGCCCGCCGCTTTGCCCGCTCAGCCGATCCCAGTTCTGAGAACTCGCTTCCGGAATGTGGTAGCTGGTATCGAGCGGCACCGCGTTGCCTTGATAGGCTATAACTTCGGAATCGTTGGCTCCGCCGCTTGCGACATACGCTGCCATACCCGGCCAGTCGCTGTGGAAGGCGACGGCATGCCCGAATTCATGAGCGATCAAGCCAAGCAAATCGGTCTGGCAGTTGGAGGTGCAGGAAGAGCCAGGCATCTGCGTCAAATAATATTCTTCATCGTTCAGCGAAGTAAACGGTGTAAATCCAGTATAGAAGTCCAATATCGTAGCGAGCGAGCGCGGAATCGGTCCAGGCACCTGTACGCCTGCGCGTTTGTGGTAATTGCCGTTGGTGGCCGGAAATCCGGTTGAATATGGATCATTGATTCCGCGCAGGAAGATCCACATGCCGTTGTACGCGGCGTTGTTCGTTACCGAAATGGAGTTTTGCCAGTTATCCCCCGGAAGCGAGATCTGCTCCGCTCCGGAAGCTACCGTATCAAAAGAAGCTTCGTCGAAAAAGTAGAACCAGTCCTTGATCGCCTGCTCCGTAGCTGCTTTCACACCGGCATCGCCGAATATGTTCGTGATCGTATCGAAGCGGTAATCGAATTTGAGCGGCAGCGTCGGCTCAGCATTATCATCCTGATCGAGCACCCGTATGGCAATATTCTGACTGCTGGTCGCATTGTTGCCTTGAACCACTTGCAAGGTCAGCGTATGATTCTCGATCTCTCCGTTGCCGCCGATCCGGTCAGGATGAATGGCCAAATTGAAGTCCTGGGTCGAAGACGCATTAGCGAAAGTCAACGTCTTCGCCGCACCTGTCGCTGACATCGTGCTCGGCCTGTTCATCATCAGGCGCGAGGTGCCTTGGGTCGTTAAATTAATCGTAACGGGGAATACCGCGCTTGTAGGCGGCTTAACCGTTAGCTTGACGTACGGGTTGGCGATGTAGCCCTGCCAATCGACAAGCTCGATGCCGTTATCGTTCACCGTCCGTCCGAAAATATCGATCACCTCGGCGTAATTCGCCGCAGCATGAACCGGTCTCGGCGGACCCGAGAAGAGCATCGTAACAAGCAGCGCCCCGACCAATAATGCAGATATGGCTGCTGTGAACGTAAAGCTCCCCTTGCTTTGCATTGCACGTTGTTCCATTCCTTGAGCCTCCTCTTCCGTTTTCGAATTCGAAGCACGCAACCCATCACCGCTCTGCCATTACATGGTCATCCCCCCCTTCATCAGCCGGGTCTGTTCACAATGTCATAGCCCGGAAACGCGAAGGCAGAATGCGTTCCTCTTCCCGGTATTTCGCAACGGTGCGTCTAGCTACGATAATGCCTTCCTCCCGAAGCAATGCGGTAAGATGCGCGTCCGTGAACGGGCATAGCTTATTCTCGCGTGCAATTAATCCTCGTATGCGGTGCTTCACCGCACGTGAAGATACCTCTGCTCCGCCTTCGCATTCCAGACCGGTGGAAAAAAACACATTCATCGGGAGCACGCCGTATGGCGTATCTACAAACTTGCCTCGCACAGCTCTGCTGACGGTGGAGAGATGGAAACCAGTCTCGGCGGCGATCTGCTCCAGCTTAAGAGGCCGTATCGCTGCCACTCCTTCATCCAGAAACGGCTGCTGTTGCACGGCGATGGCGGCGGCCACTGCGTTTAGTGCACGCTTCCGAAAGCGCAGCATGCCGTCCAACCCGGCGGCTTCTTTGCGCTTGGCCGCGACCCATTCCCGCCACTCGGGTGAGCCGTCTCCCTCTTCAAGCGCGAGCCCCGGAAAGCTTACCCGGAAAGGAGCCGATTCGCGAACCGCGAATCCGATACCGTCTTCGGTTCTTCGCAACCTGATCTCGGCTATTGCATACGAAATTTGCGATTCACCATAGAGAAGACCCGGTCGGGGATCAAGCCCCCGCAAATATCGGACGGCGCGTTCGATTTCCTGCTCCGAGATTCCGAGCGATTTGCCGATAGCCTTCCAACGGCTCTTGCCAACGTCGCCAAGATGTCTCTGGATCATCTCCTTGGCAAACCCCGGCGCGCTGTTGTCGCGAGACACTTGCAGCAGCAAACATTCCTTCAGCGATGCGGCGGCAATACCCGCAGGCTCCAGCGTATGAAGCAGCCTAAGTCCCGCCGCAATGACAGTTATGGCAAGCCCCGTGCATGCCGCCGCCTCTTCAAGACCGATGTCCAGATAGCCGGATTCAGTCAAATTACCCGCCAAAAAGGCGGCAGCCCGCTTCTCCGCTCTCGACGCATTCATAAGTCTAATCTGGGCGAGCAGCGCTTTTTCCAGCGTTTCCCTCTCCGAGCGGAATGCCGCTAGACTTCCATGTTCAGTCTGATTGCCAACACCGCTTTGTTGTTTGCCCCCATATGAAAACCACGCCTCCTCTTCCAGCTGAATTAACGGATTGTCCAGTTCAACCTCCTGCAAGTAAGAGAATAGATCGGCTGTCGTCATCTGCAGCAGCATTAGCGATTGCCGCAGCTCAGGCGCAAGCGCGCAGCGCAGCTGCGGCAGCAAGCGCATATTCATAGTCGAGCCCGCCATTGTCATTTCTCACGCTCCGTTCATCGCGCTTTAACGGTATTGAATCGCGCATGTTTTCAGATGGGAGTAAAAGTCGAGAGCCGATTGGCCCTGCTCCCTGCTGTGGGAGCTGGAATCTTTCATTCCGCCGAAGGGTGCCTGATATTCGACACCTCCCGTCTCCTGATTGACGCGGACCATGCCTGCTTCCGCTTCTTCGAGAAACCGGAACGCGTTGTTCAGGTCTCTTGTGAATACGGAGGCGCTAAGTCCAAATACAGTCCGGTTAACGAGGCCGATCGCTTCGTCAACGTTATCCGCAGGGAGCATCACGGCAAGCGGGCCGAACACTTCCTCTTGCACGAGTCTATGATCGGCTCCGACTCCCTCCACAAGCAGCGGGGAGATATAATACCCTTCTCCCTCTCCATCGGCACTAGAGCCGACAGCGATTGTTCGCGCATCCGCAAGGGCGGTCTCCACGTACCGGTTAACAGACTTGAATTGCTCCAATGAGGCGACTGGACCGAGGTACGCTTCTTCGGTTTTTGCGTTCGCCATGCGAAGCTTCACTATCGCTTCGGCCGCTTTGGACGCAAATTCATCGTAAACCGCCCGTTCGACGATAACCCTGCTCGTCGCCGTGCATTTCTGCCCCGCTGAGCGAAAGGCGCCGCTAACGACGGCCGCAACAGCCGCATCGAGATCGGCGTCACGCAGGACGACGGCGGCATTTTTGCCGCCCATCTCGGTCTGGTACTTCAAATTCCGCGCAGCACTGGCAGCCGCGACCCGAAGCCCCGTTGCGGAAGATCCGGTAAAGCTGATCGCATCGATCTTCGCCTCCTCCAGAAGCGCCTCTCCAACAACGCTCCCCTTTCCAATAATCAGATTAAGCGTACCCGCGGGCAATTTAGCTTCGGCGAATATTTCCATGAGTTTAACCGCAGTAAGACAGCCGTTCTCTGCCGGCTTCCATACGACCGTGTTGCCGCATATTAAAGCGGGAGCGATCTTCCATATCGGAATAGCCACTGGAAAGTTCCAAGGCGTAATGACCGCAGCTATTCCGAGTGGAACGCGAACCGAATACTGCTTCACATTCGCGAAGGCCGAAGGAATAATCTGGCCGTTCGCACGAACACCTTCCGCTGCGTAATAGTGAAGCAGCTGGACGCCACGCGCCACTTCCCCGCGCATCTCGGCAATTGGCTTGCCCATTTCCCTGCTGGCCAGATTAGCAAGCTCAGCTCCATGGGCCTCAAGCAAGCCGGCCGTGCGATAGAGACAGTCGCCTCTTGCGGCTCCCGTCATCGCTGCCCACTTCGGCTGCGCGGTCCGTGCCGCGTCGACTGCCGCATACAATTCCTCCTTGCCCGACAAGTGAACGTAGCCCACCGTTTCTGTTAAATCGGAAGGATTTCGGATTTCGAGCATACCCGCTTCCGGCTTGCTCCACTCTCCGCCGATCCAGTTCCTGGATTCCATGCTGCTTCCCTCCTTCTGAATTTCACCTATTCGCTCGTCGCGTACGCATACGCCTCTCGAATGTCGTTCTGTTCCGCCTCCGTTAGCGGCAGACGCGGCGGGCGGGTCAAGCCCATAGGTCGACCAGCCAATTCCATGCTGTATTTGATCGCCTGAACGAGGCGCGGATTCGCATCCCAATGGAATAACGGAAGCAATTTGCGATAAATAGCGATCGCCTCTTCCAACTTGCCCTGCTGTGCCAGCTTGAACATGCGGACGCTCTCCGACGGCAATACATTCGTAAGGCCGGCAATCCAGCCCGCTGCACCAAACAGTCCGCCCTCCATAGCCAAATCATCCACGCCGATCATGATCTGAAGATCGGTCAGCCTTTGAATATCATGTACTCTCCGAATATCGCCGGAAAACTCTTTGACGGCGACAACATTCTCGATGAAGGACAGTTTTTGCAGAAAGGCGGGCTTCATGTCAGTTGGATAATCATGCGGGTTGTTGTATACGACGATCGGCAGCCCAACCGCAGATAGCGATTCGTAATGATGGATCACTTCGGCCTCGGACGGCCTATAACTGATCGGCGGCAGTGCCATAATGCCTGCTGCGCCGGCTTGCTTGGCATGTTCCGCCCATTGAACGGCCATTCCCGTAGAAGGCGCAGCCGTTCCGACGATGACAGGCACCCGCCCTGCAGCCGCAGCAATTGCAGTCTCGACTACCGTTCTTCGCTCTTCTGGCGATAAAGTGGCGTACTCTCCGACTGAACCGGTCGGGACGATGCCGTCTACGCCTTCGCGGATCAACCAGTCGACATGCTCCTCTAAACGGGTAACATCCACATTTAGCTTGTCATCAAAAGGGGTAACGATAGCGACATAAACGCCGGAAAATAAACTCATATTTGCTTCCTCCTCGGTACGACGGCTCGGCTCGAGCCGTCCAATTTAGAGCGCGATCAGCGCTTTGGGACTTGATGTGAGTACGTCCACGCCATTCGGCTTTATAAGCACGTCGTCTTCGATGCGGACGCCTTCAACATTAGGAATGTATATGCCTGGCTCAATAGTCAGGACGTTGCCCGGTTCCAGGATCGAATCGCTTTGCCGCGATAGACGAAGCTGCTCGTGTATTTCCAAGCCGATACCATGCCCGAGTCCGTGTCCGAAATATTCGCCATAGCCCCGTTCCGCGATGACATCACGGCCGAGGGCGTCTCCCTCCTTGCCGTCCATTCCGGGACGCAAGCCTCGAATCGCTTTTTCGTTGGCGGCTAGCACCGTATCGTAAATCTCACGCTGCCTCTCGTCGGGCTTGCCTACGAACACCGTCCTTGTCACATCCGACATGTAACCGTTCACGACCGCGCCGAAATCAAGCGTTACGAATTCGTTATTGCCGATTTCCTTAGCGCTCGCCACGCCGTGCGGAAGCGCCGAGCGATAGCCCGAGGCGACGATGAAGCCCGGCCATCCGCATTCCGCGCCGAGCAGCCGGATACGGTATTCCAGCTCCGCCGCGATTCTCCTCTCAGTCGTGCCAGTACGGATGAGAGGCAATATATGAAAGAACGCCTCTTCCGCAATGCGGGCTGCTTCCCGGAGCGACGCGATTTCGGTTTCATCCTTGACGTTGCGAAGCTTCTCCACGATTTCTTCGGTCGGCAAGCACGCGATGCCGGATAATTCCTCTTGCAGCATTTTCGCTTGCGCCAAGGTCAGCCGATTTGCCTCGACGGCGAGCTCTCGAACGCCAAGCTTGCGGATATGCTCCGCGATCGACGCGAGAGGTTGATCCCCGTGCCGCTCCACTTCGAAGGTCGCCGCCTGCTCCTTCGCTTGCGAAAGATACCGGAAATCCGTTAGCAGCAAGGCATGCTCGCCCGTTACGACCGCATATCCGGAAGATCCTGTAAACCCGGATATATACCGGCGATTCGGACCATGCGAGATAAGAATAGCTTCGAGCTTCCTCTCTTTCAACACGGACCGCAGCCGTGACAACCTTGCATTCATCATCCGATGTCCCTCCTTAGCCTTTAATGCCAGTGAGCGTAATCCCTTCGATAAAGTAGCGCTGCGCAAGGAAAAACAGCAAAATAATCGGTGCGACCATCGTAGCCGATGCGGCCATCAGATAACCCCACTGCGCATTGTAAAGCCCTTTGAAGGAAGCCAGGCCAAGCGCCATCGTAAAGTTGGATTCCGAGCTGAGATACAAGGTAGGCTCCAGAAATTGATTCCACACGTCATTGAACGAAAACACGGTTATGACGAGCACAGCAGGCTTCGAGAGCGGAATAATGACCCGCCAAAGCACGGTCAAAGGGCCCGCCCCGTCCATGTAAGCCGCCTCGTCGAGCTCCCGGGGAATGGAAAGGTAAAACTGACGCATTAGAAATATTGCGAACACGCCTTGCCCTGTGTAGACGCCTGCACCGAACCAGGAAGGAAGCGCGAGCGGAACGAACGAATCAAGCGCCCCTACTTCCCGCCATAGGACGAACATCGGAATCAGCGTCGCTGCTCCAGGCAGCATGCCGGTTGCCATCAGCACGCCGAACACGATATTTCGGCCCGGCCATCTCAGCCTTGCGAACGTATAGGCGGAGATGATCGTCGTTACAAGGACGCCGCTGACCGTAAGCAATTCAAGCGTCATCGTGTTCAGGAAGAAGCGGCTGAACGGAACGGCCGTAAGTGCCTCCGGATAATTGCTCCAACGAAAAGGACTCGGAATCCACTCCGGCGGGAAAATGAATATCTGCGCATTATCCATCAAAGAGCTTCTAGCGAGCCAGATGAGCGGCAAAATCATCAGCAAGCTGAGCAAAATGAGCGTTACATAAGTGAAAATGCGGGGACTCGTTCTGCTCACTACTTTCCTCCCCCTTCGTAATACACCCATTTGCGCGACGTCCGGAACGTAATGAGCGTCAGCACGACGATTATGATGAATAAAATCCAAGACAACGCTGATGCATAGCCGATTTTCGTCTCCGTGAAGGCAACGCGGTACAGATAGACCACATAGAGCAAGGTGGCATTATTCGGTCCGCCCTGCGTCATGACATACACGCTGTCGAAGCTTTGGAAAGCCCCAATCTGCATCATGACCATGTTGAAGAATATCGTCGGCGTCATCGAGGGCAAGGTAACATGGTAAAATTTGCGCCACGCTCCTCCCCCGTCCACTTCGACCGCCTCGTACAAATGTGCGGGAACGGATTGCAGCCCTGCCAAAAAAATAATCATATAATTGCCGACGCCCCACACGCTCATAAGCGCAATCGATGGAATCGCTGTTTCCTCCGCATAAATCCATTGGCTTCCGGGCAATCCCACAAATTCAAGCATCGAGTTGAGCAAGCCGAAGTCGGGGTTGAACAGCCACAGCCAGAGCATCGTGCTTGCAATCCGGGGGACTATGGATGGCAAAAAGAAGATCGTCCGGAAAATGGACAAGCCTTTCACTTTGCGGTTAAGGAGCATCGCCAGCCCGAAAGCGGCGATAATGGCCACCGGAACCGTGGCGAGCACATAATAGACCGTCACGAACAGCGACTTCGTAAATACCGGATCCTTCGTTAATATCGTCTCGTAGTTTTTCAAACCGACGAATGAGGATTGACCGCCGATTTCCCAATCGGTCAAGCTGAAGAAAAAGGACGCAATGATCGGTCCAATGGCGAAGAGGATCAATCCGAGCGTAACCGGAAGCGCGAGCAGCATGCCCCAACGGCGTTCCATCTTAAGCAATCCTGATTTGTTGCGTTGTTTCATATTGACTCCCTCCATCCGGAATAGGTGAGCGATGCGGCAATCAGGGGACGGAAGCGCAGCGGCAGCCACCACTTTCCGCCCATTGCTCTGATTGAATGCCGTTTATTCGTTCGGATATTCCCCTTGAATGAGGGGCTCAATCTGCGGCTTCAGCTCGTCGAGCGCTTCTTGGGCCGTCTTCTTATTCGTCCATATAAGATCGAGTCCTGGCGTAAGCTTACTGTTGATTTCAGGCCAATTCTTGATCGCCGTTGACGGGGATTTGACGGCGTAACCTTTCGTATATTCGATTCCTGCCTTCAGAAATTCCGGTGGATGCGCCGGATTGTCGGTCCACTGCTTAATGGAAGCTTCCTCCGTATAGTATTTCTCCTCCGTCGGCATCCAAAGGCCCGTTCTATACAGATCGACCTGATCCGGGTTGTTATGGTACAAATAAAACTCCAACGCTTCGGCAGGATGTTTCGTTGATTGGAATACGACCGTCGTGCCTGCCAGAATAACCGTCTTCGGCTCCTTTAGCTTCGGCAATACGCCAATGCCATAGTTCAACTTTTTGTTGTTCGTCAAGTCGAGCAGCGCCCACGTTCCGTCAAGCACCATCGCGACTTTGCGCGTTTGAAGACGAACATGGTTATCCGGCATGTTTTGCTGTTGAATCAGATTTGGGGAAACGTGATGGACGTAGATCAAGTCCTGCAGCTTTTGGAACACCTCAACGGATTCCGGCTCATTAAGCGCGTAGCTTTTTCCTGAATCATCCAGAATCCCTGCACCGTTGCTCTCGAGAAGCGGACCGTAAGTGCCGCGGTCCGTGCCGAACGAGAAGCCGTAGGTGTCAATGTTCTTCTCATCGAAGTTCGGATCTTCCGCATTCCGTCCTTTGTTGTCCTTTGTCAGTTTCTTCGCGACGGAGACGAACTCATCCCACGTCCAAGCTTGCATCGGGTCGGACGGCGGGAGTGGTACGCCAGCTTCCGAGAAAATGTCTTTGTTGTAGTAAAGCACCATGATTTCGAGCGCGGTAAAGTTGGCAACCGCTTTGCCTGGCTCCGTGAATAAATATGAAGCTTTCAGCTTGTTCTGCAGCTCGGGGTAACTGTCGTAGTATTGGCTGAAATCAAGCAGCTTGCCTTCGCTTCCCCATTTGTTCGTCAAGCCATCTCCCAAATAAGCAACGTCCGGCAGCTCGTTGGCCGCCATAAGCGTGTTCATCTTCGTGTTGTAATCCCCTGGTACGTGCTCGCCCGACACTTGGATGTGCGGATGAGATTCATTAAACGATTTGAGCATCTGCTCCATAGCCTTTTTCTCGTCCGTGCTGCCCCAGTACATGAACTTCAGCTTAACCGTTTCCTTCGGTGCGTCGCTTGTTTCTGCCGGCTCCTGCGAGCCGCTTGGGGACGACGTCGCCTCGTTGCTGCCGTCGTTCGAGCTGCAGGCTGCAAGGAAGGCAAGCATAACTGCCAACAATAGGAAAAACCACTTTCGTCTGCGTATCGCCATCATGTAGGGATCCCCTCTCCATATGGAAATATATCTTACAAATCTATTATCCTGCTTTTCAACTGTCGCCTATATAAGGTTGCTCCATGTCCTCTTTGTTTTGGTTCGATTGTTTCCGCCTTTACAAACAAAATCGATATCCCTGTTGATCAGAGATATCGTTTGCGAAATTCCGAAGGCGTCAAGCCCATATTTTTTTTGAAAGCGATGCTGAAATAATTCGTATCGGAATAACCGACAGCCTCGGCGATCGCCGACACCTTCTGACCTGGATCAAGCAGCAGCTCTCGAGCTCGCTCGAAACGAACGCGGGTCAGGAAATCAGCGAAGCACTCGCCGGTCACCTGCTTGAAGCGCGAGCTGACATACTTTGGGCTTAAGTGCAAATAGTCCGCGAGACCATTCAGACTAGCATCCTTATGCAAATGCTCGCGAATCCAATGGCGCGCATCCTCGAACATTTTGGGAACGGCAAACTCCCGCGATTCACGGATCCATTGCCCGACCTTTTCGAAGTAATCGGAGATGAAGGCTACAATCTCGCTTCCACTTGCCATACGCGACATTTCGAGTAGCGGATCGCGGCAGAAGCGCGCGCCTCTATCCGGCAGCGGAAAGTCCTGAACGACGCGCATGACGTACAGCACCAGCTGTGTCGCCATAAGCTTCACTTGACGCGATGGCAGGCCGGCGAACTGCGCCGTCCATTCCAGCAGGATGGATGAAACCGCCCCATCGTTCCCCGCGCGGATTTCGGATAGCAGAATCAATTCCTTATCAAGCAGAGTACGATTGCTCGTTGCCGCGATTTGCACGCTTTCATACGGAATGATCTGACCATCTCCTACCCAGCCCTTGTGCTCAGCAGCATGAACCGCTTCCCTGTAGGCCTCCGGAAGCAGCTTCAGCTCCTGCACCAGCCGGCTCGCACCGATTGTAATCGACACGTCCATGTACGATTGGACAGCGGCACGCACACTCTTGGCCGCCTCCGTTACCGTCTCCTTGCCGGCGGCAGACAGCACGATGAGCATCCGATCGGGAGAGGTGGCTGCACCGTATGCTTCAGAACAATGCTGCGCCGCTTCTGAAGAGAGCTTGGCGAATGCGACGCCGTAAAGCTGGCGATCATCGATCGTCGACAGCCGAGACGGGATGACATCCATCTCGCAGCACAGCACAGCGAAAGGCGGCCTCGCTTCCGCTAGCGGTGAATGAGCGGCGCGGAGCGCCTCAATGGCGTCTCCCCACGACCGCCGCTGCAGCAGCAAGTCCAACAGTGCATATTCCTGCATGCGGTGACGCTCCCGGCTCCGCCTTGCATCGCTGCTTTCGTCCAAGCGCCCGCGCCTCGACAGCCGCTCCTCCGCACGATGCAAGCCGGACGCCAGCTCTTCCTTTGTAATCGGCTTCAACATATAATCGACGGTTTCGAGCGTAATCGCCTCTCGAATGAAAGCCATGGAATTATAGCCTGTCAGAAACAGCAGCTGCGTCTCTTCGTCTATTGCCCGAATTCGCCTCGCCACATCCAGTCCGCTGAAATCCGGCAGATTGATATCAAGCAGAACAATGTCCGGTTTCAGCTCCTTGTAGAGGCGAATCGCCGTTTCCCCGTCTTCGGCAGCTCCCACCACCTGAATAGGAAGCTCCATCTGCGCAATCAGATGCTTCAAGCCTTCGCGAATGTGGTGTTCGTCGTCAACGATCAGCAATCGACGCATCATATCCCCTCCTAGGGCTGCCCCTCATGAATTGGAACGTACAAAGTAACCGTCGTATATTTCCCTAGCTCGCTTATAATTTGAACCCCATATTCGGATCCGTAGTGACGAAGCCGTTCATGTACGTTTCTTAAGCCAAAGCCGATTGCGCCACCATCCGATTGCTGTCTATCCAGCGTTCGCCGAATCTCGTCAAGCCTTTTCTCGGGTATGCCGTTCCCGTCATCGCTGATCGTAAAGCGCAAGCGCCCCTGCTCACGAAAGCCGGTCAGCATCAGATAAACAACGTCTTTCCTTAATTTTGCCCCGTGATAGATGGCGTTCTCCACGATGGGCTGAAAAATCAGCTTTGGCACGCGGCAGTCTAGAATATCCTCGTCGATCTCCGAAATCCATTCCAACTTGTCTTTGAATCGGAATTGCTGGACGCGCACATAAGCGCCGGCATGCTCCGCCTCATTAGCGACACGAATTTCCTCACTGCCTTGACTAAGCGCTATTCTGAAAAATTTGCCGAGAGCTCCAATCACCTCGGACATCTCGTTCTGTCCGTTCGTAAGCGCCAGCCCATTCAGCGATTCCAACGTATTGTAGAGAAAATGGGGGTTAATCTGCGCCTGCAAAGCCCGAAACTCTGCTTCCTTCCGTGACAGCAGCGCTTCGAATACCCTGTCGTTCAATTCTTTGTTTTCCTGCATCATTCGCTCGAACCGATCCCCGATTTGACCTACTTCGTCGAGCGGATCGAAGGGAGGGAGTACTGGAGCTTTGCCAGTCGTCGTGCCCATCAAGCGGTGCAGACGGCGAAGCGGACGCCTGATCGTATCGCTCACTCGGTAAGTGACGATCCAGCCGATCACGAACACCACGAGAAAAATTTCCACCGTCCATCTGCCGATCTGATCAGCGTCCTTGAACAGCGCATCCGCATCCGCCAAATGCAGCAGCGTCCATTGATTCGCTGCGAGCGGGGCGTAAGAGACCATCGTCCGTTTGCCGTTCCAGCTCGTCCATCCTTTATCCTTTGTCGGAGAGTCAGCAGCACCAACCGCTACTTCACGCAGAGCGCGATAATCAGCTTTCGCATCCTCCGGCATTTGATAGACCGGATTTCCTCCGCTGTCCACAATCCAGAACTGTTCCTTCTCATTTGGGTTTAATACCGATATGCCGCTAAAAAAATGCACCTTCTCGATTTCCAGCATTAAAAATCCAATATCATCGTAATTTCCTTCAGTCTGCCTTAGCAGCTTTCCGACGTACAGATGCTCATCATCATCTGAAGGGTCTAGGGCTCCTTGAAAGGGGGAGCCGTCATGCCACATGATGCGATTGTCGCTTCGCAGCTGATCATAGTAAATGCGGGCTTCCAGCTCAGTAGGGAGACCCCCGAAGCGGATCGAATCGTTGCCTTGATAGAACGATTGATGCTCGCCGCCTCCGGGGGCATATATAAGTGTGGATATGATGTAGGATTTCGTCTGCGTTTGCGCTCGAATAATTTTATTCACCCGATCTACGTTGCGAAGAAATTCGTAATCGTCAGTCGGGCGCAGTTGCAAGATCGCTTGTACTTCGGGGTTGCCTAGAATGGCATTAGTCATATCGTGAAGATCGGCAATGGTGCGGTTCAAGAAACTCTCGCTCATTTGCCTCGATTGCGTCGCACGCTCCTCCGCTTTACCGACGAGGGAATGTACCGCTATGCGGTGAAAAGTAAAGGTAAGGACGAACATCGGCACGATCGTAAGCAGCAAGGTAAGCATCAGAAATTTACCCCGTATCGTACGGATTTTCCAAACGTTCCCTCGCCGTAATTTCATCCATCATCCGCCTTCCTTTCGGTTGAAGGCATTTTATTCGTATCCAAGCTCTCGTTCTCGTATCCAGACCGACATTTCGCCTTCCTCGCGGTTGGCCCAAGCATAATAAGGTACAAAAACGGCTTTCGTTTGTTGTTTGGCATACCGTTTAGTGGTGTACAACTCGGTGGATACGTCGCCATAAGCCGTTCTCCAAGCATCCTTCGACGCAATGACATAAACGCCTTCCAGCAGATCCGGCACGAACGCCCCTTCGAATGCCGCACTGGATGACAGCTGCAGATCGCGAAGGTTCGCGCCGTTATCCACTTCCTCCAAGCAATAGAGGACCGGCCCGCGTTGGACAGCCGTTTTGCCGCTTGCTTCCCGAAGCTCGGGATGCGCCCGTACCAAGGCGACGCTCATGTCCAGCTCCAGCTCGACGATATCGCCTTCGCTCCATATTCGTTGGATTTTCACATATCCCTTCTCGGTAATGCCAGTAGCATCAATCTCGACACCGTTCAAACGGATGACGGAGCGCTTTGACCAAGAGGGAAGCCGAAGCGCAAGCGCAAACTCTGCCGAACCGCTGGATATTTCAAGCACAACGTTGCCCGTCCAAGGATACTCTGTCTGTTGGTGAACGGTGATTTTTCCACCCTTGAATGTCTGCTCTGTGCGGCTGCCGATATACTGATGCACGTACAGCTCATCCTCATTCACAGAGTAAATATAACTGCTCAAGGAAGCAATGAACCTAGCGATATTCGGCGGGCAGCACGCGCAGCCGAACCAAGGTTGTCTACGAGTTCTTGCACTTGGGATATCGTCCCTACGACCGCTGACGACGGGCCAAACCTCCAGTGGATTGACATAAAAATAGCTGCGTCCGTCTAACGAAATACCGCTAAGGAGGCCGTTGTACAACACCCGCTCAATCACGTCAGCATAGTGCGAATCCCCCTCAATCTGGAGCAGACGCTGTCCCCAGTTCAGGAAGCCGATCGCGGCGCAGGTTTCGGCGTATGCGCGATCGCTCGGCAAATCATAGTCAAACGAGAACGCTTCGTAATAATCCGAAGAGCCTATGCCTCCCGTCACGTACATTCTGCGCTGCACGACGTTGTCCCACAGCGACTTGACCGCCGCAAGCAGCGAATCATCGTTGTATTCATCAGCGATATCCGTTGCGCCAGCGAACAAATACACGGCACGTACGGCGTGACCGTCAGCCGTCTCTTGTTCGCGTATCGGCTCGTGCGATTGGAAGTACTCCATCGGCCGGCGATCAACGCGTTCCTTACGGCCGGCGGCGAGCCGCTTTTCCAGCTCAACGTCGAAATATTTCGGTTCCCGTCCCCGCTCCTCGACGAAAAACCGGGACGTTTCCAGATACGACTTATTGCCGGTCAGCTTATACAGCTTGACTAGCGCAAGCTCGATTTCCGGATGGCCACAGTAACCAGGGAGCTGCCCTTCGCGAGCTCCGAACGTCGCGACGATATGATCTGCGAATTTGCACATAATATCGAGTATTTTCTGGTTGCCCGTCGCTTCGTAATAAGCGACCGCAGCTTCCATGAAGTGGCCGGCATTGTACATTTCATGGTCGTCCCTTACATTCTCCCATTGCTCACCGGGTTTCAGAAGCTGATAATATGTGCCGATATAGCCATTGTCCATCTGCGCGCTGCCAATCAGCTCGATTGCTGCGTCCGCCAGCTTCTCAAGTCCCTCGTCTCGATGCTGCTGCAGTACAAAGCCAACCGTTTCCAGCCATTTCGCCAAATCGCTGTCCTGGAATACGAAGCCGTGATGTCCGCCTATTCTGCCTTCCGCAGCAGCGCGAAAATTGGCAATCGTGCCGCTTTTCTCTGCCCCTTCAATCCAATCGTTAAGCGCTTCCCACTGATAAGGAACGACAACGTCCCTCACTAGATCCTGTCTAGAACTCCAAAATCGATCTATGATGGTCGCTTTCGAGACCGCTACCGGATTCATCTTTCTCATCGGTTTATCCCTCCGCCGTACATGGAATGCCTAACTCTTTCAAATTACCATGCGGAGAGAGTGCTGTCAGTCCGTCAAAACAATACAATTGGTAGATAAAACCGACTTTTACAGGTTTAAGCCTAATTGAGCCTGCATGGCCCACTGTGTATTTTTAAGTGAGAAAGGAAAGGTCGCTGCTATGAAGCTTCGAAGTCCTAGCGTGTTGTAGCAGCATGCCGATATGCCGAGGGAGGATATTTATCAATGAGCTCGGAGAAATAAATGAAATATAAAAAGCCGCGTAACATAGACGCGGCAATTTGTTCTACTATGTGGGCAAATGATGTATTCATATTTCTAAACAACTTCAAATTCAAACGTTTGGCAATAAAACGAAAAAGAGTCTTCCTCATCTTCTTTAACTTTAAAACGTATCCCTTCCAATTGGTCCTTGGATATATCAACAATATCGATATACAAATTCAAAATACCCCAAATATTCCCGATTTTCAATTCGAATACATTCAAAAAAGTTACTGCTAATATTTGATCATTCTCGTAATATGGATAATTGCATAAAGTAATTATGAAATTTTGCTCTATACCGCCGTCTTCACTAAACTTGCGAGAGTAATGATAGGAATGTAAATATCGAAACTGATCATGCAGCACATTAAAAGATGAGATTAATTCTAGTGATTTCTTCATCGGTCAAACACTCCATCTACACGTACTTCTAAGTTCAATTTCCAAAACAATAAATGCTGTTGACTGCGTCAATTCGAATGATCAAATCATGTGCATAAAGATAAAAAAATGTCGCGCCTTTATTATGAAAGTCCTAAAAATCCCGCTTCAACCAACGGTCAAAGCGGGAATTAGTCATACTCTATATTACCGGGGCCGGTGCACCAAACTCAGCCCACTGCTCTTTCGTCGGGCCGTAAAGATCCGGCACACGAAGGCCGGCTTGACGCATTAGAACCGTCATTTGACCGCGATGATGAATCTCATGCTTGATGAGAACATCCAGCATCAAGCCGTTCGGCCATTGATCGCCATACATATCGGACATGATGAACAGATTCTCATCCTTCCAACTGGACTGTACCGCATCTAGGAGTGCTTGCGAGGTCCGCTTATAAAGCGCTGCTATCTCCGCTGCCGAAGCTGGCACCGTCACATCTTCGCCCGGTCCTTCAAATGTTAATCCTGTCCGCGTTGGCATTTCATGCACCGTCTGCACAAGATGCCATGCAAGACGTCCAAGCGTTCGATGTTCGCTCGTTATCTGTTGTCCAAGAGACTCATCTGTAAGCGCCTCTAGCGTCCGCAGCGTTGCTGCTGTTTCATAACTCCAAGCTGCGGTAAAGTCCTCGATTTGTTTAAACATATCCAACATCTCCCTTTTATAATGGATTCACGCCATTATATCATTTTTTATTTCCATTTTAGCAATGGGCTAAGCATAATATTTTACTAACTAATCTATTCTCCATGCTTCTTTAAAAACGGTAATTGATCTAATTAGCAGGTACTGTTGTTATGCTCGGGTTTGCTTCATCCTGATACATAAAAAGTCCATATTCCGTCATTACTGAGGAATGACCCAGTTGGCGAAGCATTGCAGACAGGTTTCCTCGGTGGTACGTACCATGATTCGCAACTTGTATAATAAATTCTGAATATCTCGTATTCAAAATTCCAGCATAAGGATTATCCAAAACTACCTCTTTCTCAAGATCCTCATGTTCGTTTATACAAGCTTTGAATCTCATGGACAAATCATCATACATCGTCTCCAATTCCTCAAGACTTTTTGCTTCTGCATCCGCCTCCATTTGAATAGATGCTTGCATCGCTTCATTCATGCTTTTACCCATCAGGATATCCAGCCAACAGCAATCAACCCTGTAGATATGGGCCATCACTTTCGACACTGAAGAAAACACGCTTTGAATCTCTTGCTTGTATACATGCTGCGGAAGCTGCTTTAATCGATTAAAGATTATTTTATTTGCCCATACATGATAGTCATAAAATCTCGTACTATGATTTGTCATTTGAATAACCTCCAGTTTAGGTAGCGTACTTATGTATCCATCATACAATGGCTACCCTGACTACAGTATGTCAGGGTTATACGAAAGAGCAGTTCCTCCCGTGAAGCAGCTTTGTCAATTTCGGCTTTCTATCTCCTTTATCACTATCATGTCCCGATGTTTCAGAAAAATAAGGATAGACTAGCCCCAATCATACAAACAGCGGCTGCCATAGGCATAAAAATAAGCCCTAGACCGCCGCTGTTTTATTGAACTTTCTTTACCCGAATGCTTCATGACTACCCAAGCAACCTTTGTTTATCTTTAACCAAGCTTTGACTGTCCTCATCCCATACGACAGATATCTCAAAGGTTCCTTTTTCGAAAAATAGGGGCAATCTACGTTTAAACCATGTCTGCATCGGCAGGTTCATGGCATCATTGATATCCACCCAATACAATTCACCTTCAGGCGGATTCGCAAGCAATTTCCCTTCAACTTTAGTTACTAGATAATTGAAGACCATATATCTGTATTTCGTTTTAGGCACGACATATTCGTCTATTCCTTTAAAAATCAAGTCCTCAGGTTTTGCAATTAATCCGGTTTCTTCCCTAAGCTCGCGAACAGCCCCTTCGGTAAAACTTTCAGGAAATTCGACCTTTCCTCCGATACATTGACCACCCTGTCTCCAGAGTGGTCCCTTATATTCGCGTATAACCTTCTTTTATTTATGAAATCAAAATTTCTTTCTCCATAATAAAATCGTCCATGACAAATCCATTGCCGATATCCGCAATTTGCTCTTGTACGATCTGAAATCCTTTTTTCTCGTATACCGCAATAGAGGATTCGTTATCACGGTTGACTGTCAGCCAAATATGGCTTAGATTTCGGTCTTTGCACAGCTGCTCAAGGAATGCCGAGGCTTGGCTCGCATAGCCCTGTCCCCGGTGCTCCTTGCTTATATAAAATTTGCTCAGGAAGAGCTTGTCCTCTTCTTCTCTGACCGACATATACCCGACCACGGATTCACCATTATGGATGAAGTAATATTCATAGCCCTGATGGTCAATCTGGTCCGTAATCGCAGAAATCGATTGGAATTTGCCAATCATGTATTCAATTTGTTCAATTGTAATAATGGATACGTAATATTCGCGCCATATCGCTGCCGCCAATTGAGCAACCACAGCGACTTCTTCCGCAATTTTCACTTGAGGAAATATAACTTTCATGACAGGTGCCGCCTTCCATTGATCTTTCATTTCATGCTTCTGATAGAATATCATATATTCGCAGAAATGGTTTAGTCGTAAATATCAACGAACATACCCTGTTCAAAATCTCCTTAAAACAAAAACTCTATTATTTTCTGTGCAGTTTCCTCTGGTGGTGTCAACATACCGTTATCTTTGACCATTTCGAATAACGCTGAAGTCTCAAGCATTCAATCCTTGCTCTCTAAACTTGCATAACTATATTCCAAATGCTCGCTAATGATTAAAGCATTCAACTGGTACCCGAACTTGATGCCGCCATCTATGCCGATCATTTGTTTCCCGAACCATGGATCAAATTGTTTCGAATGATGCAGCCTGGCGGTGACCTCGTGCCCGAATACAATCTTTTTAAAAATAGGCAATATTCCATCATGAGTATGGAATTTACCCCTAATCCAGCGATAATCCTTGGTAGAAGTATGGCGCCAGTGCGATAATTCTGGATCGATACCCGCGTGCACATAGATATGATGTTGATCTTCTGTAAAGTACTTTAGATTCCGAAGGAAATGAACTTCTGTTGCATACTTCTGCTTGATATAAATTCGCGCCTTCTCATCATCCAACTCATCCACATACCAAGGACAGAACGAACGAATGGTTTGCCAGCCTCCATTGCGAGCTGACGTATATGGAGAAAGGATATAATCTCGATCATCCAGCCAATTTAAAAACATATCGTCATGGTTGCCGCCAATACAACTTACCCCGCTTAATTTATCCAATCCTCTTACATGCTGCACGACTTGTAGAGATGAAGGTCCGCCATCTACATAGTCGCCAAGCAAAACAAGCCGGTCATGAATAGCGTTGTATTGAATCATATCAAGTAACGATAAAAAAGTCTGATAATAACCATGAATGTCTGAAATAACAACGGTTCTCCTCATTCTACTGTGCTGACCTCCTGATCTGCTCGACCACGCCTCAGCCATTGTTGAGTATCGACATGCAGAGCGAGTATAACTTTTGAGTGAAAACAATTCCTTTTTTAAGATCCAACTGGTCGCTTCTCTAGCATTTCAAAAACGGATTGAATCTCATACCATTCGATTGGGCACCTAATAACTAGCTTAATTTAACGAAATGTTCGAAACGGCGCAGCAGGCAGACCCTCCGCACCCATCAGGTTTGCATGGGTAACATTTGCCCAGCCATATCGAACGTATCGAGGCATTCTAACCTTATCACTTTTGACTCTTACTGTACGCCCGTGAATTACAGCCTCTGCCGGCAGAAATTCTCCACTCTCAGCAGCTATCTCGAATCCCAGTAATCGATTCCCTTCACGAATCAACAGTCCTGCTTCTGCATGATCGTAGTGAACTACGGCATCACCTTTTTCAAAGCTGATTTCACGATAAACAGGTCCGGAGCTCTTAACCGCTCTGCCATATATTTTATCTAATGCCAGCAAAGCTAAACGCTCACCGACAAGCTTTTTATCCACCGGATGAATGTCTGCCGGGTCTCCGCATTCCAATACTACAGCCATTGCCGTGAACGGAACCCGATCGGCTGTTTGCTGCTGCGCCTCTCTGAGGCGTGGCCACTCCTCCCCCATCGGATTATTATTGTCGAAAATCGGAAGCTGTACGAATAGAAACGGAAGCACTGGATCGTTCCATTGTTTACGCCAATCTAAGATTAGGGCTTCCAGCAATTGACTATACAATTCCGAACGGTCAACATCGCTTTCTCCCTGATAATAAATAACACCCTTTAATACATAAGGGAATACTTTTCGCAGCATCGTTTCATATAAACCGTAGGGACGCATAAAGCTATGCGGACTTAAAGGAGGCGGCCAAGGATATTTCCCAAGCTCTTCTCCCTTATATCCAGATTCGAGTTTTCGATTGTACTGGTCAACTGCCTCGTCATATTTTCTGCTAACTTGCTCAAATTTCTGCCAATCAAAACCTACCATTTGTTCTGTGAAATCCTTGGTATAAATCGAAAGCTCTGCATCAGCATCCATCACCTCTTCCGCCACCCAACAAGAAGCGGAGGTTCCCCCCCAATTGCAACCGATAACCCCGATCGGCACTTGCTCTGAATCGATCAGTGCTCTCGCATAATAATAGGCGACCGCAGATATATCCCCAGCCGTTTCCGGTGTGCATGTTCTCCACATGCTTGAGAACGTAACTCCCTCTTGTTCAAATGCTATCTTGGGCACCTCATAAAAACGCAATAAAGGCACGTTCGCAGCAGCTATAGCCTGTTCAGCTTGATGACTTGAACGCAAAGGCCATTCCATATTGGACTGGCCTCCTGCTAGCCAGACATCACCAAACACGACATCCAGYAGTGTAATGGTGCTTTCTGCCGTTTCCACAATTAGCTCACAGGGCTCTCCAACCCCCATTGCTGGAAAAGCTACACGCCATTGACTCTCATGCACCTCAGCAGAGCCGCTTATGCCTCGGCAAGTCACCGTTACTTTATCTCCATTTGTCCCCGTTCCCCAAACCAAAAAATCTTTATTCCGTTGAATAACCATGTGATCATTAAATAGTGGATCCAGCTGCAGCGGCTTACTCATTATCAATCACTCTCCCAATCCTTTATGGAATTGAATAGTTTCATCATACCTCTCCCAATTTAGGATTTAAATACAATTTTTCATCATCAAAGACATTCTTTATTTCAGTAGGTAGAAGCAGGCTCTATGAAACTAAGATCACATTCTTATCCATTTAAAGTACCGTCAACATGATGGACGCTGGAGCCTCGAACGACTTGTTATCCCATAACAAAGAAACGGTCCCTCCATCATGGGAAGAGACCGCTCCTACTAAGGATTCATTACGTTATCCAAACACTGATGCACTGGACTTCCCAATCATTATTGCACAAAAATTTCAATCAAACGCTTAAGAATAAAGGCGATTTCCGCTCTGCATGCTTCGCCTTGCGGATCGAATTGCCCATTCGTTTGCCTGTAATCAGATTTGAGCAATTCGGCGACGCTCGCTTTGGCCCATTCGCTGATGCTCCTCTCATCCGCAAATGAACTTGCTTCCTTTGCCCGTACTCGCTTGCCCCATAGGTGCAATGAGATTTCACCAATTATTCGGCAGGACTATCCTCCCTGTAATAGCTATACCAAGCAGCCTTCCAGCGGGTGTCATAAGTACCCTCTTTTAAGTAGGTAAACGTAACGCCTCTTTGTCTTAAAGATGACAAATGCATCACCATCTTTAAATCTTCAATCACCCAGACCTTACCGCTCTGATCTCTTAAGTCTAAAAACTTGAGGCCTTGTGCTTCTAAATACTCAGTCAAGATAAAGACGGAATCTGTGGAAGTCTTTATTTCTACGCTATTCCTGGAATCGTCCCAGTAATGCACTTCCATCCCGGCAGCTGTTTCCATTACGTGAAACTCCTGCTCAAATAACGCTTGTCTTTCTTCTTCTGCGTTCCGCATTTCTTCCGTCCAATAGCAGCTCAAATTACGCTCCAGACTAATTTCTCTATAGAAGAATTGTTCCGTATCCTCTTTTTCTGACTTTACAACATTTGTTAGTTCTTCTTCAGTGTCAATTGGAGCTGAGACATTCGAAATCTGAATGTTTTCTACATTGTTCCACTCCTGTCTAATCCGCCCTGCTCTATTTATTATTTCATCCTGAAGCGCCGTCGGCTCGTACTCTCCCACTTGCATGGACTTTTCCTGCTGTAGCAGCTCACGTGGAATGTTCAATTCCTCCAACTTCTGAAACAGTGGAAGTAATGCCCTTTCGGGCTGCCGGAAGAACTCTCCACCTCTGATTCTTACGAAGGTCCAACCAAGACGCTCTAGTATGGATTGCCTGTCCATATCCTCACTAAGCTTTTCGACCGGATGCCATTTGTCCCCATCACATTCCACAGCTAAGCGTTTACCGCCTCCTTCAATCACCATATCAATGCGGTAGGCTCCTACTTTCCATTGAGGAAATACTCTATAGCCTTCCTGCAGAACACGACGCATAACCTGACGCTCAAATTCGGATTCCAGTTCAGGCTCATGCTGACTCAAGATTTCATCAGCGGTATACGGGTTCCTAAAATATTCAATTAAACGTTTCCGCAGATCCCCTTCTTTAAGTTGAGTTGATGTATCGAGCGAATGAACCAGCCATAGTTGGTCACGGGCCCGGCTAACTGCGACGTTGTAGCGCTTTTTGGTTCGATTTCCAGGATCTGAAATAAGACGCAGCGGTACAGATTCTTCAGATGCATCGACCATGGACAAAAAAACTACATCGCGCTCATCACCTTGAAACTGGGCAGAATTTCCACATCGTATCTTTCGCTGCTCATATTCTTTAGCTGGTATGTGTTTTTGCAAATACTGGTCAATTAAAATAGCTTGTTCTTCCCCAAGCAAAGTTATTACCCCAAAAGTGGCGTCCTTATATTCTTCCTGCTCAATGGCTGAGAGAATAAGCGAAGCGACAGCCTGCGCTTCCGCCTCATTCTTTTTATTATTCCTGCTTCCGCTCTCTACTCGGTACTCGATAATGTAAGGCTTGGTGGATACCCCACTTGCATCTCTAAGCGGAAGAATGGATCCATTATAGGACAATCTGTTACTGAACTGAATAATTGGTTCTACACAGCGAAAATGTTCCCTAAGTTGGGTCATTCCCGCAAATGAGGTTTTAGCCAGATCATAAATTGAAGTGCTCCCGTCATACAGGGCAGCGTTAGGAATACCTTCCAGATGGGCATCCATCAGCTTTCTCGTTTCTTCCAGCCGCTGTCCTATTGCCTCAGGGCTCACTTGTTCATCATCACCAACTACAACTATTTGTGTACCCAAATAAAGCGCCGTTAGTGCCATAATATCTGCCTGGCTGGCTTCATCCACTATTACAACATCAAAGTGGTTATCTGAAGGGTTAAAACTATCCACTACTCTATAAGTAGGCATAATCCAAACGGGAACTGCAGACTGGCAGATGGGCATAAGCTTACGGGCTTCAGCAAGAAGATGAGGAGCAGACTTCCCGGTCCGCTTTCCTGCTCTTTTCATCAATAGTTTCCAGCCGTGAAGCGCATTCTGCTGCTTAAGCGTAGTCTTTCGTGCAAGTGCGAGCCAAGCCTTTTTCTCGACCAACTGCAGAGTTACCGATTTAAAGTGGTTACGGATTTCCGCAAGTTCTTCTTGTAGCAATTGTGTTGAAATTGCAGATCTTCGATCTAATTCCATATCTAATTGTTTAAGCAGCCAGATCGTTTGAGCTTCATTTGGAGCCTGAATTCCATTGTGAACCCCTCGCCTGTTTCTAATCGCCAGTGCCCAATCAGGAGCACTCTCCTCCAATTTTTGGAGCCATTCTTGTCTTTGGCGTATCAGAGTGCTTTTTCCCCAAAATTGCTGTATGGCACTATAAGCTTGTCCATACATATGCTGATCCAACTGCATAATACTCTCCTGAAGGCGACTTGCCGTCACTGAACGGGAATCCGCTAGAGATTGTACGGTTTGCCACACTTCCTGTATCCGTTGGTTAACTATATTCCATCTCTCTGCATATATATATGAATCTATGATATCTGGGAGTTCTTGCTCGACCAATTGCTGCAGATGAAGCCACTCGGCATGCTTCTCTACTGGAAGCTGCTTGGCATTAAACAAAGCATCCCACTCGAGCCCTTCATTCTCTAGAGCCTGTAACAGAGGATTAAAGCTTGATTGCCTCCAATCCAACAGACCACGGATTTCCGTCTGAATATTCTCCATGTACTCTTCGAGCTGCGACCCAAACTCGGCTAAATCGTAACCTCCTCTAACAGTTACCTGCCGGTTCCAACGAGTTATCGATTTAGACCGTTGATATTGGTAAGCTATGACTGACAGCAGTGCATCAATGTAGGCAACATCCAGTTCCTCAATTTCCTTGCCATGAGGTAATATGAGTTCACAAACCTTTTTCCACTGCCGCTTAAGCAATAGCTGAAGTGAATTCAGTTTACCCCCATTTTCCAGATGGCGTTTTATTTCATTAAGCACTGGAAGGAGAGAATGCAAATCACCGTCGCCCAAATGTTCAAATCCAAATTTGTATCTAGCTGTTCTTGCTGTACGGTACAGGCCTAACCACTGATCTACCTCTTCAAGCAATTCAAGCCAATCGTTCTTTTCATTCTCTTTGATAAAGATTAGTTCAAGCTTCCAATCCTCTTGGTTGCTAATAACTATCGTTTGACGCAATTGAACAAGCAAAGTGCGCAGTTTATCCGGCTGTACCTCCTTGTTAATTGCCCAATAAGGTATATGTTTATTCTTGTCCATACTTAGCAGCTTCTGATTTTCTTCAACAAGCCTATTAAATTCTTCAGGAGTAATAAGCATTTCTGTGTTAATGGATAAGTATTTGAATTCATTCTCATCCTCAACAGTAATCTCTCCAGAGCTGAAATATAAGCTGTTCAACTCAGAAGGAGAAAGTGGAAAAGCATGACCTGCGACAATACTCCCGGGGATTAAATCCAATGTTTCCTGTCCTGCAGAGATCATTTTCGCTGCTTTGGACGGATCATATTCAGAACCCCACAATACAATCGGTTGATAGTCGCTCTCTCGAGAGATTCGAAGGCTATTATTAATTACTTTGAGCTGCTCCAGTATTGATTTGCGTTTGGTTGATAAAACAACAATTTCCTGTTCTGTTTGTTCCAACGATATTGTGCTTAAAGTCGATGTAATGATGTCAATGGAGTTCTCCAGTTGTTTCTGTCCGCTGACATCGTCCAATACGCTGACGCATAAATTTTGAAGTTCACTCACTACCTTATCGCGCAGAACGCTCAATGCTCTTGAGGTGTGGCTGGTTACCAATACACTTTTGCCTTCTGCAAGAAAATGACCGAGCAAGTTGGCAATGGTGTGCGTCTTTCCAGTACCCGGTGGCCCTTGTACCAAAACCGAGCCAAACCGTCCCAACTTCAGAGCAATATCCAACTGCTCCGAGTTTGCCTCCTTAGTGAATAGAATCTCTTCATTCTCTCCATTAACATTCATATTAGAATATGAAAACTTATTTTCTCTCTGGGGTGCAGATCCTATGTCAATTCCAGTAATTCTGGCTATCGCCTGCGGAAAATCTTCTCTTACGTTCAAATCCTTAATGATTTCTTCAATTGCATGATCAAATCCAATGGTACGCTTACGCAAAAAAATTACTGGCTCTCTTCGAATAATTACTGCCTTCTTCTCCTGAGTTAAATCTGCTCCTTCACTGTCAAAAGGAATAAACTCCGCTTTAGCAGATAAGTAGCTGGATACCTTTTTCAAATAGTTATCCGTACCTTCATATCCCAAGGGTAAACAAGGAGAATTCAACAAATCCTCGGTACATTTTTTTATTGATTGTGAACTAACTTCAAGCGTGTCTCTAAATAAAGCACTGTGAAACTTAGGCTCGTCTTCAGAAGCAATCAGTGTAAACTCCGGCACATCGGGATTGAAACACAGTTGTACTTTCTGTATCAACACGGGATGGTGAATAATCTCTGGCTGTAGTTCCCAATATAATATCCCATCCCCCATCATTAGTTCGACAGAATCCCTTTCACGATCAATCCATGAAAAGAGCATGTACAAATCCTCGAACAACTTTATGGTTCTGCGTACAGGCCATTCATTTTTTTTCCATTCTTCACGCTCTTTACACCATATCGTCCAGGTCAGAACTCTTTCTTCGTTCTGATCGAAACGTTCCTGATACGCTTCATAACCGCCTGTTTCCTCAAGCTCACGGTAGCTTTCTAGACTTTCCACTCTATCCGGCTGTGTTTGAATTTTGTCCCAATCCGGCTTCAGCCAGCGCAACAGCTGCTCAGGTGGTTTTGGACAGGGGCTCGGATTAGGTCTCCTAACTGTTAGCAAGACATCAGAAATCTGATCCTCTATACGTTTAGAAGATTTATTTTCGTGTATAAAATCACAGATTACATTGGGATTAACCGGTAAATCAGAAAAGGATTGCGACCATAAATGGCTTGAAGTCCTCTTTATTACCGGCTGTTTCAATTGATGCATAGCCTGCAGATAGGAAAACACTTGAATAAGCTTCTGTTTAGCAGTAATGCGCTGATCCTCGCTGATCTCCATAGAAATTCCTTCTTTCTTCCTTTTACGACAAAAATACTCTTTTTGAGACTATTATAATATAAACATTTGTATTAAAACATCTTTGATTTGGTCACTCTTTTCGAATCAACCCTTTAACTTTAATAAGTAGTATTATCGAATCAAGATATACAATGAATGATTTGGGAAAAGTGATCCAGTCAGGACGATAAATTTAAAAATTAGGCGTCACCATTGATCTTAACATTGATTACCAAATACATATTACACGATGTAAGAAGCGCATTGGACGAGTGTGATATCATCAAATCAGCTCTCAAACTTCCTAACTTCATTAAAGAAAAAACTCGAATTCTTCAGGATTGTTTATCCTCTTTTAACCATAAAAAATATCCCCTCCAAGTGTCTCCCTAACCTCCATTGAAGGTTTTTCGAGTGTCTACTTAAAGGGGATCAAATATCATATAATCGATGCAGCTTCGAATGTATTTGTCATTCGACATATTCTATTTTAATTTTTAGATTTCAGACGAGCATTTCCATTATAACAACGGAGCACCTATCGAGTAACAAACGATCATCAACAGGATAACCGTAATGTGGTTCAGCGAGAAAATGAACATTGAACGGGCCCACTTGTCTTCCTGCTTCTTACGGTATCCGTTAATGCTCAGAATCAACCAGCCCAAGCTTAGAATCGCATTCGCGATAGCGATGTAAGGATTAAACGACCAGAACAAAATGCTGCATAAAAGCAATGCAACCAAGTACACGTTCATCTGCAAGTACGTTCTCCGAATACCCTTGGCGACCGGCAGCATCGGGATGTTAGCCGCCCGGTATTCCTCCATGCGGCGAATCGCTATCGCGTAAAAATGCGGCATCTGCCAAATGACCATTAACAGGAACAAGGCAATAGCACCAGGATGCAAAACGTCAGGCGAGATTGCGGCCCAACCGATCAGTGGAGGCATCGCGCCTGACAAGCTTCCTACCTCCGTATTGTATACGGTTCTACGTTTCGTCCACATGGTATAAGGCACGACATAGAGGAAAAGCCCCAGAAATCCGAAGACAGCGGACAGCGGCGAAGCCATAAACAGCGCGACAAGACCGCCGACCGCGATCCAGATCCCCATGATTAGCCCGCTCCAGACGTCAATGATTCCGGACACGGTTGGCCTATTTTTCGTCCGCTTCATAATGCTGTCAATATCGCGGTCGTACAAATTATTAAAGATGCCAGCTGCTCCGATGACCAAGGACGATCCAATCAAAGCCAGCAATATGTTGCCTATCTTATCGAAAAAGGATATATGATGAACGAACGTCGCCATACTTAGCCCTGCGATCATCGCGATGAGATTCGATTTAATAATGCCAATCTTTATGGTTTCAAAAAGTACCTTTGTAACAGAGGTCGGAAATCGTTCGATACTAATCGCATTGCTTTGGTTCGGCATGACCATGACACTTCCTCTCAGTAATTTCACTTCTATAGGTTACCATATTGCGCCGTTTATGTACTGCTCTCCAATCAACCCTCATCATTCTGTCAAAAATCTATGTCACTTTCGTGAATAATCCGGTTGCGAGCCCTAGGTATTGTATTTCTATTTATATATGGTAGTATTTGAGGGCAATAAATGGTTCATGATGTACATTTAATTGTGCAACATTGCATGCTTCATGAAAGTAGGGGAAAAAATGAATAAAGAGATATCCGAAAAAAAGCTAATCTATTTGGATGGCATGAGAGGGCTCGCGGCATGCGCCGTGGTTATTTCGCACTACATCCAAGTATTTTATCCAGCTGCGTTAAATGGAAGACCGCAACAAGCTCATTTTAAATGGGATATCTGGTACGGTCATTCTCCAATTAATTTATTTTATAATGGACAATTTGCCGTTTGCTTGTTTTTTGTGTTAAGTGGTTATGTACTCAGTGTCAAAATGTTTGAAAAAGAGCTCGATAGTGAAACTTACCAAAAATGGTTGCATTCCAGCGCCATACGAAGATACATTCGCCTTGCCATACCTGCAGCGGTATCCGTCTTGCTAGCGTATCTAGCAATTATTACAAATGCCTTTCATCTCCAAGAAATATAGGGAACAACATGGACGGATATGAAAAAGAACTACTACGTTTTAGATACAAATATATATACCGTTATGAAGGCTGCTATTTTTGATCCGTTTTTCCGTTTTGAAGCACATCCTTACAATCCAGTCCTTTGGACAATGGGCTATGAGCTATTAGGTTCTTTTTTAATTTTCGGTTTTCTTGCTCTATTTGGTCGAGTGAAACAAAGATGGATTGTGTATGTGGTCTTATCCATTACGTTTATACAATCTTATTTTGTCGCTTTTTTGTGGGGAATGCTGCTTGCCGATTTGCTCAAGCACAAATGGATACAAAACAAAATAGCGGCAGTACTTGTGCTTTTAATGGGGATTTATTTAGGTTCGGCACCTTATACTTCATTAATGGGCACTATCTACGAACCTATAGAAGTGTGGACAAAGATGATCAATCAATGGATTCAATTTAATATTGATCCACGACTTTTTGCACGAACCCTAGGTTCTGCTCTGATTTTGTTTGCTATGCTTCGTTTAAAAGTGCTGCAGCAGGTGTTTGGATCGAAACCGTTTGCTTATTTAGGACAGATTTCATTTTCCCTTTACCTTATTCATTTTACTTTCCTAAATACGTTCTCCGCGTTCCTGTTTAGTAAAGTGATTCATCACTTTAGTTATAATCTTGCCTATGCAATTACTTTCATTATCTCCATGGTGCCCTTATTTATTTTGTCGCATTACTATATGAAATATATCGATCAAGGTGCATTAAAACTAGCTCGAAGAGTTGAAATAAAGATGACCGCATTACCCCAAAAAAGCAGAGTTAAAAACAACAAATGGAACGCCGAAGTTTAAAGGTATCTTTAGTGGAAAAACTTTCAATTGAACAGCCAAAAGTGCAGCAAATACCCAATGCCTCGAAGGTATTGGGTATTATTTTGCATGCATAGAATAGTAAACAAAATGGATGAAAAAACGCTCAACCCATAATCCCCTCGGCTTCCATTGATTTGCGATAACGATTAGGGGTTTGGCCATAATAATCCTTGAATTTCCGGTAAAAAAAACCTGGTGATTCATAACCGATTTCAAGTGCAATCTCATCGATATTTTTAGAGGAATGCTTTAACAAATGAACGGCTTGCACCATGCGCTGGGTTTGAACCAACGATAGAAAGGTTTGACCTGTTCGTTCCTTCAACATATTTCCTAAGTAATTCGCATTAAAGCCGAAGGCCTCGGCTAAGCCCGTTAATGTGCAGTTCCGGAAGTTCTGTTCGATATAGTGAAGAATATCAATGATGCTGCCCTGCCCGTTCGATTGGTTGAGCTCGAAATTTTTATCCGTACGATAGACTCTCATGAGCTCGGTAAAGACAAGTGGGATGTAGTAGCCCACCATATCCATGGACAATTCGTCGGTATCAAAGTATTCACACATCATATTCTTGAAAAGATGATGCAATTGATGCCGATTCTCCGAGTGAAACCGTACATAACGGTCATGGCTCTGATCCTCCGATAAGGCATGGGATAGGAAGCTGGAGACTATTCCGGTTCGATTCAGCCCGCCTAATAATCTTGGCAAAAGGGAATCCTTTTTGATAATGATATTAATAAGGATATCGTTTTCTCCAAGGGGATAAATACGGTGAAGAACATCCTTATCCAGCATACAAACCTGACCTTGGTTGATATGAACCAGATTTCCATTGATCTCCTGCTTGCATTCCCCGGAATACATATAATTCAACTCGATAAAGGAATGGTTATGCAGCGGCATCGGAGCATAGCGGTGATGCTTGCTGATGAATATCGACCCTTGATCAAAAAAATAATTCTCCTGCATGCGGAAAACAGTGCCATCATTTTCCGCTCTCCTTTCATTCCCATCAAATTCATTGACGTTGGAACGCGTAATGATCTGAATTTTCTCTATCGAATCAAGCTGTCGCAAATAGTGATCCAGTTGCAGATGATCCATGACGTCTCGCCTCTCTATTTGTATGTTCCCTACTGCTTTATAACGCTTCAAAATATCCACGGACTCTTTTCCATTAGAGGAAAGACCTAGTTAGCGGCAAACCATGAGAAATTGATGTGCCAGTCAAATGTAATGGGATTATTAATCATAATTTATATATTACCATCTTGTCGTGATACAAGAAATGTAACCGTTAGCCTTTCACCGAACCAATCATCCTGCCTTGCACAAAGTATTTTTGCAGGAGCAGGATATGCGGCTAAGATTGGCAATGTTGTGATGACCATTGTCGCCATTATGATTGATTGCGAAGTGTCTGTAATGTTCACAATTCCTGCATCGGCAGCGAGTACCGGCATTGATACCTGAAGCACTTGGAAGAATCCCATAGGAAGAAGAAAATACGCGATAACTGTAAAACGGATAGTTTTTTCTGTACTGTCATCATTGATGGATGCATAAGAAAGCATTTAAATTAATAGTGAGATTATTTTCCGAGAGGGGAACTATACGTGGCGAACATTCAAGTGATTAAGGATCATACGATTATTAGAAACGAAGCTTTTATTGCAATAGCGGAACAGCTAAAACCGGAGCTCATCAGTACGGAAGTCCATCCGGTTCACCTTATAGATGTCATTTCTGATGCCTCTGCCGTACATGGATGGAGAGCGAACGTCTTGGAGCCCGCTGAAGAGCTCCGCCATAAAAGCTTCGGCAAAGGTGATCAATTCATTCTGGACTATGGCACACATCTTGTCGGGTATTTGGATGAAATCCATATCCGTCCAGTCGGCAGCCCGCCTGATGCGCCTCTTCATCTCAAAATTACCTTCGGCGAAATGCCGATCGAAATGGCTGAGCCCTTCAGCTCTTATGAGGGCTGGATCAGCAGCTCTTGGCTCCAAGAAGCAGTCTTCCACGTGGATATATTGCCAGGCGTAATAACCCTGCCCCGTCGTTACAGCTTCCGTTACGTGAAGATTGAAGTAATTGCTGCTTCCCAGAAATACCGTGTCTCCTTCGACAAGATTGTGTGCCGCACGGTTACTTCCGCCGATGTCAGCAAGATCACGCCGCTAAAACACTCGGACGAGCTAATTCAGAAAATGGATGAGGTTAGTATCAAAACCTTGCAGGATTGCATGCAGCTCGTATTCGAGGATGGCCCCAAGCGGGACCGCAGGTTATGGCTGGGGGATCTTCGGCTTCAAGCACTGGCGAACTATGAAACCTTCAAAAATTACGATCTAGTGAAACGAAACCTATATTTGTTTGCCGGCGTCCCTAACGACAACGGACAAATTACAGCCAACGTCTTTACGTTTGCGGATTTGATCGCGGATGACACGTACCTGCTCGACTATTCAATTTTCTTTGTCACTACCTTATACGACTATTATGCTGTCTCGCAGGACCTGGAAACCTTGACCGAGCTATGGCCGTTAGCTCTCAGACAATTCGAGATTGCTTTTGGATACTTGGATGAAAGCCATCTCGTCCGAGATTCGAATTCCTGGTATTCCTTCATCGATTGGAATCAGGAATTGAATAAGCAAGCGCCAACGCAAGGCGTGTTGATCTACGCTCTCCGGATAGCTATTCAAATAGCCGAAATTGTAGGCCGTGATACCGTAGAAAGGTTGAAGCAACAGCTCGATCTAATCGTAGAATCAACAAAAGAGCATTTATGGGATGAGGCAGCGGGCTTCTTCATAAGCGGCGTGGACCGTCAAGTCTCTTGGGCCAGCCAAATCTGGATGGTTCTTGCGGAAGTATGGGAGCCACAGAAAAATAAGGAGCTGCTCACTCGTTTATTGGAAGTGAAGCCGGATGTCGGAGTAACGACGCCTTACCTGTACCACCATTTGGTGGAGGCACTCATTCTTGTGGGTGAAACAGAGGTCGCTATCAATCAAATGAAAGCCTACTGGGGTGAAATGATTAAAGACGGGGCTGATACTTTCTGGGAGCTTTACGATCCCAACAATAAATCCTTCTCTCCTTATGGCAATCCAATGATCAATAGCTATTGCCATGCTTGGAGCTGCACGCCGACTTACTTGATTCGGAAGTATAACTTGTAGGTGATAAGGAATTTGGGGCCGGTTTCTCTTGTCCATGGATGATGGACAAAGGGAACGGCCCCTTATTATTAGAAATCATCCTGCAAGTGACTGGATATCCTCACTGTCACCTGCGTGCCTATTCCGATCACGCTTTGAATGGCGATGCCGTATTCACTGCCATATTGCACCCTAATTCGCTCGTGCACATTGTAGATTCCATAACCCTTGGACTGCTTAACCAGGATGTCTTCGGATAATTTCTTATCCATCCCTGGTCCGTTGTCCTGAACCGTAAATACAATGGCTTCGCCATCCAACTTGCCGCTAATTCTCAGCTCGCCTTTTCCTGATCGCTTCTGATCGATACCGTGCTCAATCGCATTTTCTACGATCGGCTGCAGCACCAGCTTGATCATCCGGTAATCGAGAATATCGTCCTCCAACTCGTAAATCACGTCAAAATCATGGTCATGCATTATTAATTGCATTTCGAGGTAGGATCTCGTATTCAGAAGCTCGTCTCTGACAGACATCATATCATTGCCGCGATTTAACGTCGTTCGATAGAAGGTAGCTAAGATCCCTGCTACGTTGCTGATGTCGGTTGCTTTGATTTCAATCGCTTTCCAGTTAATGATGGACAAGGAGTTGTACAGAAAATGCGGGTTGATTTGCGATTGAAGGGCTCGCAGCTCCGCCTCCCGTTGAATGATCTTGCTTTTGTACCCTTCCTCGATCAATAGATTGATACTAGTCAACATTTTCACGAATCGAAGTTCGAGCTCTCCGATTTCATCTTGGGAATGAACCTTCAAGTTGATCGTGAATATGCCTTCTTCGACCATTCTCATCTTCGTATTTAAACGATGAATCCTACGAACGAACACGCGCGTAAACAACCAAATCATCCCTAATAAAATAACGAAGCAAGCTGCTTCTATGATGATGGTAGCCCGAATAATCTTCCACGGTTTTATCGTTAATGCCTCCGAGGAAGCGATGAGCGAAATGGTCCAGCCTGATTCTTTCATTGTTCTATTGAGCCATATATATTGAGCGTTCTCGGTGTTCGGTTTCAGCTTGGATTGTTGGAGCAATTGACGCACTGCCGCCAATTGGTCTTGCGAATCATTGCTCGCATAAACAATATTCAACTGCTGATCCGTAATGACGACCGTGGATCCATTCAATTCCGATGGTTTCAGGGAATTAAAGAAGAACTTCGGAATCAGTTCCATATAAATCAAGTTTTTCTTATCGTAATTAATATCCCCGAATATCCGCCTTACGCCGAAAATTCTCCCGTTTTGCGCATACCAATGCGTATCCGCCGAGTTTAACGATTCTTTATACCAGAATTCATGCTCTACCTTCGATATCGGCATGATGGAATTCAAGCGTTCCGTTAGATTATTCTCCGTATATATCGTGATCCGCGCGATATCGCTATTCAAGAAAAGCGCCGTATTGAGCAAAGGATCCACAGTGTCTTTCAAATCGATATACATGTCATAATAACTTTTATATTCCTCATTGAAAATATGGGAGAAATTTGGGTTGTAGCTGATCAATTCGATCGCCGCGTTAAACCGCTGCAGCTTATAGGTAAGACTGTCCTCCATCTTCTTCAAGCTGTCTTGAAGAACGATGTTCGATTGCTGGACCTGGAGCTGTTTCGATTGCTGGTAGGAATAAATACCCAAAATCATAAGCGGAATCATAATAACGGCTATATAGGATATAAACAATTTATGCTTTATTTTCCACTTGTTTTTAAAGTTGATTTTCATGGTAGTTCGCCTTCTTTCCTTCCATATAGACTTATTATAGCAAGACTGATCTATATGGACAGGAAACTAGCAGCAGGTATTATTCTTTGACAGCGCCAAGTACGATTCCGCTGACAAAATATTTCTGCAAAAATGGATAAATGAGCATGATCGGAACCATGGACACCATGACCTTAGCTGCATTAAGCAGTTGACTCGACATATTCGACAAGCGTTTGATTTCTTCGGGATCTGTCGTATTCATGATCGAATTGACGCTGATAATCAATTGTTGAATGTAAGTCTGCAAAGGCCAATTTTCTTTATGCTGCATGAGAATCATACCATCGAAGAAGGAATTCCAATGCCCTACGATGGAAAATAAAGTAACGGTAGCAAGGGCAGGCGTAGAAACGGGAACGAAGATGAGAATCAGCGTCTTCCAAGGACCTGCACCATCGATATTGGCCGCATCCTCGAGCTCCTTAGGAATGCCTTTGAAGAAATTCATCAGCAGTATGACATTAAATACGGGAACGGCAGTTGGCAGCACGAGTGCCCATATGGAATCGAGCAGTCCGAAAGTATAGATTGTCATATACCACGGAATCAAGCCACCGCTGAATAGCATGCAGAAGACAATAAACCACATATAAATATTGCGTCCCGGGAAAAACTTATCGGACTTAGATAAAGGATATGCCATCAATATCGTAATGATAAAATTGATTGCTCCTCCAAGCAATACTCTCTTGACCGAAACGCCGAATGAAACGAAAAAGCCTCGGTCGCTAATCACGGATTTATAAGCATTCAAATTAAAATCTACCGGCCAAAAATATACCTCGCCAGACATCGCCGCTATTTTTCCGCTGAAGGAGATAGCAAGGGTATTCAGGACCGGAGCCATTGAAAGAAAGGCAATTAAGGCGAGGAATACATAGATCATCATATCAACGGCACGACTATTTCCTTTAACCATAGTTCATCACTCCTGTCAGAAAATACGATAGTTGGCAAATCGGGCTGCAAGTACGTACGAAATCGTAATCAACAAAAAACTAACCAAAGACTTGAGCAGTCCGACTGCTGTTGCCAGCCCATATTGAATCTCAAGCAAGCCGGCACGATAAACATAAGTATCAATAATATCGCCGGTTTGATAAACGATAGGATTGTATAGATTGAGAATTTGCTCAAAGCCGGCATTCAGCACATTGCCTAAGGCCAGCGTAGCCAGAAGAATAATCGTTGTCATTAAACTAGGGACCGTAATATGGCGAAGTCTTTGAAACCGAGTAGCGCCGTCGATGGCTGCCGCTTCATAAAGGTTCGTGTTAATTGATGTAAGTGCCGCAATGTAAATGATCGTATTAAATCCGAATTCCTTCCATACGTCACTGGAGACGATAATGGCGCGAAACCAGCTGTTGCTTTGCAAGAACATGATGGGGTCGCCACCGAACCATTTAATCATATGATTAATTAATCCGTCCAAGCTTAATAGATTGACAAGAACACCCGATAGAATAACCCATGACATGAAATGGGGCAAATAAACGATCGTCTGAATCGTCCGTTTGAATTTCACGTGATAAACCTCATGAAGCAGCAAGGCAAATCCAAAAGGAACGATAAGTCCTGCGACTATTTTCATCAAAGCGATCGTCAGCGTGTTCACAAAAATGAGCTTACTGTCCGGCAAGCTGAACATATACGTGAAATTATCCCATCCTACCCATTCCGAATGAAAAATTCCAAGTGTAGGTTGAAAATCTTGAAAAGCGATAGCGATTCCAAACATTGGAATCACACTGAATGCAATCAGTAATAAAATTCCCGGTAGCAGCATGACATGGTAATTCCAAATAAAAGATCGACTTCTCATAGCATCTCCACCTAAACATGGTATTAGTAAGAGGGGCATCCTTGCTTAGCTAGATGCCCCTCACTCAACGATTGTGATTACGACATTATTTACCTGCGACAGCCTCAGCAATTTCTTTGGTGATTTCGTCGCCGCCAATATTTTTCCACGTGGAAACGAATTTATCGAATTCATCGATCGGTGCAGTTCCCGTAATGATTTTTAAGAAGGTTTCATTCTCGAGTTTTTCCAGGTTTGCGCCTTTTTTGAGCATAGTAGCCGTTTTGCCGTAAAAAATCGGATCGATTTTCTTGATTTCTTTGGCGCCCGTCACAGCAGCACCTGTATAGAAAGCCAGAGAATCCGCATATGCAGGAAGATCTTTTTTCGGATCTTTGTTGTTTTTCAGTACGGAATTTACCCGTGGAATAATACGGGCAGGCAATCCAGCTGAAGTATTGTCTTTAATGGCTTGGTCATAAACCGGAATGTCCCGGGCAAGCGAATCCTGGTAATCAAGCTGCAGGTTCAGCGGGTAATTCTGCCAGCCTACGCCTAGATCCTTATAAAGCTCTTGCGAAGCCGGATCGATAAGACGGATGCCCTCGTATTCTACGTTCAGCATTTTGATAACCGCTTCCGGATTTTCAGCTTTTTTGTTCACGACCATGAACATGCCCGATGGAACCGAAGGCACGATGTTGCGATTTCCTTCTCCATCCAGAGGCACGGCCAGTGGTATCCAATCCGCGTTCGGATTCGTCTTCACCGCATCGGACAATGCCCAGCCCGCGAACCAAGGCGCGAATAGGATGCCCGCTCTGCCGCTGGATACGAGACCTGCGTTGTCTTCCCACTTGCGGGTGAGAAACTCTTTGTCGATAAGGTCTGCAGCATACATATCGCGTAGAACTTTAAGCGCTTCTTTGGTCTCCGGGGTTGTGGAGCCGTACACGATGTTGCCGCTGCTGTCCTTGAACCAGTTCTTCGGGTAGGAGTGATTTACGTTGAATACAGGATCAAAGGTAAAGAATCCTCCGTCGGTAACGACTGATTTTTCACCAAGCAAGCCTACAGTATCTGCCTTATTGTTGCCATCTGGATCTTGCTCCTTGAAGGCTTTCACAATGGCGGTTACTTCTTCCATCGATTTCGGAGGCGTAAGCTTCAGCTTATCCAGCCAATCTTTCCGAATCCAGAGCAACTGGTAGCTGCCATCGATATTCGTATTCGGCAGAGCTAGAAGCTTACCGTCAATTCTTCCCGTATTAAGCACTCTATCGTCGGTATAAGAACCGTAATATTCCTTAATTAATGGCGAGGCGTATTGATCGTACACGTCTGTTAGGTCAGCCAGCATCTTCGCTTGCGCCATACGCTTGAATTGCTGCTCGTCAACAATCATGACATCCGGCGTATTATTGCTGGCGATAGCCAATGTTACTTTTTGATTATATGCGTCCAGATCTTCCACCGAGAAATCATATTTGACCTTTACGTTTAATCGGTCTTCCACGTATTTCAGATATTGATTGCTTTCCAGCGTATCGCCTGTTGGCAAGTTATTGCCGGAAACGCCTTGTCTTCCAAGCGTGATGGTAACGGTTTCATTGTACTTCCCGAAAGGCTTATCCACTTCCGGCTCTGTATTTGTTTCTGTTTGCTGTGGCGTATTATTTCCTGCGTTTGTTGCATTTGAAGCATTGCCGTTATTGCCGCCGCTGCTGCATGCCGCTAACCCAAATACCGTAACTGCGCAAAGTAAAGCGAGTATTCTCTTTGTCTTCATGACCATCCTCCATTAATTCGTTCTATCTTGCTCCTCTATCATAGCAACAGCCCCTAGGTGGCTGATATCTCACATATTTGTGATATAGATCGATTTTTTACGAAGATGATTCTCTGAATTTTGCAGGAGTGACCCCATAGTAGTTCCGAAAGGTTTGAATAAAATAAGTAGAGCTTCTGTAGCCCAGCAGCGTATACATATCGACGATTTTCATATTCGATTCGGTGAGCAGCAAAGCCGCCTTCTCCATCCTGACTTGCGTGATGTACCGGATCAGGCTTTGGCCCGTTTCCTTCTTGAATAGATAGCTCAGATAGCTTGGCGTCAAATAAACTCGCTCTGCAATGCCTTCCAACGAGAGATCTTCACCGTATTCCTTTCCGATCAATTCCCTTATCGTCCGAATTAGCTTAAGATTAGAATCATCTTTCGCCTTCATTTCCGTACTTATTTCAATTTTATCGAAGATCGCAAACATAAAATCCTTCAAATCATGCAAAGAAACCGTTCGATAAATACTATCCAAATATACATTCATCTCGGTAAATTCAAGTTTGTTTTCCCTGGTTACTACTTTCTTCATGATTTCCGAGCATATAAATTTAGTGTACAGCGAGGAGAATTGACCTTTCGTCTTCAGATAAGAGAAAAGCAGCTCTAAGCTGTATTTTGCCACCTCAATATCGTTGTATTCCAAACACTGGTAAACCTTCTCCAATATTTGATTCAGCTCGATGTCATTGAAATTTGCTTGGGTGAATTGCTCGTCGGAGAACAGGATCGCTTGATCCTCCATAAAAAATCTAAATTCGAGCATCCGCTCCATTTCGGTGTACAAATCATGTACCTGATCCAGTCGGTCAACCGCTTTTCCTACGACAAGGCCGAGATTCTCGCTCAAGGCCTCCCTGGTCTTCTGTATGATCGTTTCTCCAAGCACTCTAAGCGTTTCTTTGTCGATGGGCCGGTGATGGTTGATGAATAAGACGCTTTGGTTCTCATCCATGTTCACGTAATCGAATTCATAGCTGATCACCTCTGATAACAGCGCTATAAAGGAATCATGGTGAATATCAAAAAACTTCCTGCCGCAATCGACAAGAATCAAATGGATCCATGTGTGGTTAGACTGATCCATCGATCGGTCAAGCTCACGTGAATTTACGGCATTCGACTTACCGTTCAAGGCATCCAGCAGCATTTTTTCCTTTTCGTAAACCAATCCCCGATTATACCCCTCCAGCAATTGATCCGTGCGCATGTTTTGCGCTGCTATCTCGTCGCAGGTTTCGATCGTCTGCTTCAAAACGGCAAGAAATTCTGTAACTTGAATCGGTTTGAGCAAATAATTTGAAATATTCGTGCGCAGCGCTCTTCTTGCATATTCGAACTCGTTAAAGGCACTATAAATAATGATTTCAATATTCGGATGCAGCTTGCTAACATGCTCCGCCAGCTCCAGCCCATCCATAAAAGGCATCTTAATATCCGTAATCAGAATATCGATCGGTTGATTATTAATGATTTCCAGCGCAACCTCGCCGTTCTCGGCCAATAGCGTCTCGAGATCCAGCTGATGCGTCTTTATTAGCTGCAGGATACCCTGTCTTTCGATACGCTCGTCATCAACAATCAGAATGCGATACACAGTAGATTTCCCTCCTGGATAAGAGCAAAAAAAGGGCATCTTTAATAAGATGCAGCCCTTTTTTTGGTCAATCGATTTATTTTTATTTTGCTCGAAACGCTACCGTTCCTGCATTTGCACTGTGACACAGCTGAATCGCTTTCTCCGCTGTATTCACGTCGCTTCCCCATTGCAGCATATAACGGAACTCGTAGAAGCCGCCTAATGTTGCCTTGAAATTCGTCTCCCAATAGTTCGTCAAAACCCATGCGTACAGCGTTTTCTTAGCATTCTCCGGTTGCTGGCCTTGAACGAGTCTTGGCCCATATTCCAAAGAACCGGTTTGCATAAGCGGCGTATCAGGAGTTGCAATCGATAATCCTCCTTGTGCCGAAACGAGAGCAAGTCCCTCTTGAATGCAATAGAAGTCCATGCCAGTACCCGGTATTTGATCGATGCCTGGTCTTACGAGCGCCCCAGCTTTTTCAAACCACAGATCTCCGTTCTCCGCTTTGACGAACGGAAGAGAGATATATACGTTCTCCGGGTCCCAGACACTGTCCTTGTGAATGCGTACGGAAACATCAACTCTCGGCTGTGCCAAATACACTTTGAGGAATAACGAATAATGGCTCATTCCCTGCACGTTGTATTTCAATTCGATGATGCTGTAAATCGGTCCGTCCGTTATGGCCTTCACACCTGTTAGTACACCGGTAGAACGCTGAACGTTCATGCCTTTTCGATTCCTTCCCATGGTTCTTCTCACGTTCATCTGATCGCCATGATCGCCGCGAGTCACTTCATAGACGGGCGTGAATGCTCCGCCAGGCTGCTCCTGATCGATGAGCTCTTTTCCTGTCTCTTTCTCGATCCATGAAACGATACCTTCGCCAGCTCTCCAAGCAATCCGCACATAGCGAGATTCAATGCTGTTCTCAGTAATATGCATCCGAGGCCTATCTTCCTGTACAGGAGGCAACAAATCTACGATATCATGGATGCGATCGGCTCCCCGCAAGCGGGTGCTGCTGGTCGTAATCGATGAAGCCTGCGCAGCGTCGCGGATATAAAATCTTTTTTCTTCCTTTGCGCTAAGCTTAACCATTATGGCAATTTGATATCCTCTGCTTACCTTCTCCTGCTGGTGAGGAATCACTTGTCCCGTTTGCTCGTCGACTACCTCGAAGCCTTTTCTGTAATAATCGGCTTCCCATTGCTCCTCAAGGTAGAAGAATGCCATATCTTCTACAGGATAATCGAAGGAATTGACCACTTTATAGGTGAATGCCCTGTTTGCTCGCAGCAGCACATCGCCTCGTCCCTCTAGAACATCGTCCAAAGAAACGTAAACCAGTCTGCTTGCATTTGCGGCGTAGGCTTCTTTTCTAACGGCGAGCTCCTGCACCATCATATGCCAAGGCTCCGATATCGAGGAGTGATAGCCCCAGGTATGCTCCGCATACATGATCAATTGCTGTTCGGCTTCAGCAATTCGTTCCGGTTTCACATAGCTCGCTTGCGGATCCAAACGTTTGACCACATCGAGCGTACGTTGAGCGTTTCTGAAAATTTGCGTATGCATAGCCGTGGAAGCAACGCCGTCGGACCACCAGTCCGGCCAATCGCCTCTATACACGGGAATGTCGACATCCTGCTCTTTCACAAGATCGAAGAAACGGTTCAACGTCGTCATTTGGATTTCCACGCGATTCCCATGCTTCTCGTTCCATTCCTGAATGAAGCTCATAATTCTCCCATTAGGAGCCGAGTTATCCCGAAGAAGTCCCATCACGTTAACCAAAATAAAATCATACGGATAATTTTCTTTCTCAAGCTGCTCAAGGTAACGAGAAATACGAGTTTCCGCATGCGTCCAGTGATCCTCAGCAATGCCCCACACCGGATTCTCATCCCGAATCGTGTAGGAGAGCGTTCCGTCCGGATTGATGCCCAGATCATTGCCCATCATATAATGCTCGCCGCTCCAAACTAATATTTTCTCGCCTTTTGGAGTTTCCCAGTAAAAGGGATACTGCTTGCGGCCGATCGCGAACATGCCGTGGTGTGTGTGAATGCAGGAAAGCAGATTCTCGATTCCCGCGTCTGCCAAAGCCTGCGCATATCCCCAGCTGTATCCGTTAATATCAGCCGTCATAGCTGATCTTACTTGTAAGCCCAGCGGATTCGCAAACTTCCCTGCTCTTGCCAGCATATTGCTCAGCAGCTCGAAATTGATCAATTCGGTCATATTCAAGTACGTGCCCGATAATTCGATATCTCCCCGCTTAAGTGCATCCACGAACGCTTTCTGTTCTTCTTCCGTCGCTTCTGTTAAGAACTTCTCGACGGCCCAGAAGGTTTCGCACGTCCATTTAAAACCTTTCCATTCTTTACGTTCCTCCGTATGAGAAGCACGGCATATTTCGATGGCTTGCCGAATGAAATCCACCTGATACTGCTCGATTTTTTCTTGCCTTTCTGTATAGCCGATATCGGTATGCGAATGATGAATCACATGAATTTTCCAATTCTTTTTAAAATTGTTCATAGGTTCGGTTCCTCCTTGGTTTCACTGCTTAACTCTGAGTGTATGACCATTATAGACAAGACGCGAAAACGAAGGATATATTACATTTTTTCGAAACATATCACTTTCTTCCGCGCTTGCGCTGCCTGCTTTTCGCTCGCGCTTTCCCACAATATTTATCCCGAATAAGCTACTATATTAGATGAACTAGACATGAGTATACTGTTAGCGCTGCGCGACCAAAGTCATTCGTTCAACTTATATAGGCTGTTTGTCCTTGCACATGCAAGCGCATCCATACTGACGCGTTTATTTGACGAATTCGTATATGCCTTTGAACGTGCTCTCAAGCGTATCCTCGCTGATCGCAACCCGGACATATATCCCCAGAGCCGCCAGTTTATCTTGAAAAGCCGGCACAAACAAATGGCCGCTCTTGGAAATCTGGCCCCCAAATACGACCAAATCCGGCTGATATGCATGCAGGGGCTCCTCTAGAATAACAGCCATTCGCTCGCCGAAACCTGCAAAAAGCTGGATAGATGCCGGGTCTCCCTCGTTTGCTAACGCAGCGAACTCATGAACATCCGTACCTTTCCCATCCATCCCGAGCTCTGACGCGAGTTCAAGCACGCCTCTTCTGGAAGCATAATCGTCCGCGATGCCTCTCTTATAGGGAATTGTGTACAGCCAGCCATTATCGGGCACGTCAAAGCGATCCTTCACAAGCTGCCCATTCTCAAGAAAACAAGAGCCAAGCCCTGTCCCAACAGTGAGGAATACCGTTCGTTTGGCTCCAAGCGCAGTCCCGGATCCGGCCTCACCGAGACCGAACAACGCGGCGTCGTTCTCAAAACGGATTCGAAAATCTGGAGCCAGCCTATGCTTCAAGGAAGCTTCCTCCCGAATGGCTTTCTCAAGCAGATTGCCGAAAGGAAGACCATACAGGGATTCGTATTTCGCCAAGCCTTGGATGCGGCTAATTCCATTCTCGTATTCGAAAGGACCGGGGAATGCCATTCCAATTCCTCCAATAAGCTTATCGGCAGAACCTGCTCTTAACAGCACATCCGAAGCGATCGCTACGAAGTGGGCGATGATCTCGCTAGCGCCTTGGTCCGAATGAGCTTCATATTGCGCGATGGATGGCTTAATAATGGAGCCACTGATAAGCGCTGCAGCTTTAATTTGCGTGCCACCGACGTCAAAGGCAAGAATGATGGAAGAATTCATATAATACCCCCTCTATACTCGGACGTATGCTTTAATGGTGCCAATGGTTTTCCCTACGCTCGGACCACTTGGCCGAATCGTATAAGCAGCGACATGAGCCGGAATAATGAAGGTTTCCGCATAATGTATAATGAATGGCTCGAAGGCGCCATTCGGGCTTTCGATTGTCGCTTCTTCGCCTTCGACCAAATTCAGCATATGAACGCTTCCGTTTGACTCGTGACTAACTGGAACTGAGAACCAATGCCGGCGTGTCTCGATGAACTCAAGCGCATGAAGCCCGGTCCTCTCTTCGATCCAACCTTGTCCTTCCGCAATGTGTTCTACCCTACCGACGCATTCCGACGTTGTCCATTTGGTATCCCGGTCCCATTGAATAACCTTGCTCCCATGCTCTACATGAACGGGCCGAGGCTTGCCGTCAAGTCCGAGGCGTTCCCAATCCCACAGCTTGAAGGTGAAAATATACGGAGTCGCGCTGATCTCCAGCACCATGCAGCCCGCTCCCGAACAATGGACGGTTCCCGCCGGAATCAAAAAATGATCATGCTTGACAGCTGGATAAACATTGATGTAATCATTCGCCGGGAAGCTGAATCCGCCTTCCTGCGCCTTGTTCAGATCAGCAATCATGGCTGTCGAATCGATGCCTTCCTTCAGACCAAGATACACCTCTGCGCCTGGCGTCGCCTCGAGAATGTAATAGCTTTCATCCTGTGTGTACGGCATCCCGAAATGTTCCTTGATATACTCATTGGTCGGGTGGACTTGCAAGCTCAAGCTTTGCCCGCCAATGGTGTCCAGAAAGTCGAAGCGAATCGGGAATTCGGCACCGAACCTCTCGAATACTTTCTCTCCCAGCAGCTTAATCGATTCAAAGAACACGAGATTGATAGCGGGAAGCTCAATCCTGACCGGTCCATATTGGAAATAGAGACTATTCTCCTCCGGCACTCCGTCGAAGCCCCACGCATAAGGATGCTCTCGTTTTGGCAAGTCGATATTCGCTTCAAGCCATGTGCCTCCCCATACGCCGGGATCAAAATAAGGGACGAGACGGAACGGACGATTCGCCGTTTGCTCAAGCCCTGCGAACAATGCGCTCTTCGATACCATCTTAGGATCGTCTTTCGTATTCGTATCCAGGTAGTAATCTATACGGCCTAGTAATGTTTTCTTCAAATTGTCAGCCATTCGCCATTCGAAGAAGAAGCCGCGTTTGTAGCGGCGGAGCATATCCTCTTCCGGGTGGCTCGTTCTCCAATTTCCGATTTCCTTGGAACGAAGACGAAGCTGGATTTCCCAACGCGCCATGTCTGCATAGATAAGAACGTCGCCTGCCGCAATAAGAGAAGCGCCGAATCCGATAACAACGATAATACCGGCGGATATCGCTTCAATCTGACTTTGGAGGGACACGATTTTAGCTTGATCATAAAATTCATTGATTTGAAAGGAGGTCATAAATCCGAATACACGATCGTTTGTCATAAATCCGTCTACGATGCGATCAACTTCTATAGGGTCGAATGCCGCTTCTTCGGCTCGTATGATCGCAGCCGGGTTCAAAAAAGAAGAAATCCCCGTTAGAATTTCCTCTTGCCTGACGCCGGGATAACATTCGATAACGACAACCGTTTTCTTGCTGACACTCGCTTTATCAAATATCGTTGATCCAATTGCCTGATATCCGGTCCAGGCTTCATGCTCCCAGTTTTGAATAGTGGTGGAAGGTTCTCTGTTATAAGCTAATTCCATGTCAAATTCACAGCTCCCTTATGTTAATTTATCATAATATATCATAAACTAACACAAATGAACATACAAAAAAGGAACGAATTGAATGTTTAAACAATATGAAGCTCAACGCCGCTTGCTTCGATAATCCGTCTGTCTTCTTCCCGCATTCCGTTATCGGTCACAAACACATCGATATCGGACAGCTGCGCTACCGTTGAGAAGTATCGGTTGCCAACCTTGGATGAATCCAAGAGCATAACCACCTTTTTGGCGGAGCTAATCATCGCTTTCTTCACCTGCGTATCGAGCAGGTTTGGATCCGTAAACCCATACTCAGGCGAATAGCCCAGTGCGGATAGAAACAACGTATTCGCATGGTAATCTGCAAAAAATTGTTCCGCCACCGGCCCGACAAATGTACCCGACACTTCCCTCAGCAGCCCGCCGCAGCAAATGATCGCATGTCTCTCCGAGACATGYGGGCGAAACCGGCTTAACGTTTCCAGCCCATTGGTCAGCACGGTCAACTGCCCGAAGGAATCCAGCAGATCCGCAATCCGGGATACCGTCGTTCCGTTCTCCAGAATGAGAACATCCTCTTCATGGATGAAATGCTCGGCTGCGAAGGCCGCCAACCGCTCTTTAATATCTTGGTTATTGGCTTGCTTGGAAGCCAGATCCGGTTCTTGAGCCAGCTTTGAGTCTTGGTATATGACTCCCCCATGGGAACGCTGCACATGATTTTCTTGCTCCAGAGCGTTCAAGTCTCGACGAATGGTCATTTCAGAAACGCCAAAATGATCGCTAAGCTCTTTCATGGTAGCTGCGCCTCGTTCGGATAGATAAGTCAATATAGCTTGTTTGCGTTGTAATGGCAGCATTCGTTCACCTCTTTTTTTCACTCATTTTAACACAAATGATCAAATTCGATCAAATAATTTCCGAGTTCATTTAGGATTACAAAGCAGTATCAAACACAGCTCAAAAACACCCGAGAGATCCTCATTATCGAGGGATCTCCCAGGCGCTTCATAGCATGATGACAATACATTAAGGGGAAAGGACGGCCAGCTGAAACAGGGTTGGCGTTTTCTTTGAATCCTGAACTATTGGCGCACTCCTCTACCGCCGCCTGCTCCTCCTCCACCCCCGCGTGATTGCGTGATTTGAGTGATTTTTTCTCCATTAACCGTGACATTGCCGCCATTCAATTGAACTGTGCCATCCGCGTCAAAGGCGGAAGCTGCTTCTACATTAATGGTTCCTCCGTTAACATAAATATCACCGTTTGAATCAAATGCATCCGTATCACCGCTAGCCATACTTACCTCAATCGTACCGCCATTGACCTCAATGGCTACCTCAGAATTGACTTTTGGTGTGGCGTTTAGGCCATCATCATTCGCATAATTTTCAGATCATCCTTTGAAGAGATACCGTTCCCTTGATTCGATATTACTTCTAAAGTTCCAGTCCCATTCAGGGTCAAATCTGCTTTCGAGAAAATGACCGCATCCGAATTAGTCTCACCATCCGCCACATAGCTTCCAAAAACCTCCATGTAGTTCTCGCTGACAGTAGATGTAACGAATACTTTATCCGCTGCTTTTACATAAATGGCAGGTGAATCTTCATTGGTTATACTAACGCCATCAAGGACGATTTGAACTTTTGCATCCTCGGCAGCAGCAACCACTAGCGTCACATGTTCCACCTCACCACTAAAGACATAAACACCTTCCTTATTGAGTGTCACATCTTGATTGCTTTCCAAATTCATTTGTGTTGCTGCTGCAAGATCCGCCGACTGTTCTAAATCCCGATCACTGAACATTTCCGATGTGTCTAGAACGGAAGCAGTCACTGCAGACGTTGCGCTTGGCGACACGGTCGAACTTGCTGTTTGAGTAATTGCAGGAGCCTCCTCGGTGCCGACTTGTGCCTTTGAGCATCCCACGACGGATACGGTAAGTAATGCGGCCAAAGTAATGGCGCTAATGCTTTTTAACTTGTTGGTTTTCATAAATTAACACTCCTCATATAATCAGTAGCAAACTTTTGTTTATTATTCAAAAAGCAGTATCGCTTCATGACTTGTTTAAATCATAATTCAGATAACATAAACCAAACTTAACTAACGGATCCTCTCCTAATGTTTTCTTTAACGATTAAAGTCAGACCAAAACAATAAAACTCCCTCAAACTTATTCGTCTGAGGGAGTTAAATTTGAATAGTGAAGATCTGAACCGAGTCGATATCGCTAAAATAAATTTCCAGGATAATTAGTTCAAAGGTTCCCTGAATGGCTAGCCTAAGCAAATAACAAAAACCACGCCCATAAATGGCGTGGTTTTTGTTTTTTAGAGCCAAGTAGATGTGATTTGCAATAGAGCGTCTATCCAGCTTGGGGAAGTCCGAAATTAGGAGCTGTAATCTTTTAGTGAATGTCCTTCTTCTTAAAGCTGCCTCCCTTTACTTCTGCAACTTCATACACCATGATGAAAGCATTTTCGTCAATCTCACGAATGATTTCTTTCATTTTCCGTTCTTCCAACCGGTTAATAACGCATGTAATTTCTTTGAAATGTTCATTCGAATATCCGCCTTGCACCACACTATACGTAGCGCCTCTACCCAAGCGATCGCGAATAGTGTCAATCATGACTTCAGGATGTTTGGTAATGATTTTGAACGTTTTAGCTCCGCTCAAGCCTTCCTCGACGATGTGTATCACCTTGGAAGCTATAAAATAAGCAATACCCGATAATATAGCACCCTGCAAACCAAATACGGTCGAGACGACAATAAAAACGAATACATTTAGGAATAAGATAAGATCGCTTGTGCCGAAAGGAAGCTTCCGGGAAAGCAATACCGCCAACATATCAATGCCATCCAACGCGCCGCCGTTCCGAAGAGCAAGACCCATTCCCAAACCGATAATGATGCCTCCCACAACGGTGACGAGGAGCGTATCTCCTTCTACGATCGGATTAATATGATGCATGACGACGGTTCCCACCGCCAGCGAAGCAATACCAATCACAGAATATATCGCGAAGCTCTTTCCGATCTGTTTATACCCTAAATATACGAACGGTATATTTAGAATTGCAATGAGAAGTCCCAAGGGCCACCCGAATAACTTCGACCCTACGATGCTAATGCCCGTCACGCCACCGTCGGATACGTTGTTCGGAATTAATACGGCCTCAAGGCCGTAGGCTGTAATAAAAGCGCCGATGACAACAATGAGTCCTCGCAGCATCGCACTCAGTACTACGGTCTTTTTATTCTCTTTCTTCATTTTAAACCTCATTTCCTAGTTTCATCACTTAAACTTCACTAAATGTAAATATTTTTCACATTAAAATTCTAAATATCTATTAGCTTAAAGTCAACTAAATATTCCCTGATTCTGGTGTGATAATGTCAAACGGGGCTATGTGATTTTTGGGGGATGGACAGCAGAAGGCACAATATAGAAGCAATCGCCTCTATATTGTGCCTTTTAAGTTTACCACCAATAAATTAGTTTAGATCTAGCAATCGCAAGATGACTACGAGCGCTTCCGCACGTGTTGCTGCGTCATTTGGTGCAAAGCTGTTGTTGCTGCGTCCTGTGATAAGACCTAGCTCACTCAATGCGTTGACTGCTCCTTTGCCCCATGCCGGAATTGTCGAATCATCGGTGAAGCCTGTTTGATCAACTGTTGAGCTAGCAAGCTCTAATACTCTCGCCAGTATGACAATCATTTCTGTTCGAGTAATGACTTGATTCGGTCGGAAGCTGCCATCGGTATAGCCGGTAATCACACCGAGCTTAACGCCTTGAGTAATCGCATCCTTCGCCCATTCGCCGATTTTGTCATTATCCGTGAATGCCAGTTCATCTTGCGGGTCTTGCCACTTGAAGGCATTTGCCAACATCTGCATAAATTGCGCACGAGTTGTCGGCTCAGCAGGCTTGAACGTGCCGTCCGGGTATCCTTGTACGATGCCCAGTGCTGCGGCGCGCTTAATTGCGGATGTTGCCCAGTGTGTTTCTGGAACATCGATAAACTCGATTTGTGGCTGCTCCGGCTCGACTGGTTTTTCTGGCACTTCTGGATTTACAGGTTTATCAGGTCCCACAGGTGGAATGTACGTCAGTGTTGTTACTGCAACTGTCGGACCATTGCTCCAATTGTTTGCTGCGTCACCCGCTTCGAGCTTAAAGGTGTAGCTCGTACTTGACTGTAAACCGCTTATCACTGTGCTCGTCGCATTTCCATTAATGACATCATGCGTTTTCACTTCGGTTCCTTCTACCCATGTCACCTTGTAACCCGTAACAGCTACATTATCCGTAACAGCATCGGCATTCCAAGTTAAAGTGACACTAGTTAAACCCGTCTGCGCTGATACGGTGCTGCCTGCATTCCATGTAGGCGCTACTGTGTCCCCATCAGTTGGATCTAACGGATTGCTTATAATGACCGTTAATGAATCACTCGCGTTGTAAGTTGAAGTTTCCTTCATTCTCACATAATAGGTTCCGGCATCAAGCTCAGTAACCTCTACACCTGCGATGGCAGTCCAGTCGCTCAAATCAGCCCCCTGCTTCTGGTATTCCATCGCGGAATCCACGCCTATGATTTTCCCATCCCTAGCGCCAATTACGCTGACATTGACACCTTTGACCACTGTACCTAACGGAGGATTCTGTTCCTGCTTAGACCCGTCAGGAACGATAACGATGATCACTGGACTCGGATTTGCGATATCTGTCTCCGCATACCTGATTTCATAACGGCCAGCTTCAAGGTTGTCAATGCTGCTTCCGCTAACCGCAGTATATGCACCGCCATCTGCCTTCCGATATTCCATATCGGCAGTCACGTTTTCGATCTTCCCGTCGCTTCCGCCTGCTATTGTAACTGGAGTAACGACCAGCTCATTCGCATCTGGCGCATCCTGATCCTCCTTGGCTTCATTACGAATCTCAACAGTTACCGGCTGGCTGGCATGCAGCTCATCTGTCGCTGCATATCGGATTTGATAGCTGCCGGGCTCCAGATTTTCAATACTAGCGCCGTTGACGCGCACGTAGTTCTCATCGCCCAGCTTCCGGTATTCCATCGTGTCGCGGACGCCATCTATCTTTCCGTTTGTTTGGGTATCGGAATTAGCATGCGTAATCGTCCATTCGCTTGTTTCCGGCGCTGATTGATCCTGTTTCTGTCCTTCCGGAATGACAACTTCCTTATCCGGGCTGGCATTCAGAGAGGCGGTTTTCATATACCGGACAAAATAGTTCCCGGCGCTCAGACCTGTAATTTCAACGCCAGTAATTGCGGTATACTCTTCCACTCCTTCCTTCCGGTACTCCATTGCTGATGTCACGCTTATAATCTTGCCGTCGTTGCCATTTACAGTTGTCGGCGCAACCGCTGTAGGTGTTGTCGGTGCTTCCTGCTCCTGATTGGAATCCGACTTAAGCACTTCCCATTCCCATAAGCCTACGCCAACTCCGCTTCCCGCTGATTGCTTTGTCATCGTAACGCGCAGCGCTTTCACTTTCAGCGACGCATTGAAATCAACAAGATTGGAGGAGCCCACCGGTGTATGATTCACCAAGGTGATGCCTTCGGTAATGGATTTCGCCGTCAACCATTCATTTGTAGCGCTATCCATTGGAATGTAGGAATACTCGTACTTTGTAGGTGCCAATATGCCGCCTGCATCTGACCATAGCACCAAGTTAGAGCTATTGATTGTGACGCCCTGCGGCCAATCATATTGCACCCATTCCGCTGCTCCTGCATTCCCCCACGTCCCCCAATGCGGGATGCTCGCTTCTGCTTTTCTTCCGTCATTAACGGAAGCTAGATTCTCCCAAGGAGAGGTGTAACTGGCGGATACGCGAGCCAAGAACGCCATATTGTTATCGCGCGGACGGAGCAGCTGCAGATCTGTCAGCAGCTTATCGAGCGCCTGGGCGACTTCCTCTTCTGTCGCATCCATTTTTTGAATGACGGCTGCCGCATTCGCCTTTGCCGCATCAATTGGCGAGAGACCTAGATCGATAAAATTAGAAGGATTCAAGGCATTGACATAGTTATTAACACTGATCAGTTCCGACTTGTCTACCGTTCCCGTATAGCCGTTTACCTTCCATTCCAGAATACCGCTTCCGTTTGCAGTAGGCCTCATGTCTATACGGACGCCTGTAATATAGGCAGGCTCGAAAGTGGTTGTGTTGTACTTGTCCAGTTCATTTCCAAGTCCGTTAATAGCTCTTGGCGTATACCATATTCCATGCTCATCGCGAAGCTTGAGCTGCATATCCTTGGGACGGAAGTTTCCTCCGCCGTCTTGGAAGACGTATACATCCATCGAAGAGGCAAGGAGTGGTTGAACCCATTCATATGTGATCCATGCCGGATCTCCTTCTCTTCCCCAGTTGTGCCAAGCGCTGTTCGGAGCCGTGCGAGAAGGCGAGAAATCTCTTGAATTTCTTGGTTCAACGCCGTTATTCATCGCCTCGGGATACCCGTCACCACCGGAGAAACTGGCAGAGGCTTTTGCTGTCAGCGCAGCATTCTGAAGCGGCACGCTCACGACATATACCGTAGCCTGTACCTCCAAATCGCTGTCGATCACTTTGCCGCTTGCTTCGAAGCTGCCGATTGTCTCATAGCTGCCTGGATCGATATCATTCCATGCAATTGCGCTCTCCTTATATCCGTCATCGTACAAAATCTTCATATTTGGGGGAAGCGACGGAGCCGTTCCCTTCCGTGTTACGGTATTGATTGCCCGGTAGGCATCTTCGGTATCTGCTTCAATCACGATCGTTACATCCTTGCTTGCCGTCTTGCCTTCGTCGGCAGCAGTAAGCGTGAATACATAGGTGCCCGCCTTGCTTACGCGCGCATATGCGGTCGCTTTGTCTCCTGCGACAATCGCGATATCGCCTGCGCCATTCGGCTTCTCCTTGACGGTCCATGCGTACGCCATGTCGGGCTCAAATTCCGCGCTGTGGATCGGATCCGGGATTGCCGTACCGGATAAAATCACAATGCTTTCATTCGTAACGTCTTGAGCGGCAGTCACTTCGCTAATCTGCGGAGGCTGTTTTTCCGGTGGAGCGGCCAACTGGAATGTCAGATCGTCAGAACCGCTCGTCTGCCCGTCATTAGCGGAGAGTCTGACTGTATAGGAGCCTTCCTTTGTACCGACAGCCTGTGTAATGCTAGCCTTTGGATAGACAAAGCTTAGCTTGCCGCCTTGCGGTGTGCTGATCACTTCCCACTGGTAAGTCAGCGTTCCGTCCGGCGCGCCATCGTCGCTCACAATACCGTTCAACATAAACGGAATCAGCGCCTGCGGGTTTTGCGTTGCCGTCTCTGCCGCAACCTGCGGAGCTTCATTTTCGCCCGTACTTAGCTTTTCGATGGTCAACTGAGCTGTCTCGTCGCTGTTCATTTGGAACCTAGCAAGTCCTTTATTGTTTCTTACATAGAACTGCCCAGCAGCTTCATTATTCAACTTAATGGCATAATAGCCATTTTCCAATCCTGCTCCGTCTATAGCAATTCTCGAAGCGTGTGCTTTTTTATCGAGATTCGCGAGTGTCAATTGGAATAGACTGCCGTCCTTTTGGATTTCGGCGCTTACCATTTTTTCATTTTGAGAGACCAAATATATTTTTTCGTCGATTAAGTTAATGCGCTTGCCGAATCCGTCCTTCGGGGTAATCTCGTAGCTGCTGCCTTTGTCGGCAACCAATGCTCCATACCCGAAAAGTCCAAATACCGGATCTGTTACAATGTCCGAGCTGATACTTAGCAGGGAGCCGTAAATGCCCTCGTCGGCTTCGCCGGAAAAATCGTTCCAGCCGTTGTTCATCACGCGGGTACCGCCATCGTACACGTCTTTGGTACCGGTTCCACCTTTGTACATGGAATATCTCCAAGAGGTGCTGCCTACAGACTGTGCAGAAATCTGTCCCATGTTAATCGCGTTAAAGTTCGATATCTTGGCCGCATAGTTGCGCTGCTGTGCGATCGCGGTCTGAGCAGCGGATCTGCCGTCATCCTGATAACGAATCCAGTCATCCATAATATAGCCTGCCAATGACGTCGTATATTGGAAGTTCCACCAGCCCTCGCCGCCGCGAAATACCGGTACAGAGTAATGGTACCAGGTTGGCTGAATGCCGCGCATGGCGCGAGTCTTCCAGTCGGCCATTTCCATGCTTTTCTTAGCCGCGACTGCCTGTGCGTCCTGAGGGTAGTAGGTGAGCAGCGCCTTGGCAGCTGCATAGGCTCCTTCTTCGCCGGTATTGTCATATTCAAATTCCGAGCCGTAAGGATAAGCAGCGAATGTCATGCTTCGTCCTTTGTCTAGGGCGAACTTTTTCCTGAGATTGTCAAACTCGGTTTGCATTCCCTCTTCTTTCAAAGCTTCGATCATATCAGGGATCTGCTGTTCGCCATAGTATCCGATTGCGCCGCTGGAAATTCGGTTATTGTAAATGCCATAAGCCTTCTCCAGATAATACTGCGGCGACTCGCGGTACTCGATCAGATGAGGATACGCCTTTTGGATCCGATACATGTTGAAAAAGCCGGTGGCTGCCATGATTTCGGAAAACTCACGTGTGTAAGGCTTATCTTTATCCGTGAACGAGCCAGAATCTCTAAGCCAATTCGCAACAATAAAGCTGTCCTGCGTATGCTTCATAAAGCGTTCCCACATAAAATCAATGAGGTAATTTTCTATCGATTCAATCTCTTCAGGACTTGGATCCAAAAAGTTCTTCATGGTTATGGAGTTGATATTATCATGACCCCAGTCATCTCCCCAATGGTTGATGTTGGTGTCGAGCCCATCCTTCAGATACCAGTCAAAGTAGTTGCCGTAGGTAGGACTTTGCGGGTCCTTGTCCTGCGTCTTCTCTACCATAAATTCAGTGTGGGTGCTCATCGTTTCGTCAAGCTCGGCCATTACATTGAATTCATATTGCGTAAATTTATTGACCCATTCATCGCCAACCTTCAACTCATACTCCACACGGACGCTGTTATTGCCCAGATCGTCAAATTGGAGTGAATAGATATGGTGCTGTTCGCCGTCTACAACCTTGGTCTCCAAAAATTGATAAGCCTCGGTGTATCCCGGGTTCCCGTCAGCAAGCCCACGGCCTGTGCGAGAGTTATTAACCATCTCACCTCTCTGCTTGCCAGGCTTGATATTCGGAATATGCGCTTCATCATAAGGATCATTCTCGTGAACGGATTGAATATCAATCGACGTTACTTTAATTTTGCTGTCATCATAGTGCAGAGCCAGCTTGGTCGGCATATTAATGGCCGTCTGGAAGCCAGGCACCGCTACGGCGTCTACCATGCCAGATTGGTACAAAATGGAGCGAAGGTTTTTCTCGCGCTCTTCCACGGAAGTGGAAGCGTTGTTAGGGCTTTGGGCACTATCCTGCGGCGCGTTGTCACCTCCGCGTACTGCGGAAAATTTAAACTGATAGGTTTTTTCCTCATCCGGACCCAAAACTAGGCTGGAGGCATCGGTAAAATATCCGCGGCCCGTTTTCTGTATATCCTTGGAGTGGATATAGAGCACGTTCAGCCCAGGAAACCAGCCGCCGCTGTCGCCGGTCCAGTTGGTGAAGGTTTGTCCAGCACGCAGTTCGCCTTCCTCCTGCATCCAGTAATCGACATATTCAATGCGCGCTCCAGTTTCCGTTACCGGGGTAAACAGCATGAAGTTTCCTTCACCGCTGGTCCGGATGGCATAGGAGTACCCGCTGTCAGCCCCGGCAAAGTTATGCACGGTTAAACGATTGTCATACGTATCGGATACCGATCGGTATTTATTATTCCAAGGCATCGGCAAGCCGATATCGCCGAATTCCATGTATTTGCCGCTTTTGTTTTTCAAGGTTATTTCCCATAGCATGGAACCGTCTTCCGTCTCCATGTCGAACACTGACTTCACGTCAAAACCCTTCATCGCCCGATTCGTTGTGGAGCCCAGATCCTGGCCGATAAAGTTGACTTCTACTTTCTTACCCTCCGTAGAAACCGTTCTCTCGAAATATTGGTTATCAGGATTAATATTGGAATAGGTTGTTGATCCGCCAGCTGCAAGCGTTTTGTTTGTATCCACTTCTACAAAGCCATCCCTGCTTACAGGGAATTGTTCGGTATCGCCGGTGCGGTAAGAAAAAAGCATCTCGCCCATCCATTGATGCTGGACGTTGTTCTGCGGAGACGTATTGTTAGGCAAAACAAAATTGATAGGAGCCCCGTTTCGATTTACAGGATTGTTTTTAATAAACAGCTCTTCAATCTGTCCCAAATCGCCAATTTTCGCAGAAAGGCTGGCATTGGATATATCGTCCGCTGCTGCAGCCAGCTTAGTTAAATCGCTCGAATTAAGCTGCAAAATCTGAAATATCAACATAAATGCGATCGTCATCGACACAAGCCTTTTTGTAATCGTTTTCATAGAAACCTCCTGATGGCTTAGTTATCCAAGTCCGAACTAATTTTTCAACCCGGTAAGCGTGATGCCCTCTACAAAATACCTTTGACCAATGAGGTAGAAAATAACGCCTGGAGCAAAGGACAAGCATGTTGCGGCCATCGTCATCGACCAATCGCTTTTTAGCTGGCCCCTAAAGTTGGTTAGCCCTAGCGCGATCGTAAATTTATCGCTTGAATTAATATAAATCATCTGCTGGAGCAGATCGTTCCATAATCCGATGAAGATAAACAATGCGACTACGATCATAGCCGGTCGGATGGCTGGCATGATGATACTGAATAAGATGTGGAAGTATCCAGCACCGTCAATCGTCGCTGCTTGATCGAGCTCTCTTGGTATCGACATAATGAATTGACGGATTAAAAAGATATTAAATGCGCCGCCGCCGCAAAAATACGGCAAAATTAACGGCCAGTAGCTGTCACTGATTCCTAGGCCTCGCGTCCAGCCGATATACAGCGGAATAAGCGTAACCATTGCAGGCAGCAGCATGGAACCGATGCAAAGCGACCAGATCAAGTTTTTGCCTCGAAACCGCAGCCTTGCAAAAGCATAACCACACAAAGTTGCTGTGAATGTCCCAGCTAAGCAGGAGGGAACAATAATAAGCATCGTGTTCCACAAGTACTTCCAAAATTTGAATATCTCTAGCGTTTTCTCATAGTTTGAAAACAGCCATTTGTCCGGGGTCAGGGCTGGCGGATATCTGTAGATCTCGGCATTCGTCATTAGAGACGTGCGGAAAATCCACCAAATCGGGAAGATCGCTAGAATGGCAAAAAAAACGACGGCGACTATCGTGATGATGTTCATCGTTCTGGTTCTGCGTTTTTTGCTTCTTAGTCTGCCATATGCTAATTCGCTCATTTGTCATCGCCTCCTTCATTGTAGATCCACCGGTTGGACGTCTTGAACAAAATCAGTGTAAAGGCAGCAAGAATAGCAAATATAATCAAGGTAGTGGCGCAAGCATAGCCGATCTTGTAATTCACGAATGCTTGATCATACATCAGATAAGTCAAGAACCTTGTAGAATTCCCCGGGCCGCCATTGGTTAATGCAAGCGCCGGCGTTACGACTTGAAGGTTGGCGATCAAGCTCATCAACAAGTTGTAGAAAATGATCGGCGTCATGCATGGCAAGGTGATATGCCGGAATCGCTGCCAACCGTTTGCGCCATCCATTTCGGCAGCTTCATGGTATACATTCGGAACATTTTGAAGCCCGGCCAAAAAGATGACGATCAAGTTTCCCGAAAGCCAAACCGAAATCAATGAGAGAGAAGGAACAACAAAGCTGGAATCGGCGATAAAGTGAATTTTATTCAACCCGATCTCGGAGAGAAGATAGTTGAAAAACCCGAAATTCCCCTCGTAAAGCCAAGACCATCCTACATAGATCGCTACAGCCGGCAAAACGTACGGGATATAAAAGACCGCTCTAAAAAAACTTCGGGCTGGAATTTTACGATTCAGCATCATAGCAATAAAAAGGGAATAAATCATGCTTCCGATTACGGATAATACCGCAAAATAGATCGTCGTGATTATAGAGTCCTTGATATAAGGATCGGAAGTAAATAGCTTGATATAATTCTCGAATCCGATGAACTCCGGGGATTTCAAACCCGTCCAATTGGTAAGACTGATTCCGAGTACACCGAGAAGAGGCAAATACGTCAGAAAGATTAATCCCACAAAAGCAGGAATCAAGCATATATAAGCAACGCGCGCCTCGCTTGAATAAAAACGGGAACGGCGCTTCGGCAGTTTATTAACGGTTTCCATATCTTGCCCCACTCCTTACGAATAAAGGATGGCCGCCACCGTTGCAACGCTGGCGGCCATCCCTTCTATCTATTATTTACTGCCTGCATGAGCTGCTTTCAAAGCATCGAGATTTTTGGAAATCGCTTCTTTAGCGGTCGTCTTGCCAGTCCAGACATCGCCGAGTACCGACCCGAGCAAGGTATTGAAGTCTGTTGTATAGTTCGTATAGAACCACGCAGCCGGCCTAGCAGCGTCGGATTGCGCATAGTCAACGACAGCAGACTTGTATTCCTCGTACGGTGGGAAGTTAGGATTTTCCACCCATTTGCGAGTGAACGTTTCATCCTTATACCACTTGTCTAGTGTCGGCATCCAAATGCCCGATGAAATAAGCGCCCAGTTGTTTTCTTCGGAGTTGTACCATTTCAGCCATTCCATCGCTTCTTCCGGATGTTTGGTCTGAGAGAATACAACGTTCGCGCCGCCTGTATTGAGGGTTACCTTATCCTTCAAATAAGGCAATACGGCTACGCCATATTTAAGGCCCTCCTCTTTGGCCGTATTCAAGCTTGTTCCTATGTTCCATTGTCCATTCGTAGCCATAGCGACAGTGCCAGCAATAATCGTACGCTGGATACCATCATCGGTCTGTCCGACGGACAACGGGGCAACGTGATCCTTCAAGTACAGATCAGCGACTTTCTGAATCGCTTCGATGCTGGCATCTTCTCCGATGCGAACCTCCGTGCCGTCTTCCGAATAGAAACCGCCGCCATTGCTGAGGGCCCAGGTTTCGAGCTGCCATGAAAGATTTTCGACGGAAGTGCCGTACTGAACAATGCTCTGCGCATCAAAACCTTCCTCGCCAGAATGCTTGCCGTTTTTGTCGATCGTCAATTTCTTCGCCGCCGCTACGAATTCATCCCATGTCCATGCTTGGTCCAGTGCAGCCGGAGGGTAGGGCACATTCGCTTTATCAAACATATCTTTATTGTAATAGAGCAGGAGAATTTCATTGGCAGCCGCATAAGCAACGGTATTTCCCTGATGCTTGTATGCCAAGCTGTCCAGCGGTTTGCTGTCGCTTCCCTCATACATTGCGCTTACGTCATTCAGCATGCCTTCGGACGACCATTGGATGACGCCGCCTTCCTGCAGCATCCCTGTATCCGGCAATTGACCTGCCGTTGCAAGCGTATTCAATTTTGTCATGTAGTTTTCCCATGGAATCGCTTGCACTTCTACCTCAATTCGATCCTGCGAAGCATTAAACTTGTCCGCTACCGCCTGAGTCGTACTTCCTTCGGCCGCGCTTCCCCACATGGAGTACAAAATTTTGACCTTCTCTGTCTTAGAATCCGCCGGTGTATTCGTAGCATTCGATTCCGGTGACGCTGTGTTGCCTCCGTTTTCTCCGTTGTTCGCGCATCCAATTGCACTCATCGCCAATGCAGCTGCGATAAGGCCTACCCCAAGTTTCTTCCCTGTTCTCATTGCCCCCGTCTCCCTTCAAAATTCGCTTCATTTGTATGTCCAACCATTTAACTCAAGCACTAGAGCATGCAAGCAACAAGTTAAACGTTTAGAAATAATTACAACCAGATTGTGCCATAAGTATTCATGAAAGGCAATAAGATATTTCAACCTGTTCTTTTGATATTTCAACCAGCCGACAATCTCTTCGCCATCAAGATTCGATTTGGCTCCTCCCTTATTAGGCATTCATGGCATTTGATTAATCGTTTAACCATCTATTCACTGTATTGGAATAACCAGCATTCTCTTCAACCTGCAAGAAAACGCTTACTTCATTGTATCATCCATTGTTAACATTGAAAAACGATTATTTCAACCTCTATTTATGATATTTCAACCTATATTTTTCTGTTTGAAAAGTGTCGTAGATTATGTTATTTTGATATAAAAGTCTTTGATTTACTCTACGATCGGACAATTTCACCTAACAAAATATCATTTTGTGAAACGTTTAAATGTTTATGTTATCTTATGTTATTTCACCATTGTAAAAACATGAATGTGGCGCTAATGCGCTCCTTTATCACCAAATTGATCGTACCACTATTACGGCACAAAGTGAGGCGAATCGTTATGTCTGATATCATCATGCATTTTGTAACTCCACCTATTCCCTATTTTATCGACAATGGGAAGCATACTTTCCTGCCGGGAGAACGGCATGTCAGCCGTAATTCCATTAACGTATTCGATATTATTATCGTCACCAAGGGCAAGCTGTTCATAGGAGAAAACGATAATGAGTGGATGATAAGCAAAGATGAAGCCATTATTTTAAGACCCGATGCCTATCACTTCGGTACGGCCGCTTGCGAAGAAGAGACGGCTATTACGTGGATTCATTTCCAAACATTCGGAGCCTGGGATGAAATGAAAAGCATCAGCGATTGCTATGACAATCAAATTGCTTTATTCGAAAAACATAAACAGCAAGCGTATCTCAACCATTGCGAAGTCAACTCGATCTTTATTCCCAAGAAGTTCAAGCTGTCAAGCCAATCCATGAACGATCTAACCCCATTTTATTCCTTGGATAAGGATCCGCGTTCGCTTCGAAATTGGAGAAAACAAACCGCCTTCCAAACCTTCATGCAAAATATAAATCATGATTCAGCGCATTCAATAAATTCAACCGCCATACATCTCGCTGAAAAAATTGAATTATTCATCCGTCAAAACTACACCACAAAAATCACGAATTCCGTGCTTAAGGCCGAATTTAATTACCATCCCAACTACTTGGCCAAATGCATGCTATTAGTTTATGGAGTCACCCCCATTGATTATTTGCTGCAATATCGGATCGAACAAGCAAAACGACTTCTATTCCAAACCGACTGGTCGATTGCCCGAATAGCCGATGAATTAGGCTTTAGCACGCCTGCCTATTTCTCCTCCGTTTTCACCAACAAACAAGGCAGCTCTCCAGCAAACTTTCGAAAAAAAAGAATTTCGGATTTCTGAACGGAGCTGGACAAGGTGAAACGGCTTTCGCCGTCCTCTGGCGGCGCAGCGCGTTTTATTCCGAGAAATAAGAAAAAGTATAGTCTAAGGATATACTTTCTTATATTTCAAGAAGAAAAGGCTTCGCCGTCCTCTGCAAGAGGAGGGTATTCGTTTCTCGTAGCAATGAAAGAATGCTTTATCGCGTGAAACATATGAAGTCTTATCTATTTAAAAACGAAAGCCGTCGCTGAATTGCCGGCTTTCGTTTTTTTTTCCAGATCAGCTTGTTAACGATTAACTTTTGCGCTTTCAAATGTATCATCCATGAATAATACGCTCCTTACGAGCTCACCTGCTTTTGAAACGAATGCAAGTCCTTTCTCCCTCATGACATATTTAGTCGGATATGCGGCATAGCTCGTAATTTCCCATCCCTTTTCTCTCGGCTCAATAAAACCGTTTACGCAGCTTAGCCCGCCTTCTTCATCCGTATAAAGATACGTCGTCGAACCGAAACCAAGCATATAAGCAACGAGTTCTTCCCCCATGTCCCAGTCGTCGCCTTCAATAGTAGAAAACAGGCTGCTGAATAAGGGATCGCTCGACTTTTTAAATATGGATTGCCCAAAACGATTTCTGGAAATCTCGGGCATATTTAAATTCGGAGCCGCAATGCTGTACGTAGAAGCTGCCTCACCAGGTTTTAGTTTGCGTGTAGTCGAGTAAACATTCCAATCGTAACAATTAAAAACAGCCATTGCGGCTCGATAGCCTGCTTCCAGCAATTGCGTGTCTCCAATTGTTTCATAAGTAGCCCGAGCAGCACCCGCTACTAGTCCTCCCCATAAGGAATGCGTCATGAATGACAATGCCTCCCACCACCGATCCGGAGCATTCGCTCTATAATCGTTGCTAAATCCGATATTCGCAATAATCAGCGGGGCGTACAATTTTGCTTCATCCGTTAATTCGGCTATGCACAACGCTTCACAAGTAAGACCAAATCCTGCATTATCATAGAAATGCTCCGTCACGGCCCCTTGGTACCCTTGCGAACCTTGTTTTAGGCTTTTTACAAATGCTGTCCATAGCTTGTCAAGCTTCTCGTACCAATTAACGAATCCCCTCCTTTTCAAATGCTGTAACAAGTCGCCAATATATAAAATAAAAACGCCTACAAGCCCGGCTTCTTCTTTTTCGCGTTTGTGCTGGTGACAATCCGGATCCAATCGCATACACATGACCTCTGCGGCCCAGCATAAATAGGTTTCTGGTTTTCCATAATGCAAATGCGATTCATCAAATTGAGATAATAAATAAAATACGTGACCAATGTAATCAAAATCATACATGCGGTAAAAAGATCCATACAGCGGTTTAGGGTTCATAAAATCCCCATCCTCAAACCAATGGTGTTTGAGATCATGGAAAGCAGACCTTTCAACTTTACTGATTTGTTCCGGCATAGGAGCAGATAGAAGATTTTTCATTAGAATAAAAGATAATTTGCCAAGCGACTCTCCTTGATTCGATAAAGGTAAACAGGCATAAGGGCGAGTTTCTTGGAACGTATTAAAGCTATGGTTGCATAACCAAACTGCCCTCTCTTCGAGTATTTTATGGATGGGTTCAAGGACATTTCCTACCAATACATCATATTTTCCGTTATCGAGTATAGCTACTATCTTGATCTCTCCAGCTGACCTTAGTGGCAGCACCGCACGTAAACGTTTAGATTTTTCATCAGAAATCATATGAAACTCATTTGAAATGTCGATCTCCTCAACGGTACCGCCTTCTTCTCTTACGCTTAAAAGCTTAACGCCAAGCAAAGAATCATTTTCCGGCAGTATCACTTCTGCAAAAAACTTTCCTTCCGTAGTCGTCACGGGCGAATATGTCCAATGCGGATGCCCGTACTTTTTCGCCTTTTTATAAAAATCCTCTTGGTGTTTAAATGGCGTAAAAACAAAGGACCATGTTCTTTCGTCGCCAGGCTCAAGCGTAATAGACGAGTAATCTCCACCATAAATCCAATCACTGTCCGCAGACTGCTCCATGGAGCTTCCATCCTCAACAAATGACAATCGGTGGTATAATATGCCATCCAATGACGGAGAAACCTGTTCCAAAAAACGGTTCACATAACTGCAATACGTACCGAAAGCGCTAACTCGTTCGCCCGTGCTGTATATGGCCAGATGAGGAGCCTCGTTGCTCCTTCGCATAGCTGCAAATTTGGAAAAATCCCCTCCCAAATGCGGGAATACCGCGCAAGAGTGATTCATGTTCCTCAAAACATCATGATCACGGAACATTATATACGCAAGAGAAAACCAGCTATGAAATCCCTTTACAACGATAGAATCATTAGTTGGGTTTGAACAACGAATCGTCCATGTCCATTCACCGTTAAAATTAAGCAGGTACTCATACTGGACTTTAAATGTATCGTGTAAAAAAGTAACAATAGCAGATTGATTATCCATAACTTCCATATGAGGCTGCAGATTAATGCTTTCAATCATTTCGTCATTGATTTTAGCGCTCCAATGTCCAAACCGTTTATCCTGATTCCCATATCCAGCGTCCTTCACATATTGCGCATCGATTACCCAGTTCATCTTTTCTGGATCGTCTGTCAATAGGATGGATTCCACTGTGCCGTGTGGAGACAAGCATATTTCAAAAGTATCATTACGAAGCCGTTTCAAGTTCTCACCCCTACCCTATTAATTTAAACGTTTAGATAATAAAATTATATTATCACAGTGCCATAACTCCCATCAAGCAATTTATACATTCCTCCAGAAACCCAGTTAAATCAAGGAAATTCTTTAATCGCTTCTCAAAATATAGGGACTATTAAGAATGATGTAATTCTGTCAAGAATATGATATACAAGTTAATCGTTTTTCTTAATTTCGCAAAAAAGAGACCGTTTTGTTAGTGAACACGGTCTCTCTTCGAACATATGATATCTGCGGTTTAACAAAGCAGGCTGCCCATACAGACGATCTCACCACGTTTGTTAGGAATGTGAAACGAAAGCGAAAAGCCCGCGATTTCGCGGGCAAAGGCCAGAGCGTCATATTGAATTGGGCTTAGATGGGAAACTAATCAGCCCCGCGCCGCGGCATCCGCGTAGAAGATGACGGCAAAGAACTTTGCCGTCTCCGCGCCAGTATTCCGATACGTATGGAGCTGATTCGCGTGAAAATGAACAGCGCTTCCCGCCGTCACCTTATAGCTTTCGCCGCCGTGCTCCAGTTCCAGTACACCCTGCTGGACGAATAGATACTCTTCTACGCCATCGTTATGAGGCTCGGAGTCGTGCTCGCAGCCCGGCTCCATCTCGACCAGATAGGATTCAAATTTGTTACGCAGCCGATACGGGAACAACGGGAATGTACGGTAAGTGCCCCCTTCTTCCGAGAACGGCTCCAGATCGCCCGGCGTTGCTATCGTGACGTCCGAATCTACCTCGTCTATCAATGTCGTGAACGAGATGCCCAGACCGTTCACGATTCGCCATAGCACCGAGATCGTCGGGTTGGAATCCCCTCGTTCGATCTGGCCCAGCATCGCCTTGCTCACACCGGTCATCTCCGCGAGGTTGTCAAGGCTGAGGTTCCTCGACTTCCGAATGGCGTGCAAATTTTTACCGACCTTTTTATGAATGGGCTCCACAGGAATCAGCCTCCTCGCAATTTCGTCATTTCGTACAACTCTACCGTATCATAACAAAATCGCGCCTTTCTCGCCATCAGGAAGCTTGCGGTATAGGGTCGCCAGCATTTCGTCGGTCGTCCGGTCCAGATCATAAACGGGCTGGAAATCCCACTCCTTGTACGCGGCCGAGGCGTCGATCGCGTCCGGCCAACCGTCCGCGATCGCCTGTCGGAGAGGGTCGATGTCGAAACGGAGCTCAAACTCCGGCAGCCGTCTGCGAATGCTGGCCGCGATCGCTTCAGGATCGACGCTCATGGCCGTGACGTTATAGGCACTGCGTCGCTTCAACCGGGAAGCATCGGCTTCCATTAAGCTGACGACGGACGCTATCGCATCCGGCATATACATCATATCTAGGAATGTTCCTTTGCCAATGTATGAGGTATAACGGCCGCATTTGATGGCATAATCGTACATCTCGACGGCGTAATCGGTCGTTCCACCACCCGGAGGGGCGGTGTGCGAGACCAAACCTGGAAAACGCAAGCCTCTCACGTCCACGTCATATTTTCTGTAATAATATTCGCACAACTGCTCGCCCGCAGCTTTGCTAATCCCGTACATCGTCACCGGCCGCAGTGACGTGTCCTGCGGAGTGCCTTGCCTGGGGGCGTCTGGACCGAACGCGGCGATCGAGCTCGGCGCGAACAACTGACAGCCCAGCTCCCGTGCCGTCTCCAGCGCGTTCAGCAGCCCTCCCATATTAAGCTGCCAGGCAAACATCGGCTTCGCTTCCGCCGTCGCGGACAATAACGCTGCCAGATGGATGACCGCATCCACCCGGTGCGACCGTGCCGCATCATGGAACGCCCGGCCGTCGGTAACGTCCAGAAGCCGGAACGGACCGCCCTGTGCTGCCTCGCTACGATCTTCTCGAATGTCGGTCGCTAAAACCGCGTCATCCCCATACAACTCCCGAAGTTTGACCGCCATCTCGCTCCCGATTTGTCCAAGCGCGCCGGTTAACAGTATCCGCTTCATCTCGCATTCCTCCTATCCGATAATTCCGAGCTCACGGCCCACTTTCTCGTAAGCGGCAAGTGCTTGGTCGAGCATCTCTGACGTATGCTTGGCCGTCGGCATGTTTCGGATGCGGCCCGTTCCTTTCGGTACGGTCGGGAACACGATCGCTTTCGCGTATATACCTTCCTCGTACAGCAGGGCGCTGAAGCGCTGCGTCTTCTCTTCATCTCCGATGATGCATGGCGTGATTGGCGTCGCTGTCGGACCGAGAGAGAAACCTAGCCTCCGGAGGCCGTTCTGGAGATAGGCCGCATTGTTCCACAGCTGCTCCTGGAGATCCCGGCTTTCTTGCAGCAGATCGATCGCCGCGATGCTTGCCGCCACCGCCCCCGGCGGAAGCGACGTCGAGAAGAGGAACGGTCGGCTTCGAGCCTTGAGCCAATCCGCAACCGATTGCGAGCATGCCACGTACCCCCCGACGACGCCGACCGCCTTGGACAATGTGCCAATTTGCAGGTCGACGCGGCCAGTCAGTCCAAAGTGCTTCACGGTCCCCGCACCACCGCCCAGCACGCCGGAACCGTGGGCGTCGTCCACATAGGTGATTAGGTCATAGGTGTCCGCGATATCCACGATATCGGGCAGCTTTGCGGTATCGCCGTCCATTGAAAACACACCATCCGTGATGACCATGATTTTCGCATACCGGCCCGACTCCTTGGCCTCCCTAGCCTTTTCCCGAAGATCGTCCATATCGGAGTGTCTATATCTGATGACCTTCGCCTTCGTCAGCCGACAGCCGTCGATAATGGAGGCGTGGTTAAGCTCATCCGACAGAATGGCATCCCCATCGCCCATAATGGCCGAGATCGCTGCCATATTGCAGTTAAATCCCGACGGATAGGCGACAGCCGCTTCGGTTCCTTTGAACGCCGCCAGCTTCTCTTCCAGCTCGATGTGAAGGGACAACGTCCCATTTATCGTGCGAACGGCGCCGCTGCCGACCCCGAACTGTATCGTGGCCTGAACGGCAGCTTCTACGAGCCTCTTGTCTGTCGCCAATCCCAAATAATTATTGGAAGACAAGTTCACGAACGTCCGGCCTCCCATTCGGATGATCGGACCGTTCGCGCTCTCCAGCGGTTCGATCGTATTGTATAGCCCTTGGACCTTCAGATCGGCCAGTTGTTCGGTTATAAACGAAGATAAAATCGGGCTTGCCATTCGAATTCCTCCATTCTCAGCTCAATCAAAATGTACGTTATAACATATTTTATTATACTATTACATTTATATGTTATATTACACAAATGTGCGTCATCGCGCAATACATCTTTCCAGATAATCAAACCTTCATTTTTAAAATTAGGCCTGCCTGCAAATTGTATGTGAATAGATTATGCTGCTTTTTTTGCAAAGTGCGACCGATTGATCTGGTCCTTCGGCATAAACTCGAAAAGTCTATTTCGTACCTAATCGTGAAAAGGAACCAAAGATGCAGGTCTCTCTCTTCCAAGTAAGCCTAGGATGGACGATACATGAAAACAGGAGCAGATGCCGAGGCAGCTGCTCCTTCTTTTGTTCGAAATACGTTGCTCGTTTGCGCAATTCTATCTTAAAGCAGCAACCTTCTTAAACATGTCGGCAATGTGGAGAGCATCCTTTTTGACACTCCTCCTTAATGACGGGATTCGTAGGACAGTGACTCGTTGCGTACTCCCATCGTACCGAGTGAGCTTTATGTCGAACATCATATGATAAACAAAATGCCCAACAAACCTTGATGAGATATTTATTTTTTTCTAGCCAAAAGATTAAAAAAGATCGCCGAAATAAATAAAAGCCACATCATGAAGACGTGGCCATTGATTCTTCTATAGAACTTATAAAGACGACATTAACAATGTACGAATGCTGCCGTTTCCCTATGTATCAGATAAAAGGAGAGCAAAGTCACACAGCCCGGAACCATAAGTATGGTCGTATTGGCCATATAGTAGTAATCATCTACCCGGATGAAGTCAAGGTTCGGATAAACCGCCCAAATAATGGGGTTATCGTAGATAACCTATCGACCCTCTTCTACTTCCGGATATGGGAATCCAACGCTTCCTTTCCGGCCTCCAACAGTTTGACGATCCGGTCCACGTCATAGACGCTGCCCCGCCATATTCCGCCGCTAGCTRCTTGAAGCGCGGCCCATAGCCGCGTATCGTCCGGCAAGTCCGGATCCGGCGCAAGCAAGGGATGGGGCTGACGCCTTTGCAAACGCCGAGCGCCTTCCTCGTAGTCGAATCGTTCGTCTCCTTCTCCTACGAAATTAATCCTGCCAGACAATTCCTTCAAGTCCACTACAATTTCGACCCAATCCCCGTCTCGCAGCTTGGAGATCGGTCCTCCGGCCAACGCTTCCGGACCGATATGACCGATGCATGCGCCTGTCGATACGCCGGAGAAGCGCGCATCGGTTAGCAAAGACACCTCCTTGCCGTATGGCAGGTGCTTAAGAGCGGATGTAAGCTGGTACGTTTCTTCCATGCCGGTGCCGCTCGGCCCTCTGCCGATTAGAGCCATAATATCGCCTGCCGATATATTTCCGGTTTTAATCGCCTTAATAGCGTCTCGCTCCGTCGTAAACACCTTGACTTGCCCCAAATGCTTGTATACGCCGCTCTCGTCTACGACAGATGGGTCAATAGCAGCCGATTTAATAACCGAACCTTCCGGCGCAAGATTACCGATCGGGAAGGTTACGGTAGAGGCCATCCCGGCGGCGCTTGCATTCTTGGGGGAGTAGATGACCGTTTCAGGATCGATGCCATCGATGCTGCGCAGCAAATCCCGCACGCGCCGCCTCCGCTCGGATGATTCCCACCAATCAAGCACGTCTCCCCACGTCTTGCCGGATACGGTTAGCGCCGATTCGTCCAGCAGTCCGAGTCCTCTCAGACGGAGCATGACTTCCGGTACGCCGCCCGCAAGGAAAGCTCGAACAGTCGTATGCGGTACCGGTCCGTTCGGCAATACGCTTACTATGCGAGGCACGCTGCGATTAATAGTCGTCCAATCGTTAACATCGGGGACTCGCAGCCCCGCCGCCTGCGCAATTGCCGGAATATGCAGAAGCAGATTCGTGGATCCGCCGAACGCGGCATGAACGACCATGGCGTTGCGAATCGCGGAATCAGTTAGAACCCGACCTACGGTAACGCCTTGCTCCACTGCGGATATGGCCGCTCTCGCCGATTGGCGGGCAAGCTCGGTCCATATCGGCTGTCCGGATGGGGCTAGCGCGGCATGGGGCACCGTCAGACCCAGCGCTTCCGCTATAACCTGCGACGTTCCCGCCGTGCCAAGGAACTGGCAGCCTCCGCCCGGCGTAGCGCATGCCCGGCACCCCATGTCCGCCGCTTCCTCAAGCGTGATGTCTCCGTTCGCGAACCGTGCACCAATGGACTGCACCTTGCCGGCGTCTTCGCCAAACGTCGGCGGCAGCGTCACGCCGCCGGGCACGATAATTCCAGGCAGCGATGGCGTTCCCGCCAAGGCAAGCAGCATGGCTGGCAATCCCTTGTCGCAGGTCGCGACGCCAATCACGGCCTTGCGTGTTGGCAATGAACGAATCAGCCTCCGAAGCACGATCGCAGCATCATTCCGGTAAGGCAACGAATCGAACATCCCCGTTGTCCCTTGCGACCTGCCATCGCATGGATCACTGACATAACCTGCGAATGGAATCCCGCCTGCTGCGCTGATTTCCTCAGCTGCGGCTTCCATTAACAGGCCGACTTCCCAGTGGCCCGTGTGGTAACCTAATGCAACAGGCTTGCCGTCATCCCGCCGTATGCCCCCAAGCGTACTTAAAAGCAAAATCTCCCTTCCTCCCAAGCGCGAGGTTGGCAAGCCCATCCCCACATTTTGAGACCATCCGAACAAGTCGCCGCTAGGCAACTCTCTTAACAACTCCGGGGTAAGCGGCAATGATCCCGGCGGCCCCGGCGCATGGGTGGAAATCCGGTAGAGCTCGTCGCCGCGGGGCTCCACGATGTGTTCCCAATCCTTGTTCATTCCTCGCTCCTCCTTATGGATGGAAGCCGATCATGGCTTCATGAATACCGTCTTGACCGAAGTGAAAAATTCGATCGCCGCTTGTCCTTGTTCTCTTGAATGAGAGCTGGAGCCTTTCATTCCTCCAAACGGCGCCTGAAGCTCTACGCCTGCTGTCTCGGCATTAATGCGTACGAGTCCCGCTTCCATTTCCTGTACGAACGCAAGTGCGTTCGCGATATCCTTTGTATAAAGGGATGCGCTGAGGCCGAACGGCACATCGTTAGCCAGCTCGATAGCCGCGGCCAAATCGGCAGCCTTCATTAGCGAAAGCACGGGACCAAAGATCTCTTCCTGCGCGATAGCCATATGCGAATGGACGTCCTCGAAAACCGCAGGAGTGATGTAAAAACCGTTCTGAAGCTCCTCTTCTTCAGGCCGCGTCCCACCAAGCAATAACTTCGCCCCTTCTTCCTTCCCGGCCCTAATATACCCTAGCACCGTCTCATATTGCTTCTCATTGGCGCAAGGACCAAGCCATGTAGACTCTGATAAGCCGTTACCGACCCGGATCGAAGCCGTCTTTTCAATTAATTTGTCGCGAAAGGCTTCATACACGTCCTGTACGACGATTACGCGGCTCGTCGCTGTGCACTTCTGGCCCGTTGACTTGAACCCGCCGCTGATCGTCGCCTCCACCGCCAAATCAAGATCCGCATCGGCTGCCACTATGATAGGGTTCTTCCCGCCCATTTCTAACTGATATTTCGCGCCGCGTGCGAAAGCCGCCTGTCCGACGGACTTCCCTACCGCATTCGAGCCCGTAAACGTGATGCCATGTACATCCGGATGCTCGGCAAGTCCTTGCCCGATTTCCTTCCCTTCGCCGATGACCATATTCAGAACCCCTTTAGGCAGACCGGCCTCAAGAAAGCATTCCATTATGAATGCCGAGGTGACCGCAGTCTCCAAAGCAGGTTTCCATACAACCGCGTTTCCGTAAATCAGGGCCGGCGCGATCTTCCAGATGGGTATCGCAACCGGAAAGTTCCATGGCGTAATTGCCCCTACTACGCCCAATGGGACGCGTGTCGTGAACATGAACGCATCGGCGTCCGAAGCAGGAATGACGTCTCCGACCTTACGCATGCCTTCGCCGGCATAATAGCGCAGAATAGCCGCTCCACGAGCCGCTTCCCCTTTCGCTTCCGGCAGCGTCTTGCCCATCTCGCGCGTCATTATACGGCCGATTTCTTCAAGCCGCCTCTCCAACACATCAGCCGCTTTATACAGAAATGCGCCTCGCTGTGCGCCCGAGAGCTTGCGCCAGGACCCTCGCGCCGCGTTTGCGGCAGAAACGGCCATTTCAAGATCCTCCCGAGTCGACAGGGGTACGCAGCCGACGACTTCGTTGCGGTTCGCCGGGTTAACGCTTGTCGTTGATTTCCCTCGTTGCGGCGGCAACCACGCGCCGCCGATATAATTCGAATAGTTCTGTAATGATTCCATATTCAGCTCTCCTCCTTTTTTATGCCATTCATTAGGCTATGACTTTATTGATTAACGTTCCAATATGCTTAATCTCGATTTCAATGCGATCATGCGGCTGCAGCGTGAAGCTGTCCGGAGGAACCAAGCAAGTCCCCGTTAGAAGCACCGTTCCGTCGAACAAAAGATTGTCCCTCTTTAAAAACGACACAAGCTCATCCAGTCTCCTCTTCAGCAACCCTGTATTCGCCGCTATGTCGACGACGGCTTCTTCGTTCCGATAGATGCGCAGCCGCATGTCCAGATCATAGGGATCCTGTGTCGTCTCGGCGAGCCGGATGGCTGGCCCTATTGAGCAGGACTGCTTCCAGATCTTCGCTTGCGGGAGATAAAGTGGATTCTCCCCTTCGATATCCCTGCAGCTCATGTCATTGCCAATTGTGTACGCCACGATATCCCCTGCGGCATTTAATACGAGTCCAAGCTCGGGCTCCGGCACTTGCCAAGTGGAATCGCTGCGAAGCTTGACATTCCCTCCGGGACCGACAGTACGTGCAGATGTCGATTTAAAGAACAGTTCAGGACGTTCGGCATCATAGACTAGATCATAAAACGTTGAGCCTGCATCCGCCTTGCCGCCGGTCGCTTCGTAGTTGCGCGCTTCTCGGCTTCGCTGGTACGTGACTCCTGCCGCCCATACCTCCGGAGCATCCACCGGAGAAAGCAGCTCGAGCGTATTCCACTCTTCTTCCAAAGGCGTACCGTCAGCTATATCGGCATTGATAATCTCCAGCGGCGTCTTGCCCAGCCGTTCGGCTCTACGGAACAATTCCCATACATCCTTGTCCTGCAGCGCAAAAAACGCCTCATCGTCGGTTACCGCAGCTAGTACTTTACGCACGCCATCCTGAAATTGAATTAACCTCATAACATCACTCCTGGTTTTATAATATAGTACGACGTTCTATAATATAGCTATTATAAAACCTCTATCGGGTCCTCTCGAAGATGATTGACCGCGTTTAGAGGTGTGTTTTGGCAAATAATCGTTGCTAGACGAGGACAGCTACGCTCGATGTCCCAGTCTTTGAGAAATTTCCGCTGCGGTTTGATTCAATTCGACGATCAACCTCTCGAGGTCCTTATCGTCTACTCGCGATCGTAACGTCGAGACGCTAATCGCCGCCGATGTTAGCCCATGATGATCGAACACGGGTACGGCCGCGCACCTGACGCCGATCTCGTTTTCCTCGTCGTCGATCGCATAACCGCGCAGCCTGACCAGCTCCAGCTCGCGGCGGAATGCAGCCGCGCCGATGATGGTCTTCTCCGTCAGTCGAACGAAATCGTAACGCTCAAGCAAGCCTTCGATCCAATCCTGCGGCTGATAAGCACATAGCAGCTTGCCAACGGAGCTGGTATGCAGCATGACGCGCTTACCTACCCGGGAGTAACGGATCGGAGCGAGATGCCCTTCCACCTTGTCGATGTATACGCCATCATCGCCATCCAATATGACCAAATGTGTCGTCTGCCCAGTACTCTGCGTGTATTGCTCCAGGCTAGTCTTGGCAACTTGCCTGATGTCCATTGACTGCAGCACTTGCTGTCCCTTCTCAATTAGCCGCAAGCCAAGGCGATATTTCCCCGTTTCAACATCCTGCTCCATATAGCCGCGAGCCTGCAGCGTCTTCACCAACGAATGAACTGTACTCTTGTGCAATCCCATTCTGGCGCTGATTTCCGTTATCTTCAGCTCCGGGGTCCGTTCATCGAATAATTCCAGAATGAGCAGCGCCCGTTCAACGGCTTGTATGATCGGCATAATTTCTTACAACCACCTTCAAGTTCAATCTTTGCTTATATACGGTTCGACATCTGATTCCGCATTCCTGCCTGCTCCCGGAATTCCTGAGGGGACATACCCGACCACTTTTTAAATACGCGGGTAAATGAATGCGCGGCTTCGTACCCGACGCTGATTCCGATTTCCCCAATTTTGCAATCCGTGTTTTTCAGCCGATCTTTGGCTTTCGCGAACCTTGCGTCCTCAATATACTCCGACAGCTTGACGCCGCGCTCCTGCTTGAATAATCGCGACAAATAGGAGGGATTGAGATGAATCTCGTCAGCAAGGCGGACGAGTGATAAATCCTCGGCAATATGTACGTCAATGAATGCGCAAATTTTGTCGACGGCTGTTATGGCGCGGCTTTGTTCCCCTCGCTCCCGCACATCAAACATTTCCTTCGCGGCCGTTTTCAAGCTGCCAAAGCGATCCTGCCAAGAGGGGAAAGCATCCAGCTGCATGAAGTTTCCAGCCGAAAGCTGTCCTTGCTCATTCCATCGGTTGGAGTAGGATAACAATGCAAGAGCTATCGAGTAATACAGCTCCGAAGCATACGGCGAGGGCCAACTCCCATCTATGGCTGGCCTCGTCAATTCATCGAACAAACCATGAAACTCTGCTCTCCTGCCGCCTTCCAGGTGAGCCGTCAGCATCTCAGCCTTCTCGCGTGGAAAACGCCAGCGCATCCGAGAGGATGCTTCTGCCTCTCGAAGTCGCACGGATTGTACCATTTGCGTTCCGTCCCCTACCCGCAAGTGCTCATGTTCCCTTAGCTTATCGTATGCTTTGGGCAATGATTCCCATGCCGTCTCTTCGGCGCTCATCGTGACGGATAGCTTAACGGACAGCGATTCCTTGCTGGCGTCCTGAATGATCTCGAACATGCCTTCCAGAAACGTTACCGTCTTTTCGAAAGCGATTTCTATTGCCTCTTGAGACGGAAGCGGCTGGACAAGCCAGACGAGATCGCCGTAACGATCGATTACGCCTAGGCTCCTCGTTCTCTTTCCCAGATACGAGTCCGCCAGCAGCTTCACCTTTAAAGCCGTTTCCTGGCGATCGGCGTAAGAGCGGAACGACTCCGCCAAGGACAGGCTGCCAAGGGCGATCAGAACGGGAAGGAAAGGATCAAACGGGATGTTCAGTCTGCTAAAGTTCTCTTCCTTCGCAACGTCGGCTCCACCCTCGAACAGAAGATGACGCACATAATTGCCAATGGCAAGCGTCTCCAGAAAAATTTGGCTTTCCTTAGATCTTTGCAAGAGATCAGCCGTCCTCAATTCCTCTTCGATCTCGAGAACCGCTTGGCCTACTGCATCAATCAGCTTATTGTATCCTTCGCTCTTAAGCAAGTAACGAACACCAGGCCATTGAATGGCTTGATACATCGATTCGAAATCATGATATCCGGTAAGAAAGATGAGCTTGCAATGCGGCCAATTGGATCGGATCTCGTCCATTAAGGCCAGACCGTCCATCTCCGGCATTGCGATATCGGAGAGTACAATGTCAAACCGCGTTCTCCGCAGCCATTGCAGCGCCTCTTCACCCGAGTACGCCTTGTACATATCCAGATCCAGCTGCAGCTTGCTAAGAATCTCGTACAGCCCGTCGGTAATAATTTCTTCATCATCCACGATTAACAGCCTAATCGCCGCTCCCTCCTTTCTCTGCCCGCAAACTCAGCGTCGCCTGCAAGCCTCCCAGACTACTGCGGGCGACTGTCAGCCCGCCTCCTTCCAGCGTCATTCGGATGCGACGATGGATGTTAACCATGCCGGTAATCTCTCCTTGTTCATCCGCTTGGCACAGCGACCTCGTCATTCTCTCCAAATCCTCGTCTGTGAGGCGGTCTCCGTTATCCTCCACGATGATTCGCGCTTCCTCTGCATCCTTCTCGAAGCGCAACACGATTAAACCGTCGCGAGCTTTCTTCTCGAGACTATGTTCGAAAGCGTTCTCGATGATGGGCTGTACGATCAGCCTTGGAACGAGCATGGTGTTCCATTCAGGTGGCAGCGGCTGAAAGTCAACCCGTATCCTCCTTGAGAAGCGCATCTCCTGAATTTCAGTGTACATGCGCGCGTGCCTGATCTCATGCTTAAGCTGCACATTGTCCGACGCATTGCGCGTTACAAATTGAAAATATTCTCCCAGCAGCGTCGTGAATTGCTCAATACGATCCGTGTCTCCCGTCTTCGCCATCGTGTTGAGAATAAAAAAGCTGTTGTACAGAAAATGGGGATTAATTTGGGATTGAAGTTGCTTGAGCTCGGCCCTCTGGGCCAATATCTTCTGCTTATACGCCTGATCGATCAGAGCACGAAGGTTTGCGACCATTTGATTGAACCGGCCGTACAAATAACGGAATTCATCCTTCGAGGCATGATCGATGAAGATATCCAGATCCCCGCTCTCCATTCTTCGAAAGCTTTTCACAAAGGTTAATAGCGGTTTATGAATGAATTTATAGGTAGATAAAGCATATATGGCAATGATGGCTAACGACAAGGTAAGAAATAACCAAGCCCAGGTATAGAAGCGGTCAAGCGGCTCCTGGAATACCCGTCCCGGTATGAATCGAAATAGTGATAATTCCAGCTTCTCAGAAGCCGCATGCACGTAGTAATACCGCATATTCGATAAGTCTACGGTATTTGTATCGCGATGTATGACTTGATTCGACTTCGATAGGAAGCCGGCCATGTCTTGTTCCGGGAAAGCGTCAACTCCGTTGGTGATTGCGACGCCGTTCGTTCCATGCACCAGCATTGCTCCGCTGTCCGCGTACAAGTTGAATTGGCTTAGTTCATCCTGGAGAACCTTACTGTCCAACGCGATTTCTACGGTGAAGAGCGGTACCGCCTCTTTGCTCCCGCCAGGCTTGAAGGCACTTAGGAAGAGGCCGCCATTCCACTCTATGATTTGGGAATCGCTTCCGAACACAGAGCGAATACCCAAGTAACGTTCCTCGTCGAATTCCCGTGCCCCATCTCCTGACAAAGTCTTGCCGATGGGAGCGATATGAACGCTGACATCCTGAATGTAAATGCTGCTATTCTTTATGGTATAAATCCGCTTCAACAAAGAATTGATATGCTCCATACGGGCGATCGTGTCCATAGTCTCCCAAGTGAGTGCCAGTTCATTTAAGTCCTCATCATCCAGAAGGCTATATTGCAGCAGCTTCATCCGCTCAATTTCTTTCTCCATGTCTGAGAGATAATAGGCGATTTGCGATACAGCTGTCTTGGAAATATCTTCACGTGCTGTTTGAACGATCCAGTTATAGATATACACGCCGAGCGACCACATGGGCAGCATAATGAGCATAAAGGTAAGAAGCAGACGCAGAAAGATCGAGTTTCTGAGCGAAATACCATGGCCATTGAACAACAACGTCTCCCCCACCGTTTTCTTTCATTGTATCCGATTTTTTTCCTCCTGTCCTTTTCCGCTTGCCATTTAACCCTTTACACTGCCGAGCACGATACCCTTCACAAAGTATTTCTGCAGGAATGGATATGCCATAATGATGGGCAGCGAACCTAAAAAGATTTGTGAGGCCTTCAGCGTTCTATCGGAGATAAGGGCCAAATTCAGAAGTTCGTCCCTTGACACGTTGGACAGGTTCTGCTGGATGACGATCGTCTGAATGTAGCTCTGCAATGGATAATTGTCCGGATTTCCCATAAGAATCAACCCGTCGAACCAGCTGTTCCAATGCTCCACCATGGCGAATAGCGCTAGTGTCGCAAGGGCAGGCTTCGAAATGGGCACGTATATTTTCCATAATGTCGTCCATTGGCTCGCGCCGTCAATGAGTGCTGCTTCTTCCAGCTCCTTAGGGACCTCCCTAAAGAAATTGAGCAGCAAAATAATGCTGAATACCGGAACCGCCCCCGGCAGCACAAGGGCCCAGATTGAATTGAGAAGCCCGTACTCCTTAAGCGTTACGTACCAAGGGATCAAACCACCGTTGAAGAGCATCGTCAGGAAGAACGCCCAAGCATATACTAGCCGGAATCGAAGCGCATTCGACTCCTTCGACAACGGGTAAGCAACCATGATCGTCAGCAGCAAATTTAACGGCGTTCCAAGCGCCAGCCGCTTAACGGAAACCCACATGGATTGCCAGAACTCACCGCGGCTTGCGGTGTATTCGTAGGAAGCCAACGTGAAGTCAACGGGCCAGAGCCTAACCTGCCCCGCAGCCGCAGCCGAGCTGGAGCTGAATGAGATCGCGATAATATGAATAAGCGGAAATATGCAGAGTATGGCTACAAGCACCAGAACGATCGTGTTGACGATCGGAAACCACTCAAGCTTCCCTGCTTTTCTTGTCTTCGTTCTATTAAATGAATGGCTCATGGCTTCTCGCCTCCTAGAAGATCCGATATTTAGCAAAATGATAGGCAAAGAAATAAGAAGCCGAGATCAAGATCAGCGAGACAATTGATTTAAAAAATCCGACAGCCGTAGCCACGCCGTATTGCGCATCAAGCAAACCGATTCGGTAGACGAAGGTGTCTAGAATATCACCGCTTTCGTATACCTGGGGGCTATACAGGTTAAACACTTGATCAAAGCCGGCATTCAATAGCTGTCCTAAGCTCAGCACGGACAACAACACGATGACCATTCTCATCCCCGGCAGCGTAATATGCCATACTTTGCGCCAGCGGTTGGCGCCGTCGATTGTCGCAGCCTCGTACAAACCGGGATCGATGCCCGTAATGGCTGCCAAATACACAATCGTTCCATACCCGAAATTTTTCCAAACATCGGATCCCACCAGCGTAAAGGGGAACCAATTATTATCCCCTAGGAAAAAGATTTTGGGCAAGCCCATCGATTCTAGAAGTCCATTCACGATTCCGCCTGACGGCGAAAGAATATCGATCAGAATGCCGCCAAGCACGACCCATGAAAGGAAATAAGGCAAATAGATTGTCGTTTGAACCGTACGTTTCAACACCGCGTTCTTGACTTCGTTTAGAAGAATAGCGAACACGAGCGGCACTAACAGTCCCAAAATGAGTTTGAAGCTTGAAATCAGCAATGTATTTAACAACACCTGCGTGAAGCTCGGCAATTGCAAAACATAGGAAAAGTTGTCCCACCCGATCCATTGCTGATCTCCAAATAGGCCTTTGGCAGGTATAAACTTTTGAAAAGCGATTGCAATTCCGGCCATAGGCACATAAGAAAATAAAATGATAAAGATTAACCCCGGCACGATCATCAAGTGCAGCGGCAGCTCTCTCCTTGTCTTGGCTCCCATTCGATGTTGTCCCTCCTATGCGGTCATGAAACAGGGAGAGTAGAGGGGAACCACTCTCCGGTCTCTACTCTTCTCCGTTCATTCGCCAGCTGTCAGTCTCTTATTTCGTACTCGCATACCATTCGTTAACTTCTTTCGTTATCTGTTCTCCGCCAAGCTTCTTCCAATCCTCCACGAACTTGTCAAAGGTTTCGATCGGGTCGCCTAGTATGATTTTGACGAACACTTCGTTCTGCAGCTTCTCGAGCGTCGCTTTGCGCTCCACCATCGTCGGCGTTGGAGCTCCTACAAACTTTTCAAGAAGAAACTGGTTGTTTTTGTCGTACTGGTCCGTAATGCCCATCGAGCCCTGCTCGCTGTAGATTCGCTCCCAGCCCCATACGGCAAACCCTTCCTTCGAGCCCGAATAATACGAGTCCATCTTCTCCTGAATCGTCTTTGCTTCACCCGTTAGCGTAGACATATCGCCTGCCTTGCGAGCTGCGTCAATTGCGCGGAACGCTTCGACGTTTTTCTTCAACGGGTAAGGAGTTACCGGTGAAAGCTGCCATACGCTCTCGGCTTCAGGCGGTGCGAAATAATAACCAAAGTCGCCCGTTTTGCCCCAAATTTTCTCCAAATGCATGTTGAACAGCTTAATCAGCGCTTCTGGATGTTTGACACCCTTTTTCACTGCATAAAACCGGGCCGTGCTGAATTTAAGCGGAATCTTAGCCATATCGCCGGACTCCGTGACGATCGGAAACGCTTGCCACTGCGCATTAGCATCAACGTTTTTGTTCAATTGAAGCGGATAGATCGAATTCCATTGCTCGCCGTATTGCATGCCGATCTTGCCTCCGGCAATCAGCTCGGATACTTTGCTTCCATCCTTAATCCCAAACTCCGGATCCACTTGCCCGCCTTTGGACATTGCCTGCAGCGATTGAAGCGCCGTCCTTACTTCGGGCTGAATGCTTCCATAGACAAGGCCTCCTGAAGCATCCTCCACCCAAATATTCGGGAAAGCGTTGTAGCCTGCCATGAAGCCCTCCAGACCCATCGCGCCGCCCCATAGACTTTTGGTAAAGCCAAGCCCAAACGTATCCGGTTGGCCGTTGCCGTCAGGGTCCTTCTCCGTGAAAGCCTTGGATATCGCAAGTACGTCGGCCATCGTCTTCGGAGGCTGTAAGCCAAGCTTATCCATCCAATCCGTGCGGATCCAGATGAACATCGAACGTTCGATAGAAGCCTCCACCATTGGGATTGCCATCAGCTTTCCGTCCAGCGTTACCGCGTCGAACGGACTGGATCCCTCCTGCAGCAAAGCTTCCTTAAGGGCAGGAGAAGCATATTTCTCGTACAGCTCTGTCACGTCTTCGATCTGGTCGGAATCCGCAAGCTGCTTAAGCTGTGTTGCATTTACCGGAATGAAATCCGGCAAGTCTCCCGACGCCAAAGTCACATTGATTTTCTGCAAATATTGATCCGACGTAATATCTCCCTTGACTACCCAATCGTTGACAATTTTAATGCCAAGCTCTTCTTCATACACACGGGTCCAGCGGTTATTCTCCAGCGTTTCGTCCTTTAATACGCCGAGCACGTTATTCTCGACGACGTCGCTCAGATGTCTGACGAACGACACTTCGATTGGCGGATCGTATTTCACGAATGGACCATCTTCCGCTCCCTCGCTCGTTTCAGAATTGCCACCGCTGTTCGTGGTGCCCGTTGTGGCCGAAGGCTTCACTTCATTCTCCGGCTTGCCGTTTTCGCCCGACGTACAAGCCGTAAGAGCGAGTGCTGTAATCAGAAAGATCATGAACCCTTTTAGGCCTTTACCTGCTATCTTTTGCGTATCCATATTCTTACCTCCGGTTTCATAATCACTTCAGGAGCCCCTATTTGTATACGCTTTCAGTATATTCGATCTATATTTGGGCAACAATGTGCAACTCTTTACATCCTTACCCGTTGTTTACTTCCTAATTTGCATTAAGAAATAGACATGTAAGAGAAACGACCTATTACGGGCAATCTGGAGTGCTTCGTAATAATAGTCATCCGGCTGATGTCGCCGAATTTTGTATCGATGTCGATCACGGATTCCACATCCTTGAAGTTATGCGTTAGACTGCATCTGCCGATTTCAGCACCTTCCCTCTATCTGTTGAGTTCATGACCATGATCCTCAATAGTATATTCGATAGCCTCACGTTATGTAATTCCTTGCAATTACTATGAATTTGATTGTATAAATGAGTTTATACTTCAATTCTGCTTATAATAAATTCCATATTAATAGGTTTGCTCTAATTAATCGGCCTTAAATGATATCACGAAGGAGGAATATTCATGTATAAAGTACTAATCGTGGATGATGAGATTTTTGTGCGCAAGGGATTGATCAGTCTGATGGATTGGTCGTCACAACAATTTGAAATCTGCGGGGAAGCAGAAAACGGGGAGCAAGCACTGGAGCTTATCGAACAACTTACCCCTGATCTAGTCATTGTGGATATACGCATGCCCGTGTTAGACGGTCTGGAACTGATCCAAAAGGTAAAAGCGGAAGGCGACCATCAACCGCTGTTTATCATCTTAAGCGGGTACCCCGATTTCTCATATGCTCAGCAAGCCTTTCGTTTCAATGTGTCGGATTATATCCTAAAGCCGGTTGATGAACAAGAGCTTACAGCAACCTTGAAAAAAATAGCCATTACGCTAAATCAAAAACAGCTCTTATCGATAACGAGAGAAAAGCCGCTTATCGAAATCGTAATCGAAAGCTTGCTGCAGACCGAACCAAGCGAGCAAGTGATGGCGCGGATTGCCCTTGCGTTGGAGCTTCCGCTATCCTCTTCGTATACCTATTTCATTGCAGAAATACAGGATGAACGGCCTCATGGGACAATCGACTACTTTCCCGCGCTGCAAAGATCGCTCCAGCAATATTTTCATCATGAGGGACAACCTCTGCTCATTCATGTACGCGCGTACAATCAATATGGCATTATTGTGCCCCAGTTTTGGCTGGACAAGCAAAGCGAGTCCGCGTGGACAAGCTACGCCAAGCTGCTTGAGATGCTGGAGACGGAGCTTGCAACGACTATAGCTTTGTATATAGGTCATACGGCAAGCCATTTGAAGCGGATTGCTCACTCCGGGACCAGTGCCGAGGAATGCTTGAATTATCGTTTTGCCGCCGGCGTTAACGGCATCTTTATGGCATCGGAGCTTCTGGAGCTGCCCTTATATTATTTTGATGTGGATGAAGAACTGCATAGCAAGCTCATTTATGAGATTGAAGCGAATCGAAAGGATGGGTATAACTCTGCTATTGATGCGATTTTTAACTCCTTTCAGGAGCGGCATTTCGCTTCAGGCGCAGTTACGAATACGATAAGACGAATAATGATTGCTATCATCAATATCATCCGGCAGCTGGAAGGAAACGAAAAAGATTTGCAATGGTTGGACGAGTTGCTCAATTGGCAGATGAAATACCRCAATTTGAAGCAGCTAAGGCATGTTTTCTTGCAATTTATAGAAGAAGCAGCTAAATATATCGCGGAAAAGCGCGGAGAAAAGAACGAGGGCAGTATTGAAAAAGTAAAAAAATATATCGACAGCCACTACAAAGAAAATATTTATCTGAAAGGAATTGCTTCCGAATTTCATATGAATCCGGTCTACCTCGGACAGCTGTTTCGCAAAAATTACGGCGTTTATTTCAATGAATATGTGCTTTCGCTTCGCATCGAGGAGGCAAAGCGGCTGCTGCGGCAAACGAAAAAACGCATGTATGAAGTCGCGGATCTCGTAGGCTTCCAGAATGCCGATTATTTTGCTGCCCAGTTTGAAAAGCTGGAGAACATGACGCCAACAGATTATCGCAATAAGATGATCGGCAAAAAATAAGGAGGCTCCCCCTCGTGCCAAACTTTCGTTTTCATCATTTGAAGCTCCGGAACAAGCTGGTCTTCATCTATATTGTGTGCGTATTCGTACCGATCGTACTGACTAACGTGATGTTCTATCATGTGACAACCATTAACATAAAAAATCAGAAAACGGCAGATGCGGAACAAGCAATCAATCAATTGAAAGCCGAATTAGGGGCAGTCATTGAAGATGCGGCAGGTATTTCCTATCTGTATTCGATTAACAAGCAGCTCAACGATCATTTAAACATCGTTCATGCTTCTCATGATCGCTATGTGGAGTCGCTGAATGACATTTCGAATCTGTTCAACCGGGCCGATAAGGAGTACAAAACCATCAGCTCCGTTGTCATTATGAGTGACAATCCGACGATACTGGCCTCGAGCCACATCATCAGACTTGAGGACGAGATGCGGAACGCGGATTGGTACCATCAAATTAAAAATCTCAATAATACGTATCCCTATTTGTACGTAACATCCGACAGTATCAGCGTTATTCAAAAGCTATCCGATCGCCGGACCGAGATGTATGAGCATGTGATGAAAATAGACTTGAATATGGATTATATGAATCAAATTCTTGATTTATCCAGCTTTAAGGGGGATTTTTACTTTTTGGATCCGACTTCCCAAGCCCGTTACGGCAGACTGTCCAGCGGTCAACCAAGTGTTCAGATCACAACAGAGCAGACACTAAGCCTCAATGATATACCCAAGCCCGATAAAGCAATCGTAATCAGCAAGCAATATCGCAATAATCGCTATTTGGGAGACTGGACGGTATACGGCGTGTTGGATGAAGAGAAAATTTTGTATGATGTCAGGCAATCAGGTCAATTTATCCTTTGGTTTGCAGGGATTAATTTTCTTGTGCCTACGATCGTAATCGTGCTGGTTTCCCGCTCGATCCATACGCGCATTCAAAAAATACTGAAACACATGAAGTCCGTAAAAGGCAAAAATTTCGAACGTATTCCTTACCATCGGGAACGTGACGAGGTTGGCGAGCTTGCAGTGGAGTTCAACCGAATGAGCGAGCGGATCGAGAACCTGATCAATGATGTGTATGAAACGGAGATACAAAAGAAAGAGCTGGAGCTTAGCCAAAGACAAGCCCAGCTACATGCGCTGCATAGCCAGATCAACCCTCATTTTTTATTCAATGCGCTGGAGACGATCCGCATGCGAAGCCAGATGAAGGGCGAGATACAAACAGCCAGGACCATTCAGAACATGGCAAAAATCTTTCGTAAATCGATTCTTTGGAAACGGAGCTTCGTTACGATTCGCGAGGAGCTTGAGTTGATGGAAAGCTTCCTGGAAATTCAGAAATACCGTTTTGACAGTAAATTGGACTATCATATCGAAGTCGATCAATCCCTTTTGGATACTGAAATTCCGAAGATGACCTTTTTGCCGTTTGTAGAAAATGCAAGCATTCATGGCATCGAGAATGTGCCCGGCATTGGGTATATTACGATTCAGATCGCGAAAGAACAAGGGGAAATTGTCTTCCTCATTGCGGACAATGGGGTAGGCATGGATCAAGAGAAGATACGGGAGCTTCATCATTACCTCCATGAGGAGGCTATCATGGGCGATTCCATCGGAATGAAAAATGTGATTACTCGCCTGAGAATATGCTACGGTGATTCGTTCACCTTTACGATTGACAGTGATCCAGGAGGAGGATCACGGATCATGCTGCGTCTACCGCTGGATAAAAAAGACTGAACATGCCAAAGAAGATCTTAATTATTCAAAGATCGATCTAAGGTTTGCTGTATAACAATATTAAACGCTTTCTTCTATACTGAAAGTGCTTACAATACTTTGATAGAGAAAGGGGATATATCAATGCGCAAGAAAAAATGGCTGCAAACGAGCCTAGCCGTAATAACGGCTGCGACATTCATCCTTGCTGGCTGCTCGAATAATGAGCCAAAAGGAAGCAATACGGAGACAGGCGGAACGAATGGAGAGGTCAGTACAGACCCGGTAACCTACGATTATTTCGCATTCGGAACGAATAAAGACGTGATTGCCAGCAACACGACCATCGGCAAGATTCTCCAGGAGCAGACTGGAGTAGACTGGAAAATGGAGTATGTTGTAGGAGATGCAAGTACCAAGTCCGGCGTTATGATTGCCGGCGGTGATTACCCTGATGTCATCTCCCCGGTAAGCGAGCTTTCGAAGCTTACGGATGCAGGCGCGTTCATCCCGCTCAATGATTTGATCGAAAAGTACGGTCCTAACATTAAGCGTGTATACGGCGACTACATGGACAAGATTACGAATGAGGACGGCAACATCTACATTCTGCCTTTCACGGCCAATGTAAACGGCTACTTGAAGGAGCCGGACGCGACCAGTACGTTTTGGATGCAACGACGCGTACTGAAAGAATTTGGGTATCCGGAAGTGAAAACGCTTGATCAATATTTTGATCTGATCGAGCAGTATCAAGCCAAATACCCTTCCGTAGACGGAAAAGGCACGATTGGCTTCCTAACCTTTGCGGGCACAGCTGGTGAGTTTTTCACAATTACCAATCAACCGATGCATCTAGCCGGATATCCGAACGATGGCAACGTTATGGTTGACATGAAGACACATGAAGCCAAGCTTTATATGGGAACTGATTATGAGAAGCGCTGGCTTGCCTCATTAAACGAAATGAACCGGAAAAGCTTGCTTGATCCGGAGACCTTTACCGCAAACAAAGACCAGTACCTAGCCAAACTTACATCCGGACGTGTACTTGGATATGTCAACTATTCTTGGCAGATTGGCGATGCGACGAACAACCTGAAAGCGGCGGGCAATGATGATCTGCGTTACGTGGCGCTTCCCATTGTCTTCGACGAAAGTATTACGGATGCCTATATCGATCCTCCTTCCTTCGTCAACAACCGCGGGCTCGGAATTACCGTGAGCGCTGAGGATCCGGTACGCATCATTAAATATTGGGATAACATGTTGTCCGAAGAGAATCAGAAGCTCATTCAATGGGGTGAGAAAGATGTCACCTATTCGGTGAATGAAGAAGGCCGTTTCGTTATGAGCAAAGAGCAGCTCGCCAACCGCAACGACAATGAATTTAAACGTAAATACGGTTGGGCCTATTTCGATTATGAGTGGCCGCGGTACGGCAACAACTCGTTGTACGAGGACGGTAACGCCCATGTGCCTACCAGCCAACCGGAAGTAGCTGAGGTCAATTATACAGAAGGCGATCTAGCCTTGCTTAAAGCTTACGGCTTGAAGACCTTCTCCGGTTTCTTCGCTGAGCCGGTGGAGCGCCCATGGTACCCTGCCTGGAGCATCGAGAAAGAACAGGGTTCACCCGAGCAAATCTTCAATCAGAAAGCCGGAGATCTCCAGCAGAAATTTTATCCTAAAATGGTGTTTTCTTCTGAAGCGGATTTCGAATCCATTTGGAATGACTATCTCGCAGAGTTTAATAAGCTGAAGCCTGCCGGCTTTGAAGCATTTATAACCTCTAAGGTGAAGGAACGTATTGCGGGAAATTGGTAAGCAGCGGTTTTTGAATTTTGATATTGAAACGGGGAAAGTAAAGTGAATCCACTTCACTTTTCCCTTCTACCCTTGTTTAGAGAGAGAACGTTTTAGCTGGAAAGGAGTCGGATCGGTGGAGAAACATGCAGTACAGATGGCAAAATCGTCTTCAGAAGATTCGCGCCTGAGAACCTTATTCAAAACATTGTCCAAACAGAAAATGCTGATGCTGATGTCATTGCCATTTCTTATTTGGGTCGTCATATTTAAATATCTTCCGCTCTGGGGATGGACGATTGCTTTTCAAAAATTCAGATTGGCAAAGGATCTATTCGACCAAACTTGGATCGGATTGGATAACTTCAGGTCTTTATTCCAAGAACAACAATTTTATCTCGTCCTGCGCAATACGCTTGTTATGAGCTCGATCAATCTGGTACTGGGGTTTGTAACGGCCATCGTGCTGGCACTGCTGCTGAATGAACTGCGCAAGGTCTACTTTAAGCGGGCGGTGCAGACGATCAGCTACTTGCCGCATTTTATTTCGTGGGTTGTCGCTGCAAATATTGTGCAAACAGCGCTGGCGCCCGAAGGTATAGTCAATGTGCTGCTGCTCCGCATGCAGCTTATCGATCATCCTATTCTGTGGTTAGGGGTAGGCGAATATTTCTGGGGTATCCTCGGAGTAACGGAAGTTTGGAAGAATGTCGGCTGGAACACCATCATTTACTTGGCCGCCATTACAACGATTGACCCTACTCAGTATGAAGCAGCGGAGATGGATGGCGCTTCTCGCCTTCAACGCATGTGGCATGTTACGCTGCCAGGCATGAAGCCGGTCATCATCATTTTGCTGATTATGAATCTAGGTCATATACTGGAGTCCGGGTTCGAAGCACAATACTTGCTTGGCAACGGCATCAATGTTGAATTCTCGGAAAATTTGGACATATTCGTCTTGAAATATGGCATGCAAATGAATAACTTTGGCTTGGCGACCGCAGCCGGAATGTTTAAAACCGTGGTCAGCTTCATCTTCCTCATCGCCGCTAACAACCTTGCCAAACGGATGGGCGAAAGCAGATTGTACTAAATGAACGGAGGCTAAGGCTGTGGAACAAGCCAAATCAGCTCGGAATTTTTCGATGGGCGATAAAATTTTCGATGTGTGCAACATCATTTTTATGATTTTCCTAATCATTGTGACTCTCTATCCCTTCTTGAATATGTTTGCCTTGTCGTTTAACGATGCGAATGATTCGATTCGAGGCAGTATTTATATTTGGCCGCGCGAATGGACGCTGAGAAATTTTGAATATGTGTTTAATGAGTCCAATGTGTTTTATGCAACTTTTATCTCCGCGGCTCGGACGATCATCGGGACGGTCATCTCTGTGTTTTGTACGGCGATGCTGGCTTATACGATCAGCCGCCCTGAATATGCATTGAAGAAGTTTGTAGCGATTACCTTCATTTTTACGATGTATTTCAGCGGTGGCTTGATTCCGAGCTACCTGCTGACCAAAGAGCTTGGATTGTTGAACAGCTTCTGGGTATACATTATCCCGGGCATTATCGGCGTGTTCAATATGATTGTTATCCGTTCTTTTATTGAAGGTTTGCCGGAGGGTATTATGGAATCGGCTAAAATCGATGGTGCCGGAGACTTTACCACATTTATGCGTATTGTGCTTCCGCTTACCGTTCCTGCGCTTGCTACGGTTTCATTGTTCGTAGCGGTATCCCAGTGGAATTCCTGGTTTGACGTATTCTTATACAACTCTTCACAGCCTAATCTAAGTACCTTGCAGTATGAACTGATGAAGGTGTTGTCCACATCAAGCGCTACGACAAGCTCAGGCGGCTCGGCGGGAGATGCCTTTGCTAATGCGCAAGGAAATGTAACGGCGGTTACACCAACCTCGGTTCGCGCAACAATGACGATCGTAGCCAGTGTGCCGATTATTATGGTCTATCCGTTTCTGCAGAAGTATTTTGTCAAAGGGATGGTCGTTGGCGGAGTAAAAGGTTAAAGCAAAACGGTAATTAGAAGGAGCTCAGTCTTTCGAAATTGGGCCACCGGCTGTCGAGAATGTCTCGGCAGCCTTTATTGCGTCAATTCGGTTCAACACCCCGCCGCAATAATGTCGTACGATCAGGATGTAGAAGAGCTTTCATACTTAGCTTGACAATTCGTCAAAAAAATAAAGCTGTTCAACAGAAAATAAGCCGGATTCTCTGGAATGAAAATCTGGCTTTTTACTGATGAACAGCTTATTTCGATAATCATACTGGAAATGAGCTGGCTCATATAATTAACGCTTTTGCATGGCATGAGCAGCAGTATGTTACTTGGCAAATTTCACAACATCCCAGAAAGCTTTTTTCGGCATACGGTTCTGATCAAAGAGGAATGGCCAATTTTTCCGCCCGTATACTGGGAAGTTATCCAGCCACGTATAATCATCAGCCGCCCCCCAAAAGGTTACAGAGGTAATGTGCTCGCTGTACGCTCTGAACAGCTCAAAAAATTGCCGATACCGTTCTGCTTGCCGCTCCATCATCTCTTCAGTCGGAGCGAGTAAATTCGTTCGGCGGTCTTTATGATCGAAAACAGATACATCCAACTCTGTAATATGCAGCATCATGCCTAAGCTTGCATATCTTTCAATTGCTTGTCGAATGTCATCTATCGACGGATGTTCCAGGTTCCAATGCGCCTGCAATCCAATCCCGTGAATCGGTACATCTATCTCTTTCAAGGACTTTACTAGCGTATAAATTTTTTCTCTTTTTCCAGGTACAGATTCATTATAATCATTGTAGAACAATATAGCCGCTGGATCTGCAGCATGCGCATATTCGAACGCTTTGGCGATGAAATCTTCTCCTGCAATGTCGAGCCATTTGGATGATCGCAATAGCTCATCTCCGCTGTCAGCTACCGCCTCGTTCACCACATCCCATCCATAAATGGTTCCCTTATAACGCGAAACCACGGTTTCTATATGGTTTTTCATCCGTGACAGCAAAGTTTCACGATTAACTGCCCTGCCAGAAGCATCCTCAAACATCCAGTTCGGCGTTTGATTATGCCATACGAGCGTATGGCCTCTAACTCCCATACTGTTTTCTTTGGCAAACGCGACTAATCGATCTGCTTCCTCGAAGGTGTACAGGTCCTCAGCAGGATGCAGGCGCTCGAACTTCATCTCATTTTCTGCTGTCAAACTATTGAAGTGGTGGATTAACAACTCACGCTGTGTTTTTAACGTTTTGGAATTTACCGCCGCTCCAATGAGAAACTGATCGCTAAATGCTTCATGCAGCTTAATAATTTTATCATCTTGGAAGCTGGCCATTAGCTGGGTCCCCTTCTTTACCTAATATTCATTTGCAAAATATACATTTGAGTAACAAACGGCTCGTTAGGCGTTGGTTTGATGCTCATATGGATCTCCTACTTCGAGAGAGGTTAACGGATAAATAAAGTGTAGCGCTTGTCTATAACGGAGACAACCCTTCAATGAATAGAAAAACACAGATAAACTATAGATTTAATGCTGTGGATCGTTTTTTTTGGATTGTCCTATTGAATCAGTTCTAAATTCCTGTTATTGGTGATGAATTTCATACGAGTCTCTCATAACGGAAGTAATCACAATCAACAAAACCTCCCGCTCGTTTCGTTGCATAATTAAACAGTCCAAACCGATAGCCCATGAAATGTTCGAGCTTATATTGCATCTCCAACGCTTCGCCTATCGCACGCCACGTCTCTCCATTCTCTGAATAATAGAAACGGGCAATATCCTCGCTATTGAAAAACTGAAACTCGATCTTCAAATAAATATGGTCTCCCTTGTATGGAATACGTTCAATTCTAATATCACTGCCGCTTCCTTCCGCTCTCCCGCTAATGCACATAGAAACGTAGCGATCTCCATTGTCAGCAACTTCGATACCAACTGCTCCAAAGTCATATTGCAAAGCAACTAACCCCGCATGATCGCCAGGCTTCATCTGGGTAATATCCATCAAAGTCGTCCCTGTGCATGCCGGACCTTCCGTCCGCTGCGTCAACGTATTGCGCGCAAATTCGACGCTTCTGGCCAATTGTCCTGTCGCAAGGCGCAGATAGCCCGGTCGTTCCGTAACAGACCAGCGTGAATGATCTGGATTATGATTCCATTGCCAATTCAATGCCAAATGATTTTCTGTATACACAAATTCATCGCTAATGACTAGCGGTTTAGGTGACGAGCTGGGCAATGACACTTCGAATGACCTGGGTACTTTCCCATTCCTGCCGAAAACTGGCCAATCATCCTCCCAAGCAACCGGCAGCACGCATGGAACTCGGCCAACTGATTCATGATCCTGGAATAATACCGTGAACCATTCACCTGATGGTGCATCGACGATTCCACCTTGCGCAATACCATTATTGCGATAGTCCATGTGATCATCGAGCAGCAATTGATGTTCGTACGGGCCAAGAATAGCATTTGATCGGTAACATACTTCTCTTCGGCGTTTATTACCGGTGTGCGGCCATTCAATAAAAAACAAATAGTAATAGCCATTTAGTCGGTACGCATGGCAGCCCTCGCACCGCAGCATGATGCCATCTCTGTCCGTCTCAAACAATAGTTGATCGAGCCCCCCCGCTTTGAGGGCAGTTGCCTCTTCCGTCAACTCTGTAATGCGAATATCACCATTGCCATGAATGACATAAACGCGGCCATCCTCATCGAACAGCATGCTTGGATCATGGTGTAGCCCTGGAATAACGTGGCGTTCCCACTCCCCATTCTCAATGTCATTCGTGGTATAGACGTAGAACTGATTCATATCATTGCTTGAAAAACAAACATAGAATAAATCATTATGGTGCCGCAAGCTCGCAGCCCATGATCCTTTGCCATATATACCTTTTCCATCCAACAAATTATGCGCATCGTTATCCTCAAACGTATTGAATACATAATTAACAAGCTCCCAATCACTCAGATTCCCTGACTTCATAATCGGGCAACCTGGCATCGAATGCATACTTGTGCTGACCATATAGAAGGTAGTTCCTACACGGATTACGCTTGGATCCGGGACATCAGCCCAGATGATGGGGTTAGTTATTCTCGTTTTATTCATTTCTATTTCCCTTCTAATAGGAATCATTTTTGGTGTCTATGCGGGCCATGCATCCATTGTATTTTGTTGCTCCAACTATAGGTTTTGCTGCTGGAGTTGTTCCAAGGTGAGAGGCTCCGTTTCGTTCTTCTTACGCTTTTCTTTCGACAAGCGAAGAGGAATTTCCTGCCATACAGTGGACTGCTGATGGAACACCACTGATAGATTCCACGTTCCAAATCGCGCTTAAAACCATAATCATCGTGAATCCAGCATTCAAACACCAGCATTTCCAATAACGCACTTGGAGTTCGTGGGCTTTTCGTTTAAGAATATGTCGACTAAAACTATCAACTCTCGCAAAAGGGGCAGTCACCTCAAGTATAAAGATTCTCAAGGGACAGCCTCTTCGTCTTCTTGCAAACTTTTTTTAAAAAAAAATTACAGAATGAAAAATAATAGCCTCTTCGATTGTATTACTAATGTAAGGACGACAAAGTTGATAAAGATTGGTTAATCCGAACAACGAATAAAATGCTTGAATCTTAATCAAATACACTACGAGGTGAAAGAAATGAAAACAAAATTCAAAATGATTACTCTTTCCGCTGTTACCGCGTTATCATTAACCTTTGCAGGTCAAAGCTATGCGGCTGCCGATCCTTTCTCGGATATAACGAATATCTCGGCAAAGGATAAAATTGTTGCCTTACAAGAACTAGGCTTAGTCCATGGTATTTCGGATGACTTATTTGCCCCGAATAACACAATCACAGCGGCACAAGGTATTCAGCTTATTGTTAATGCAGCGCATTTGAATCTAGATCTAGTAAGATTTCTTGAAGAACCTAAAGCTACGGATTATTTCAAAAACGCAGACAACGATGCTTGGTATGCGAATGCTTTAATTACAGCAAGCGTTAATGGGGTCGTACTGCCAGCCGATCTGGATCTTAACAAGAAATGGACGCGTGAAGAGTTCACTCACCAGCTTATTAGCACGATTGAAGCGCACAGCAATCTTCCAAAAATTAAACTTGTTCCCACCCCGATTAACGATAGCACGGATCTAACCATTGATTATGATGGAACGATCCAGCGGGCACTTGCTTATAACGTAGTGAAACTAGATGAACAAGGGAACTTCCATCCTAAAGCTGAAATCTCTCGTGCTGAGGCAGCGGAACAAATCTACAATGTACTTGAATACATTAAGGCACATCCTGCACCATCGCCACAACCTGATGTAGAATCAGAAACAAACTCAAAAAGATCACCTTCGTCAACAAGTCCACAAATACCAGGAACAAAATAGATCCTGTAAATTCGGTTTTCTCAGAATGATAAAGCGGTCTCCCTAATCATGGGAGATCGCTTCATGAAACGATTCTCCTTTAATATCGATTTTAATATCGCAGCTATAAGAAGGGCCATGTTGCTTCAGTGAAGCAACATGGCCCTTCAATCCATTTCTCATGCAAAATCATCATCAAGAATATATGGGCAGCTTTTTAACGACTTTGATCGTCTCGCTGATATCCAACTACTATTTATTCGAAATCAATCGCCTGCGGATTCGTTTGTACCAGCAATTCTTTCGTAGAGAAAATCGACAATATGTTTAACTTCCATATGCTCTGGATTCCCATATTTCATTACACCCGATTTCATCTGAAGCAGGCAGCCGGGATTGCTTGTCAACATATAGCGGGCTTCCGTTCGATTCGCATGCTCCATCTTATGCTCAAGTATACTACCCGCCATCACTAGTTGCTTCATCAGTGCGATTCGCCCTCGAGGGGATTTGGGCTCGAATCCTGTTTCTCTAAATGTCGGACAAGCCGGTAAGCAGAAGCCGCAACGCATACAATTGGTCAATTGATCGTAATCAAGCTTCATATGAAGCGACTCGGCAAGTGGGCTGTTAAGCTTCACAGCCGGCTTCATCTGTATTGCAGCAGCATGAATTGAATCAGTCACGATTGATCACTACTCTCTTCCTTGTCTCCTTGGCAAACATTTTTCCTGGATTCAACAGGTTATACGGGTCAAATACCTGCTTTATTCCCCGCATCACTTCCATGCCTGGCTTTCCGATCTTCCACTCCAAGAACGGAGCCTTCACGATACCGACTCCATGTTCACCAGTGATAGTTCCTTCGAGTTCAATCGCAGCTTCGAAAATCTCTTCGAAAGCCTGTTCCACCCGTTAAACTTCCTCATGGTCTCTAGCGTCCGTCGTCGCCGTCGGATGCAGATTACCGTCTCCTGCATGACCGAATGTCGCAATCATAACATCGTATTTGATAGACTGTTCTAGCATACATTTTCCCCGTTTTCTATAGGTCAGCGGTCGTTCTACCATATCTTTTAAGGTGTATTTATGGACATTTGCTAACTGCAATGGTAATAAAAAGCCCATACCCCCGAACACGAGGCATGGACTTCACATAATAGAAACCGCCACAAGTTGGCCAGGTTTCTTTATGTTCAACTAGTAGGTCCTCCCTAACGCTGTTAGAAAATCAGTTTAGTAAGAATAGGGCTAAGTGTTTCCGCTATACGAAAATAACCTAAATCCGAAGGGTGAATACCATCTGTGGTGCATTCCTGATAATCCTCGCCTAACAGCTCTGCACCATCGAAGAAGTGGAGATTAGCATCCCCTTCCTGCTGCAATCGTTCAACATTTGCCAATTGAAGCTGTTTGCGTTCTTCGCGCAGGCGAAGCATAGATTCGTCAAAGGCTTCTATCGGCAATCGGATCTGTGTGAGGACGAGAATGGGAACCTCAGGATGGCGTGAACGATAGATTCGGATAAATTCAGGCAATGATTCCTGAAGCCGTTGTGTACTAGGCGTATTCACTTCATAATCCAGAACAAGCAACGCCGGCTCTTCGATTTGGCTGATCAAATGGGCTAACTCCGGCTCCCCTTGCGCATTGCCGGAGAAGCCAAGATTCACTATTTCAATCGGAAGCCTTCGACTTAAAATGTTGGAATAGGCCATACCGGGCCTAGAGGCACAAGCCCCATGGGTGATGGAGGTTCCATATATAAGAACCTTCTTATCACTTACAAATCCAGGAAACCCACTTACCGATGAAGAAGGATCAAGACCTATCCAAAGCTCCTTCACCCCTTGATATAAAGGTAGATTAAGGGTGATATCCCGCATTTCCCTTGGCAGGGATTCATAGAGGATGGATTCGTATTCATCTCTCGAATGATCAAAACGAGTGGTATTTACATACTGTTGATTTCCAGTTGTACCGAAGTAGCAATCAACGCCACATTGACCAGTAGCAGGCATTTGGTACATAGTGGCTCTGTCAGCCAAAACAACCCTTACACAAAGTTTAGGTGAATCTGTCTGGAAACGAATTTGCACGCCAGCTGTATAATTCGCAAGTCGATCTACCTCTGAGCGAATCGGATGACTTGGCTCAAGTGGCAATCTTCGATATACCCCGTCTTGTTCAAGCCAAGGCAGCCCCGTTATCCGAAAGGGCTCATTGCGAGGCGAGTGCCATTCCCAGTCGCTGCCCGAATCCGTATCTATTTTCATATTTTGATCCAGTATCTCTTGCTCATTCTCTCTTGATACATTCATCCATTCACACCAGCCTTTCACATGACGGATTATATTAAGTAGCTAGACGATTAGATTCCTACCATGAAATATCAATGTTCCCGCTAATGTGAGTTAGACGTATACGATTTCCGAATACTTTACCGATTAAATCCAAAGCCTGATCACCGATTTTCACTTCCACATTGCCCGCTTGCAGCTGTGCAAGAGGTGGATAAACAGTCAATTCGGCCTCAATCAGATTATAAACGCTTATCGTACGGAGCGTGCGGCCGCGCTTCTTCGGTGTTGGAACAGGCTGATTTTCCCTGCATGTAATGCGAGAGGTTTGCTTTTGGTTAACAAACATACGGCATTCATCATGAAACGTTCGATCTAGTGCATAAGCAGCCGTTCCATTGCCAATCATAGCGGTCTGTCCGACGATAAGTGGAGCACCCTCGGGAAATTGAAGGTTCAGCCTAACGGACGAATCCTGCTTACAGCCGGTAAGGATAAACGCGTTATCCTTCCTTGTAATAAACATCAATGCTGATTCCGAGGCTGCATCCTCCTTCGTCTGGTACAGACCATAACCAAATTGCTGCAGAAGATAGCGCACGAATACGGACGAATCCACAAATTCCTTTTCCTGTCGCACCGGCAAATGCGTGATACCTGCAATTTGGAAAGGCAGCGAGCCGCGCACCCACCCGACTCTGCCTCCATCCCATTCAGGTAAAGCTCTAGTTAGCGCAAATACACGCTCTATCTCGAACTGATTCACACTTGCATGCACGAACGTATTGCAATCAGCCAGGTCGTCCACGACTTCACTCAGCCCACCGCCTGAAATGTGTGAGTGATGGAACAATTGATAGCTTCCGTCTTCACTTATAGGCTCCCCATTCATGATTGAATCTCTTGGCGAGGCAAGGTTAACGGAAAAATCACCTTCAAGCTCATCCTCGTATGCCAGATTCAACAGCTTGCGCAGCTCCGGATCTTCGACACGACCATAGAAAATGATCTTGCCTCCGTTACGGACATACTCGACGATTCGCTGCGCCTTCTTCCCTTTGATCCAAAATGCCGATGTGAATAAGATTGTATCTTGAAGCTTATTTATGGCATCGTCGTTCATCGCAAAAAAATCATCCGTGCTAACAACCGTATTCAGCGGCAAGCCTTGGTTAATCGCATTGCGCACAAACCAATCATGGAAAAAAGTGTCGCTCGCATGCTCGTCTGATTCAGCCATTGCTTCATGCAGCTCTCGAATCGGGTACAACCACGTCAATATTCCCGGCTGGTCGGGTGCATCTTTGAAGGCCTTTTTAATATGAGGGATAACCTCCATCGGGATATCAGCATCCAGCTCGCCTTTTTCCGTGTCGATGGTCAAAATTTGTACAATACCTGGGCTCTCCAGCTCTCCCTGCGTGTTAACCCGAGCGACGGTCAGCGGGCAATAAATATCATGCGGCTCCCGATCGTACAAATCCCACCACGGATTTTGCCAGAACCATGGATCATTGGCATAAAAGCGGAATAGGTAGGTTTGACCCGGAAGCATTGCTATACGTGACATATAACCCGTAAGCTCCAAGCCGAAATCATAGTTAAGAGCTCCCCAAGGTGAGTTTGGCGGCGGAATTTCAACATAGTTTCTCTCATACAGATCTAATAAGGGAATACCGTCTTTGGCTAGGTCCATGCCTGTACCATAGTTGGTTCCTCTAATCTCTGTTCGATAATTCGGGCACTCTTGCTTGAATATTTCCCAGAAGGACAGCATCTTGGTCGATAGTTCTTCGTACTGGGCCATTGGAAGCTGCTTGCCATCGTAATTTGCACCTAGATACGTCCAAGGAAAGTATGACAGCGCAAATCCATTGGAAAACCAAATATAATCAAAGCCTAGTGCCGGTAAAAAGCTTGCACACTGCCGCCCTAGAAATTCGCCGAATGGCGTGCCTTCGGGAATGCCGCCAGGATAAGCTGCATAATCCACGTGATCTTCTTTCAATTTCGACCAACCACATACGACCGTATAATCCGCTTTTAATGAGATGAATTGCCCGTTCACTTCAGCGCGGTTAATTTCCGGGTGCAGCTTATATTTGAAATCGGAATAGGCAAATTCAGGTCCAGCGTCAAAAGTCGCTCCTACCTCCATACGAATGCCATAACGCTCAGCTGCTATTCTTTTGAAAGAAGCGATTATGAATTGCAAATCACCGTAGGTGATTGTTGCTGGTTCGCTGATGTAAGGCTGGGCGATTCGCGGATCAGTGCCCTCCGTGAGGTGGGTGAAAAACTGCTCATTGGCGTACCCGATATAGCGGGCCCATTCGATCTCACGCTGCAAGTCGCCATCCCAGACTAGAATCTCGCTTCCATCGGCGACCCAAAGCAGCACAGAGCAGCTGCCCGCCATGCCGATCAAAGGAAGCCACTGGCGGATGGCCTCCGCACATACTGCTTCGATAGCCTCTGGTGCCGTACTCTTGAAAGGCTTCAGACTCATTTCCAATGAGACTCTTTGCAAGGCATGCTTTGGTTTTGCAATAGTCGTCATATGACTTCCACCTCTATGCCTAGCACCTTGCCAACATTACGGATCTTGGAGCTCACATGTCCCACACCTAGCGCGAAGTGATGCGTAGGACCTGCAGAGCACCATTTTTCCACAAATTCGGAAACACTGTAATCAAATTTACAGCGTGTATTTGTATTTCCAGTCTGCGGAATTTCTCCTTTGATGGATTCGCCTTCCGTGGCGATCATTTTGTATTTGCCGTTAGCCGTTTGTGAAATACTGAGCAGCGTAACAGGTCCTGATTTGATGGCGAACTCTACACCGATACCAGATCCACTTTTGCCATGAAACAGATCCAAGCCGCGAATAATCGGCTGTCCGTCGCTAATCTTAATATTGTGAGGGCCATCATGCCCAACGAGTACAATATCGTCGACGAAGTCACAAGGATGCAGCTCTGCAAATGAGCCCCCAGCATCCAAGCGATCCATAATTAACATGGCTGCGCATGTCTTCAAATCGGCTTCTCCGGCAAGCGGAACGCCTTTGCCTGTGAGCAGCGAGTTGCCGAGCACCATATTCGAGCCGATCCGTTCATATTCATTATTGTCGAGACCCCGATAATAATAGGCAAGTCCTGTTAACCCATATTCTACGATCAGCTTATCCAGTCCAACCGCAACTTTAGCTGACCAATCGAGATCCTCTTGCTTGATCGGCCTAGTCACCGGATCGATAAAGGGATCTGATATTTTGAAAATGCTTTTAATTTCATCCAATTTATCAGCCGTTTCCTTAGCCGTAACACCATTGACTAGCTTGGCTAAATCACACATTTCGAGCATTTGCACATGCGCACCGAAGGAAGCCGTAAAAGCTGTCGGATCGGAGTTCATATCATACATACCCTCGTAGGTATGCCCCAGATAGCCGATTTTGGCATATTTGAATGCTTTTCGCGCATTAGCGACTTGGCACCAGTCTTTTAATTCCTTCTTCGCACGTTCATCATCATAGAGCGTGCCTACAATCATCCCAGCCGCAGGTTTTCCTGCTCGAACGAGTACACCGCCTATTTCGGGAAGGGAACAAATATTATCGTTAACTAACTGCATATAGGTCGTCGTGTTGCGATAGTCCAGACGCTTTCTTGGCTGCAACGCAACAAGCACCGTTGGAACAGACAAGTTCAGGATCGGGGTAGCCGCCGTCGATGATGTCACATATGTGCTCAAGAAACAGAATAGGAAATCAATGTCTTGATTTTTCAAATAAGACGATGCAGCGAAAGACTTATCTACGCCATCCACGAAGCCCCCCGACACCACTTCGACGTCTTGCCCCCGAAGCATTTCCTCAAATTCACGGCCATAGCCCTCAAGCTCCTCCTTTAATCCCGGGAATTGTGCCCAATACGGCTCATGGCCCACTGTGATCACACCGACACGCGCTCTTGCTTTTTGAAATAAATGACTCATTCCCCTTCATCTCCCTTATCTTGTTTTCTTCTTAAATTTTTTTACAGATTCAACGAGCTGTCCTATTTCACTATTCCGATTAATGCCAAATGAAAATTCGTCCCTGTGCAATCCGCTCTATTGCCGTGGACGACCTCCAGTTCAACATGATGCTGCCCATCCTCCAGCTCATTCGCGATCCAATAGATTTGGAACCAGCCTCCATCTGCGCACCAACTAGGCCGTTCACGACTTGATGTGATCGCAGGACCTCCGTCCAGCCTGTAGATGAATTCCGCTGACTTCTTGCCAAAGTCGAAGGCTAACGCAAGCCCCCTCCCTGTAAACGAAAAGGATAGCTTCGCACCGACCGCAGAAGTGCTCAGCATGTGATCAACCCAAGGCAAGTGAGCCCTAGCGCGTCTAGTTATCCATGGTCCTACCAACTGAACCTCATCGAATGAGAGCGTATCCACTTGCCCCCAATGATTAACATTAAGCGGCGTTGCGAGCGGTTTAGGGATAACGCCACTCCGCGTATCGAGCTCCGTTAGCAATTCTTTTTCCAAATAGGAAATCACACACTGTCCATAGCTCAGACTGCCTCGATGCTTAGGATGCAGCCCGTCTGGCAGCCACTCGTCCCAAGTCATTCGGCCCAGCTTCACTTCCTGAAAGGCATACTGTCCAGCCCAAACCGAGCTGATGCCGTAATGTTCCGCTAATTGTTCGAATTCAGCGATACTGGCAGGAATCTTCCCCTGAGACATGTCCTCGTACATTTTCTGACAGTAGGTGTATACCAATACGAGCTCACATCGTCCGTCTGCCAGCAGCTTGCGGATTAATCCCTCTCTCGCTCTCATCCGGTGTTCAGAAGGTGTCATGTAGTCATTGACGGCAAATTCAATAAAAATCAGATCGCATTGATGGTTGATCAAGTCCCGCTCAGCACGGAAAACAGCCAAATCGCTGCCTGTCGCACCTATCGCAGCATTCTCCACTTTGATGCGTGCATGAGGAAACGATTCTGCAAACCAACGTGCAACTGGCTCCGGCCAATTCGGCATCAAGCTGCCGTCTTCCGTAATAGATCCACCAACGAAACCCAATGTTAATTGTCCCGTTTGCAGCTTACTTTTAACTTGCGCTAAACGTCCTCGAAACTGAATGGTCTCCATTTTGTATTCATCTCCACGTGTATTTCGAGTATGGCAAGCCCTCTGGGCAGCAGCCAAATCGTTAGTTTAAACGTAGCTAACACACGATAGATTGTATACTGTAAAATACGTCGAAACCTCTAAAAATCGTAGCGGAGCGATTGTGTAGAACCCATTGTAATCGTGATGGTATTTGCCCAGAATCTATATGATTTATGTTCGTTACTATGAGATTCGCAAATCATATTTACTTTTACTTTTATATAAGCTATTCTCACTTCTACAAGGCATGGGAGGAGCAAGATCATTCATGAAACTGAGTACCTTATTCGCATCCAAAAGCTTTCTTTTCAAAATCGTCTTGTGGATCAGCGCATCCGTTCTTTGCATCGTTGGCATTCTGTCTGTCATCATTTATTTGAATGCGCAAAACTTAATGATCAAGAAGGAATCGGATAATAGTAAAAAAATACTGCTTCAGGTCAAATACAACACAAACATCATGAATGAAACGATGAGCCGGCTCACGCAGTCCCTCTATATAAATAACGATATTACTTCCATCATGTACTCGGAGCAGGAGAACATCGTTGACGTGATCACACGCCTGAACAATGTCGTTAACTCGCTAACGTCCTCTTATCCCTACATACACTCCATCAGTGTGTATAATCGCAACCTTGACCAATTTTACAATGCAGGCTCTCCCATTTTCTTCAATGATCCACAATTGTTAGCGTTATACAATTCCGATCAAGTGCTGCCGAAATTAAAACCTATCTTTCGCGATATCCAAAAAGTAGTCAATGAATCGAACCGAAGTGAACGTGTTCTTTCCTATTTTATGTATGAAACTGCAATGAACAGCGAAAAACCAGACGGTGCCGTCGTTATCAATGTCAAACCGGAATGGCTGCTCGGCAACATTAAGCAAATCAATATGGTTGATCAGCAGCAAGGAAATATATATCTCCTGGATCAGCAGGGTGAGTATATCGATGTGGATGAAAATAAAGAAAATACAGCTAAATTACAGTGGCTGAAGGACGAGGTTTTACATCATACCAAAAAAGCAGCTTCATCCTCAGAAGCTGAAAGCTCGTTTAAAAGCAAGTACATGGACACGCAGTATTTAATAACCTACCTTTATCTCGATAGTATTAACATGACGTTATTGAAGATTCAACCGACCTTGGAAGTGTATGGTTATATTCAAGGCTTTAAGACGAGCATTATCTTTATCACACTCATTTTCCTTGTGATGGCGATTGTCGTTTCCGTCAGTATTTCCCGCAAAATCTATAGTCCTATTGGAAATTTAGTGCAGACCATTTCATCTGGACGCCTCCATAAATTCGAACAAAGAGGAAAAGGCGACGAAATATCCTATTTGGATGATGTATATAAGCAATCCATGGAAAAATTAAAGCTTTATGACAAACAAATTTACCAATACGGAGATGTGATGAAGCACTATTGGTTAAACCGCATACTGACAGAAAATCTAAAATTGGAAACCGCCGAGTTGGAAAGCATCTTTCTTGAAATGAAGATAAGCTTACCCTTAGATCAGTCCTATGCGGTTTTATTGCTCAAAATAGACAATTATAAAGATTTCCAAAGAAGCTTCTCTTCCAAAGATAGGGAAACGATTCGTTACGCCATGATTAACGTCTCATCGGAATGGATTTCAAGAGACTATATCAATGAAGGCCTTGATTTAAAGGATGATCACGTTGTACTCATTCTTAGTATTCCTAAAGGGCATGAGCACTTTGAAACCCATGTGACAGCACTCATTCAAGAAGCACAGCAATTTGTTCACCAGTTTTATAAAATTACGTTTACGGCGTCTATCAGTTCGATATCGAACTCGATTGACTCCTTACATACCCTCTATAATAAAGCACTTGATCAAACCGTATACCGCTTTATCTACGGCCATCATTCTATCCTCGATACCGAAAGATTGCTCCTTAATGAAAACAATCCTAAAACAGGATATGCCAAAAATCTTGAGGCTCAATTACAGGAAGCTCTTCGTAAACGCAACTTAGATGACATTGAGGTCGCTATGAGACGGCTGTTCGACGATATTAGCCAGCTCAACTATTATAATGCGCTTGCTTCAACTTTCCGGCTATTGGAAACGACAAAGAAGACGTTAGAAGCCAGCTCAGATGCGGCAACGCCCTCTCTTCTTATTGATCTATCCAGCTTTTCACTTCAGCTTATGGAGAAAGAGACATTAAACAATATTTACGAAGCAATCTTTGGCGCGATTAAAGAATCCTTGTACACGAAGACAGAAGGGACAACAAATAAAGTCAATCATTACGTTGTAGAAACGGTAGCTGAGTATATAGCGACAAATTTCCAAGATCCGTCTCTCTGTTTAGCATCCATTGCATCTATTATGAAAATATCCCAGAGACGTCTAGCAAATCTCTTTAAAGAAGCCATGCATGTATCCATTGCAGATTATATAAATGAAACCAGGCTGGCCAAAGCAGCAGAATACTTATCCGAAAATGAAAATAGCGTACGTGAAATCGTAGAAAAAGTAGGCGTCCTCAACGAAACCTATTTCTTCAGCTTATTTAAAAAGCATTTTGGCATAACCCCTAAAGAATATGCATTAAAAAACAATGTCAAACACTTAAAAATCCCAAAAAACGAATGAAATTCCTAGTTATTTAACTATGAATGCTAAAAGCCTATAACATACGAAGGAGACCTGTCGATGAAATACAAGATAAACCAAACGGAATCTGCCAAGAGCTTAGTTGAAACCCTTTCATTCCGGCAATTATTGAACCAAGTATGCTGCCCAACCTATGGTATGGTCGGCAAGGAGCGGCAAGAAGACTTCGGAGCGATGTTCTTTCATCCAATGGAGAGGACAGAATTGCAGCACATTATCAGCCGTTTTGAACACTTTTGCAGCATCCCTCCTTTTATTGTGAGCGATCTCGAATGCGGTCCCGGCAATATGATACTAGGCGCGACGAAGTTTCCTTATATGATGGGGCTCAGCCAGTCCAATTCGGCAGATCTTGCTTATGAGGTCGGCACAAGTACGGCGATAGAGGCTGGAGAGCTTGGCTACAACTGGACATTCTCGCCTGTAGCAGACTTAGCTGTTGATCCTGACAGTCCAGTTGTTAGTATACGAAGCGCAGGTAAAAATCCCGAGCAAGCGATAAAGATAGCCGGGTCTTATATGACTGGACTGCAGGACCACGGCATGATGGCTACGATTAAGCACTTCCCCGGTGACGGCTATTCCTCCTGGGATCAGCATCTGACGACACCAGTCATTCCACTGGATGCCGATACGTGGAGAAACGGGCCAGGACGCGTTTTCCAAGCCCTGATTGATCAGGGTGCAATGACGATAATGCCAGGACATATAGCATTCCCCGCCTTTGACGATCCGGATGAGCGCGGACTGTATCCACCTGCGACCGTATCGAAAAAGCTGCTCATTGATTTGCTAAGAAATGAGATGGGCTTTGAGGGGCTGATCGTGTCGGACGCGATTGAGATGGGCGGGGTTGTCGGCTTCATGAACTACTATGATGCTTGTGCGGCGGCACTTACCAATGGCTGCGACATGCTGCTGTTTCCAAGAATGGATGAGCGATTCTACATCGAAATGGAGAATCGCTTCCAGAGCGGCAGCTTGTCTCTTGAGACACTCCGAGACCGGGCTTGCCGAATTGTGTCGCTCAAAGAGCAATTTGGCCTTTTCCAAAACGCGCAATCTACTCCGGGAAAGCAATCACCAGATAAAGCGGCTCACGCGGCATTAGCAGAAGAGGTCATGAAACAAAGTATTACGCTCGTTAGAGATCGTGCAGGTTTGATCCCCTATCCTCTACTACCGGAGACAAAAGTATTACATGCTGTCATTATGAACAATCATGAGCGTTATGGGGAGCTATTTGAAAAGATGAAACGGGAGATTGGCCGCTATTCCCATTCGGTGGATCAATGGATCGACCCGGGTCCCGACGCCTTGTTTAAAGCCGTTGCCGACAAAACGTATGATGTCATCATTTGCTCCATCGGCAGCCGCCTTAGCTACGGGTTGAATGTCGTTCGGCTGCATGACGAAGTCGCAAGAAACATGATGGGCGGCTGGACAAAGTTCGATACACCGATTATCTTTGTTTCCCACTTCCACTCTTTCGTTCATAAGGAATACGAGGCTTCGATCGACACAATCGTGAACACGTATGGAGATATCGATAGTACCGCCAAACACCTTCTGCAAGCGATTACAGGTGAAATGCCAATCAATCGAAAGCTGGTTGCCCACGATTAATACTAATTAAAGGCCGAACATGTTAACAGTTCAACCTGTTAGCTGTTCGGCCTTTTTCTTTATCCATTATGGAGTCCAATCAAATACGACGGAGAATACGTCATTGGGATGTAACCGCAATTGTTCGTATGCTGATGCCGCTTCTGTATAAGGGACCACTTGATCGATATAAAGCCGGGGATCAATCACTTTTCTGCGAATGGCCTCAACGGCATTCAACCGATCCTCGTTCCCCCGGTCTCCAGGCATGAGGAGGAGAACGCCTTCCGAGTTCAAATCAGCCCTTGGATCAAGGCTCAGCTTCTCGATGTAAGTGCCTTGATAGACAATGCGCGGCCAATGATCGACAATACCTGAAATCGGGTTCACATAATACGTTTTCGGATCCCGAAACACATTTGGCGTTTTACGAATCAGCTTGTGGGCAAGCGTTACGCCCTGCGCGGAACCTGAAGCTTCAATAACAAGGTTTGCACCGCCGTCACAATAAGCAAGTATACGCTCCAAAGCATCTGGGTCGGAGGCCTGAACACAAGCGTGAACACCATAACGCAAGGAACGCTTTAGTCTTGACTCCGATAAATCAACAGCTATCACCCGGCATCCATGACTGACTAGAAGACCCGCGGAGAACGCTCCAATTACCCCCTGCCCGATGACCACCGCGCATTCATCACGCTGTGGCTGCGCTGCCATAACGCCTCGCAAGCTGATAGCCGCCACTTGACTAACGACATAGTCTAAGGGATCAGACCCTTGTGGCAGCAAAATAGGCTTATCATCTACACCAACCAGATGCATGCTAGCCTGCCCTCCCCACCACGAATAAATGTCCTTCGGACCCGTTTGCGGGTTGTAGCTCAGAAGGTCGCCGACACGATAACCCTTTACATTCACGCCTATTTCGACGACCTCTCCGACAGCCGCATACCCAGGAATTAATGGAAATTTGTCAGAAGCGCCGTAATGACCGCCGAGGACCCGTGTTTCCGTTCCACTTGAAACAAATGTATAGTATGTTTTTACAAGCATTTGATTAGCATTCATCTCGGGTAATGTATATGTACCGAAGCCCACCTTGTTCGCACTTTCAAATACGATTGCATGAATAGTCGTCATATCAACTTTCCTCCTTATAGTAAACAGCAATGTGTCAATGAAATGGATTTAGGAATTAAACGAAACGAAGATCCGTAGACCTTCGTTTCGCCGTTCTATACAAGGCTACATTTCAAATAAGACCGTTGGATTTGTTGTAATCGCTGCTACGATTTCTTTGTGAATGCCTCCATAGGTCATGCCAAATGTATACGTACCCGGCAGCAATTCCTTGCTGGTCTCGCCGCCCATTGTAATTCCTACCGTCTTCCAGCTTCCCGCATAGTAGCTCGCGCTGCCGCCGTCCAATAGATTGCCAAGGCTATCTTTCAACTGTACCTTGACCTTAACCGTCTGGAAGGCAACCACGGGGTCATTGCCTACATGCTGTACTTGCTCCTTATACGTCCCTTCATAGACCATAGCAAAGGTATAGGAACCAGGCAGCAGCTCTTTGCTAACTTCACCGCCAGTCGTACTGCCCATCGTCCGCCAGCTTCCTGCATAGTAGCTTGCACTTCCGCTGTCTATCAGATTGCCTTGACTATCCTTCAGCTGTGCCTTGACCTTAACTGTCTGAAAGGCAACCACAGGGTCAATGCCTACATGCTGTACTTGCTCCTTATACGTCCCTTCATAGGTCATGCCAAAGGTATAGGAGCCAGGCAGCAGCTCTTTGGTGACTTCACCGCCAGCTGTACTGCCCATCGACCGCCAGCTTCCTGCGTAGTAGCTCACACCTCCGCTGTCCATCAGATTGCCTTGGCTATCCTTCAGCTGAGCCTTAACTTTGACCGTCTGAAAGGCAACCGTGCCTTTCGTTCCTGTATGCTGTACCTGCTCCTTATACGTTCCTTCATAGGTCATGCTAAACGTATAGCTATTGGCAGGAAGGCTCTTGCTTACTTTGCCATCGGTGCCCGTCACACCAAAATCCTTCCATCCCCCATCATAGTATTTCACTATGCCCCCGCTAAGCGGATTGCCATTGCTGTCTAGAAGCTGAACCCTTACGGCTGACGCAGCCAATGTAAAAGCAAGCTGCCTAGAAGGCTCAACGTTCCCCGATCGATCCGTTGCTCTATAGCTAAGCTGGACCGGACCTTGCTGATCAAACGTAACGGTTGACGTGTACAGCTGCCAAGTTGCTCCATGATCCAGACTGTACTCCGTCTTCGTTACACCAGACAGACTGTCCGTGCTTGCCAGTGTGACGGTGACCGGATTCACATACGTACCGTTAGGTCCATCCGGCTCAGCAGGCGATAACGACGCTGTTGTGACTGGAGCCAACGTATCCTTAATGACCGGCCGAACTTCAACGTCGTCCAGATAATAGGTATCTAATCCTGAGGGTAAATCGGTAAACAGATACAAAGCCATATTCGTAACATTGCCTGCCTCAGGAAGCGTATATAGACCTTCTATATGCGTCCAAGACGAGGAGCTTAACGGCCCGCTTGTGAAAATAATTCTTTGCTTCGTTACACCATCCAGCTTGTAAGTCAAGCCTAAGCGCAGTACCACACCATCTGTGGACTCAGGCGCCAATTTGACCCATGCAGAATAGTAGTATTCTTCTCCTTTCTGAATATTAGCGGGAAAGTTGATGCTGCCAAAAGCATTTGTCTTGGTTATCTTTAACGACTGGCTTCCCCCATGGGCCTCAAGATCACTTAGCGTCCTTACAATTTCCCAACCCGTATAAAGCGGTGTTGTCCCCTCCATGCCTGAATCGTTAATCAAGTTGCTGCCAACTAATGGAGCAAGCACCGTAACGACAGCCGTAGCCGATTTTCCACCCTTTGCAGCCGTAACTGTAATTGTCGCTGTACCTGCACTGTAGGCATGGACTGTCCCCGTCGCATCAACCGATGCCACATGAGGATGATCGGAGCTCCAAGTTACTGCTTTGCTGGCATCTGCCGGCAGTACCGTCACGGCAAGCGCCTCTGACTGACCTAAGGTCAGGCTTAGTGAGGTTTTGTTCAGGCTTACCCCAGTAACTTCAATCCAGCTCGTGTTTCCTTTGAAATACGCCCAATCCGTCAGTACACCTGTTAGCAGCGCAGGTTTATTCGCATTCCCAAGCAAGCTGCCAGACTGAGCTCCAATCGAGATTTTGGTTCCCACACCGACGCTTCCGGAAAATCCATAGAGCTGGTCCTTTCTCATAATGCCTTCCGTCAATACTCTTCCGGACTGCCCTGGCGCAATAGGCTCTAGTGCAATGCCTATGAAGCTCTCAGCAGAATCAGCTGGTGTCATTAAGCGCAAGGTCATATGATCGGCGTCAAAAGAAACAGCAGCAAATCTAGGAATGCCAACCAGTGTTTGATTCAGCAGCGTCATTTGTTTATCCGTCACCTGCGGATAGTACTCGTTTGCCGTTACGTTGTATTCTGCCGCATAGCCTGAAGTGCCCAATGCACTATTGATGACATTGATGATATACGCATTGGTTTTTTCCGTATAATTTTCATTAAATAAGATCGTTTTGGTCATGCCATTCTCAAAGATTACCTGCAACGTTTTTGGATCAGCTGTAAGATCCCCGAGCCTTCTTCCAAGCGTATTATCCACTTGGATATTGGAACTGATGCCCACTTTAATACCCGAGATATCCCAATAGCCGTATAAATAACCCTTCAGGCCTCCACCTCCATCACGGGTGACATAAGTGCCCAAAATATCCTCCACTGCATCCCCGCTAACCTTTACATTGGAGCTGCTGCCCGTGGAGCTGCTGAACAGCGCCAGCGCTCTTCCTCTGTGACCGTCTGCATAACCAATCGGTGTACTGTTGTTAAAAGTAACCTTATATTCCGCGTGGTTGGCATACTGGTTCTCAGGCTTCTGTGAAATCCACGGAGAATCATTCTGTAACATGTACGTTCCCACAAATTCACTGTTATTGAAGATGACTTCATCCTGAGTTCCGCTTCCTAGGGACTGAATCGTGATGGGAATGGACGTCACCGTTGAAGCTATTTTGCTATTATTGATGACATTGATCTGTGGCTTCGTAAAATCCTCTCGATTGTGCACGTACCAGCCTGTAGCCTTGGAAACAAAGGTGCTGTCATAGAAAATTTCGGATACACCGCTTCCTGAACCATAACCCCATGCATGGGAGCCGTTACCGCTAATCCCTCCCCACACCTGAGCTGGATCATGATCCGCGTCAGGCGTAACCCCAGGATTCGCAGCGACCCAATTTTTCCGGTAGTCAACCGCTTCTAGATTCCCATAATGCTCAACATGGACATTCCGCACGATGTGGACAGCATCTTTATTTTTGCCGCTCTCCTCGCTGTGAAGCGGATATCTCATGTTTTTAGCCGTGATCGTCAGGTTCTCTAGATTGGCCGTGCCTTGCAGCCACAAGGTCGATTGTTCAGTGATCTCGCTATTTGTAGCTGATGCGCTGTTCTCTCCCTTTAACCAAACCAGATCACGGTCTGTGCCCCGGAGTGTTATATAGGGCTTTACCACCCAATTCTTTTCGGTATACACGCCTGGATAAATCAGAATCACATACTGCTTCTCCGAGCTGCTATCCATAATGCTCTCGTTCGCCAGCTTCGGCGAGAGAAAGTCTCCTGTTCCATCGGGCTTTACCGTTAGCGTTACCGTTTCGTTTGTTCGTTCGATGACAGTTACCGTACTGATAGCGGTTTTACCGCTATCAACGCTTATTGCCGTAATTTGAGCGACTCCCAAGCTTCGCGCATACACGTTTCCATATGCATCTACAGCAGCCACTTCGGGATGATCGGATTGCCAGACTACCGCTTTATTAAACGCATCGACTGGCTGGATGACAGGAAGCAACGTTTCCGATTTGCCTTCCATAATCGACACGGAGCTCTTGTTCAGGCTCATATCCGTCACATACACCCATGCAGGCGATTCTTTATAAGTAACTGGCCTAACTTCTACATCATCCAAATAGTACACATCATTCTCAGCTGGCGCGTCCGTAAATAGATACATCCTGACATTCGTGACGTTTCCAGTTTCATTGATGGTATAGGTGCCGTTAACCTGTTTCCATTCCGTACTGCTCAGCTCTGGGCTCGAATAAGGACAGAGCTGCTTGGACACGCCATCTAAGCTATAGGCTAGACACAATCTGATTATTTTCCCAGGATTCGGATTGGATTGCAGCCTCACCCATGCGGAATACTCATATGCCTTCCCTTTCTCGACACTCACTGGAAACTGAACGCTTCCGTGTTGGTTTGTCTTCGTGACTTGCAAAGAGTGGTCTCCGCTATGATGCTGCTCCGCGCTCCGCTCTCTTATCGTCTCCCATCCGATTGGAATAACGTTCGCTTCCATACTTGGATTTGAAACTAGGTTATTTCCCTGTACAGCTACTTTTGCAGCTGTATCCAGCGTAATCGCATCAATAGCAAAGCCGCCTTGTGCATTCGTTGGAATCACTTTGATTTGTGTGATCGTTCCGCTCCAGGCCGAATGACTACTAGGGTCCCATACATACTCCCTGAAGCTCGGATCATTAGGCAGCACATATGTCGTCAGCTTATTTAGCAGATTCCATTCCGTGGAAGCGGACGTCTTGAAATACACGCTCGCTTCATTGCCGCTAGTGTCATTCCTAAGCTTTATTTTGACCCTCTTAATTGCGGACGCAGGAAAGCCGATGTTATCTGGCGAGATCAGCTCAGGCTCACTGCCCGTTGAGGTTGCTTGATAAATTCCGCCTGTAGCCATGCCTCCCGCCACTTGATTGTTGGTCGTCCAGCCCTCCAGATTGTTAAACTCCCAAACCTTTGATGCAGTATACAAATCAATCTTCTCACCGACAGGGTCCCAATTCACAACATATCCGAACGCTTGGTTGAAGAAAGTGGCTGGAATCATAAGCTCACCAGAAGGCTGCAATACAGGAGCACGCTCCAGCACGATACTTTGGTTATCTTTATAGGCTGTCTGTTCACCAACCTTAAGTCTATAGATGTGATCGTCTTTCACGCCAATTAAGGTTTGTGTCGATTGCTCCCATTCCGTACTGGCACCGATTAGCTTCAGCATTTCCCCTGCTGGAACCATGACCGTTTGATTAGCCAGAACCGGCTCCTCATAGAAATTGGCTTTCATACCGTCAACACTCACATGAATGCCTGTATCAGGCGAGGACACAACCCCAATCGAATCCATGCTAAATTCTCCAGGAACATTCATAGGATCAAACCGAATCTGCCGAATAGCCCCCTCCCATTTGGCATTTTTCCACATATCCACCACATAATCGGTATAGCCCGTTTCGTTCTGTTCTACGAAAAAACGAACGGATTTGCGTTCATCAAAGTTTCCATCCTCATTGGTAATAAAGAACACCTGAGCGGAGGAGTTTTTATTGCTCTTCATTCTTATTTTCAGATAAGGATGATCAGAGGCTTGAATATTCAAGTGGTCCGCTGACTTAATGCCAGGATCAATATCATTCGCTGTCCCTGAGTAGGCACCTTCGTTAACCTCATCAATGATAATCTGCTTCTCCACACTCCAGCCTTCCATATCGCCATCCGTGTCGAATCCCCAGAATAATCCGTACTCGTCCGTAATGGCTGGCGGAGTTGGCGTCTTTAATGTCAATACTCTGTCTCGCGGATGCAAGCTGTTTATCCTGTCCTTCTGAGCTTGCGTTGGCTGTACATCCGTATGCGCTGTGCCACTTGTGAACACGTTCCTGATGGCATCTAGATAGCCAAAGCCCGCTAAGCCCGCAGGCATAATGAAATGTCCCTCACCAAACTCGTTCCAATTATCAAGCATGACCATTTTCTTGCCTAAGCTGCCCGCTGGCATCGATGGCTGTAAGGTATCCTTTGTCCACTGTGCAACACCTTGGAACTCCGAAGGGGTCGCGTAATAGCCTTCTTGGCCTCCCCATGCCAAATCGTCTCTTCCCATACTGATCATCGGGAGCGCATCAATAATGCCTGTATCGCGCTGGGCAGTCATATACGATTTCTGAACCTCCGCATGCCCGCCCATGCTATCCCAGGAATACGCATAGACTGCATCGAATCCTGCCTGCTTTCTATCGCTCATGGATGTGGGGTCCGACGCTGAACTGGTGATCAACAGTATAATATCATCAAACCCTAATGCTTTAACGGCGTTTCTTAAGTAGTCCATCTCAGCTTTGACGCCTTCCAAGGTGCCTCCGAAATCCCGTTTGAGAGCGTTAAGACTATAAATAGATAAGACTGGTTTATTATCAATCACCATATAACGCGGGTCCTTGAAATAATACTCAATCCAGTATGATACGATGTTCGAACGGAAGTCTTCGCTATCCTTCGCTCTTGAAGCAGCATTTTCCCACATAATAGCGAACTTCGATTGGTTGCTATATTTGGCGTTGAAAAACCCATCATGAAGCGAGTTATGCAAATAAGGCTCTTTAATCGGAACGCCGTCCCCGAAAGTTGGTCTAAACCAGCATGAGACTTGGTAATCAATACCGTGCTCAACCATCCATTTGATCTCCCAATCTGCTGTCTCGGGATTACCCTCGTCATAGTAGCCCAAGTATGGTTCCCGCTCCGAGTAAGGCGTAATCGTATCCCATCCAAGATGATTTCCTTCCCTCCAGATCGGACAGCCTTGAATACCAACGGCCTGATCAGATGAGATTACAGGGTTTGGAGCAGGCACATAATCGACAGGAAGCGGCAAATCTTCGTATAAGAGAATATCATCCAGCCACATCACACCTTGTGCTGCTGCAGCTGCCTTAAATGCGATGCCGTCCAAACTTTCCGAACTGGCTGCCAGTGGCACTCCTTGCGCTTGCTGTTTCCCATTTACGTAAATATCAGCGGTGGCATCATCCAAATTCAGTTTCACCTTTACGGCATACCAAAGATTAGCCATATAGTCATAGAAGGGTACGGGCTGGCCTACATCATTTATGTAGGAGAGCTTGCCGCTTTCGGTTACTAGCTTCATAACGGTCGTGCTGCCACTTACAACCTCTGCAGAATATCCATCCTGCTTCTGAGGAATTAATAGCTTGTATTCGAAGACCGTATTCGCCGATGTAGGAGGCACGCTTTTCTTAATACTCATCTCCCCAGTCGCTCCAGCCGCATTCAGCTTTAGACTATATACATCTGGACGCACGGTGCTTTTCATTTCCTCTACCGCTGCAGTTCCTCCAGCAGTAACCGTCTGCCAGTCTTCTGGCAGGAAGCCTGGCATTAGGGAAATGAATCTTTCATTAACCGCATACCCCTTGTAAATTTTAACAGGAGCGATGAACATATCGCCTTTCGATGACGCGCCCGTTTGGATCAGCACATGATCGAGACTGGTTACCGCAAACTTGAAGCTTGCACTCTCGGCTTTATGAACACCGTTAATGTATACATCCACTGTATTTGTATCGATATTCGCAATGACCTTCACACCATACTCCGTACCTGCTGAGTAGGATTGTAAAGTCTGTATACCCCCGTTAGAGGTTTCTAGACTAAGCTCTCCACCACGTGTCACAATACTGACAGCCTCTGTATCATTACTGCTTAGCTGCCATTTGACGCCATCCATAATCGAAGACAGCTTGAATCGATATTCCATCGTGACAGCGCCTTCATTTTGCTCGAGGAATTCTCTACGAATAGATACAGGCAACGTAGCATTCGTATCACTCATTTTGAACCAATTCAGATAAGAAGAAGAGAGACTTCCCCCCGCTTTGCGGACATCCCAACCGGAAGGCAAGACATCCATCGTATTGTTATGGGTGAAAGAAAAACTCTCGTCCACCAGATAACTGCTCTGTATCGGCACATCCTGCGCTTTCGCGATAGTCGATTGTACAAAATAAAAAAGAAGCACTAGCATACAGGCAAAAATGATCTCCCCAACGGCCCATTTCCTCTTGATCATAAATGATCACGCTCCTACTAGATTTTTATTGCATCCATTCGGCAAAACGCAAACCCAAGCTCCCCCCTTTCACTTGCTTTACATAAAAATTGGAACCGAGTTACGAGTAGCCCGGTTCCAAGTTTTTATTACTGGTTTTGTGCTTTCCAAGCTTCAAGCTGCTTTTCTGCTTCGGCTTTAATTTTCTCCAAGCCAGCTTCATTCAAACGCTGCTTCATTTCTCCCAAAAACTTATCATAATCTGGCATCGAGCCTGTGATTAGAATAGGAAGCATTTCCGCATATACTGCATTTACTTGAACCGTTTCCGATTTGACAGCTTCCCCATTGAAAAGAAATCCGAGGATTGACGATGTTTTTGCTTCATTATTATTTTTTTGCATGAGCTCAAGAGATGCCTTGGAGTTCCAGCTGGAATCCCACTGATCCCAGAGAGGCCCGAGCCAGTTATGCCAAATCGCCCAGGTTTGTTCCGCTCCACTCTTCGCATCTATGGAGATGTCATCCGTTCCGGCACCTGATTTAACGGTATAGTTCTTTCCTTCTAGCCCGAAAGCAAGCGTGTTGGAAAGCTCTTTATCTTTCCAGACCAGATTGAGCAGCTCCATCGCTTTTTCTGGATTTTTTGACGTCTTGCTGATGGCCGTTGCAGCTCCCACCATATTACTTGTTGATATGATCGGATAATAGACAAGCGATTCCACAGTCGGGAAACCAAACAGTGCAGTCGATTTTGAACCATCCTCCGAATAACCGCCTGAATCACGCATGATCGCGTATTTCCCGGATTTAGCTTCAGCCGTGAAGTCCGTTTTAACTCCGGCATCCTTGGCTACATAGCCTTTCTTATAATAGTCATGCATAGTCCGATAATTGTTGACGTATTGGGGAATATCGATTTCAAATACGAGCTTGTTTGCTAGTTCGTCATACCGAATCCCTTTGCTTACAATGGTATGGTCAGCAATAAAGTCTCCCGCCGCCGAAACGGTTTTTGTGACAAGCAATGGCGTTATTGTAGGCTCATTCTTCTTAATCGTTTCTAAATACGGCTCAAGATCCTGCAAATTTTTAATTTGCTTATAATCCACATTGTACTTCTCTACCAAATCTTTTTTGAATACAATGCCTTGCGGCGTGGTAAAAGGTGACTGCGATGGGACCGCCATAATCTTGCCATTATACGTGACTGCTTTCCAAGCACGCTCATCCACTTTAGCGAGGATATCCTGTCCATATTGCTTCAAAAGATCATCCAACGGCAGGAATGCACCTTTCTGCACATTCGCATCGATCGGATTCGTCCAGTTTGCAGTAAATACAAGATCGTATTCTTCGCCTGAGGCAGACATCAATTTCATTTTGTCTTCCCAGCTTGCTGCATCAATAAAGGTAAAGTTCAGATTTGCGTTTACGGCATTATTAATCGTTTTATTCGCTTCCGCTTCAATCGCTTCTTGATCCTTCATCGTATCGATCGGTTTGCGCATATACCAACTAATATTTACTAGCTCTTTCGGTGCTTCGGCTGTTTCAGTCGTCTTCGGTTCTGCAGTAGCCGCATTCGTGGCATTGGGCGCTTCATTGTTACCCGAGCTGCACCCGCTAAGAACCACTGTGCCGACCATCCCCATCATAATCATGCCGCTTACCATTTTCTTTGTCTTTTTATTTCCCATACTCACATACATGCCTCCCTTAAAATATGATGTTTTTTATATATAACAGACACATGAGGAAGATCCATGCGGCTGGAAAACCCTTCTTTCACTAGCCTTTTACAGATCCGACCGTCAGGCCTTGCACGAAATAACGCTGGAAGAAAGGAAATATGACCAGCATCGGTCCTGCGGCAAGAATACACATCGCCATCCGCGCACTTAAACTTGGCACTTGCTGTCCTGGCTTAACCAGACCGTATTGCAGCGCCTCCGCACTATTCAAGAACTCCATGTTGCGCAGCACTCGAATGAGTAAATATTGCAGCTTCATCTTATCCTCGTGATCAATGTACAACAGAGTCAGCCACCAGTCGTTCCAATACTGCAAAACCAGAAATAAGCCGAGTGTCGCCAATGCTGGTTTGCTAAGGGGAAGCACAATGCGTGTGAAAATGGTAAACTCGGTTGCTCCGTCTATTTTGGCTGATTCAAATAGAGCGTCCGGCAGCGTTTGCAAGAAGCCCCTCATTAACAACACATGCCAGCCTGTTATAAGGAAAGGGAGAATAAGGGCCAAGAGGTTATTTTTCAAATCAAGCCAGCTGACCATCAAAATATAGGAAGGAACCAGACCGCCTTGAAACAGCATCGTAAAGAATACAAAAAATGAAAGCTGCTTGCGATAGGCGTAATCTTTCCTTGATATGGTGAAAGCGAAGCTTGTTGTAATCCACAGCCCTGCCACAGTCCCAACCAGCGTTGTGAATATCGTCACCACATACGCATTGAGCAAGACACCAGGATTATGGAGAATAACGCGATATGCCGTCAAATCGAACTGCTTCGGCAGAATCGAATACCCTGACAAGAGGATATCCGTTTCATTCTGGAATGAGGTCCCTATAATGACTAGAAAGGGATACAAGCAAGCGATACATACAACGATAAAAATACTATGAATAATCCATGTACTTAGCCTAATTGTTGAACGGGTGTTAGATACACGCGGTGTCATCATGAGACATTCTCCTTAAAATAATGAATTTTCACGATTGATTTTTCTCACGATATAATTCGTCAATATGACCAAGGCGAAACCGACCGTAGATTGGAAGAAGCCAGCTGCTCCAGCCATGCCAATATCGCCCATATCGACTAGCGATCGATAAACAAAGGTGTCGATGACATCCGTCGTTGCATACAGGGAAGATGAATTCAGGGTTACGTTATAAAATAAACCGAAATCGCTATAGAAAATTTTACCGATCTGTAGAATAACCATCATAATAATAATCGGTTTTATGATCGGAATCGAGATGGATATCGCCTGCCGCAGCTTGCCTGCCCCGTCTATTCTGGCCGCTTCATAATACTCCGAATCCACGCCCATCAGTGCCGCATAATAGATGACCGCACCGTATCCAAGTCCTTTCCATACCGCGCCAACAATAAGAATAACTGGCCAATATTCCGGCTCGTTATACCACATAACTGGCCCTATTCCAAAGAACTCCAATCCCTTATTCAGAACGCCATATTCCATATCGAGGAGTGCTCGGAAGGCAAACCCTGCTACTACCCATGAGATGAAATAAGGAATGAACAACACGGTCTGGTAGACCTTCACAAATCGTTTACTAATCTCCCGAAGCATCAGCGCAAATGTGACTGAAATCATCGTGCCTAACGTAATGAACGTCAGGTTATAGAGGAGTGTGTTTCTCAGCACGCGTTGTATGACATCGCCCTTAAATAGAAACTGAAAATTGTCAAAGCCTACCCACGGGCTATTCCAAATCCCAAGATCATATTTGTAATCTTTGAAGGGAAGCAATAACCCGTAAAGTGGCACATAGTCAAAAATAAACAAAAGCGCAATACCCGGAAAAGCTAATAAGGTTAAACTGAAATTCTTTTTAAATGTTCTCATGTACCTGCCCCTTCTTGTTGGAGTGACTGTGATGATAACGTTTGCCGTTCGTGATAACCTTACTGTAGATAATCAAGACCTGAATGTATATTACGAAAATTGTATTTAACTTGGAAAAATGACTTTCTTGCCGCGGAATGCGCTGCGATTCATGCCATTTTATTCGATAATTGCTCGATCGCTGGGCTATCTGGGTGTATAGAAGACAAAAAGAGTTCAAACGGCTGCTGTGCAGTCATTTGAACTCTTTAGAAATGCATGGCCTCACGAATCCATTCATGAGTCAAAAACGTTTATAAAAGCTATTTCATAAACAAGGCACTAAATATAACGACATCCTGCAAGAAATGAATCGTCAGCGCCCAGAAAAATCCTTTCGTCTCCAACATTGATTTGGCCAAAAACCATCCGATAAAAGCAGCCATCAATACACCCAATATCCCGCCTGGATTACCAAAGTAATGAACGACGCCAAAGACCAGCGCTGCTAATCCTTGCGCTACATACGGGGAGTATCTATATTTGCTAACAATGGCAACAAACGAAAACCGAAAGATGATTTCTTCTGAAAAAGCATTCATAAGTGCAAAAACAAGGATGAGTATACCCCCAGGATATAGATCTAGGCTCACGCTTCCCCCATGAACCACTTGGAAGTAGATGACGACAGCCGTTACCAACGTAATGACGACCGCAAAGTTTAAGCCTAAGTTTTTCCACGTCTCCGTTGCTTTGGGCTTAACGCCAATCCACGGTTCAGGCCGAATTATCCCATCTCGCCTTTTAAGGTTTAAATACGCAAGTCCATCTTTACCTGTCATCCCATATACGATGCCAATCACGATAACAGCCAATAACAATACCGTGATTTGATAACTAATCTCTAGATTGTATATTTCGCTGTCCAATACCTTTAATGCGAGGGGCGGACTGCTCCTAATCCATAGCAGGAGTGGGGCACAAGCAATCACCACGACCGTGATCAACAGGATCGGAACCATCCTGAATCGTTTTTTAATCATTCTCATGCCCCCTGTTTAGATGGTTTAACGATTCCAACGCATGTTGACACCATTCGCTGGTCATTCGCAGATATCGCTCACCGTAGTCGAGTGTCAACAACCAGAGCTGCACCTGTTTGCTTTCCCCGCTAGGAACACTCGCTTTAATTCCAGCAAGCATTTCTGTTAATCTCTCACTCGCTTCTAATTCTTCCTCGAGAAAAGTGACTAATTGAGGGATATGACGTTCCTCTGAGACAAAGAGCTTCATAAGCAATTCATTCCTCATCACAGATTCCTCAGGCGGCAGGGCTAACCAGGAATCAAGTTGGTCACATCCCTGTTGCGTAACGCCATAGACAATTTTACGTCTCCCTGTCTCTGCTTCTTCCACAACCGACACAGAGCCCTCTAGCTCCAGCTGTTTGATGCTCTTATGAATATGTCCATAGGATTCGTTCCAGAAAAGGCCGATGCTTTCCTTCGAGAACTTAACAAGCTCATAGGCGCTCATAGGCTTAATGCGAAGTAAGCCGAGAATGGCAAAATGGGTGGTGTTGATTCTTTTCATACGTCCTCCTCATACTCAATATATCTTTGAGATATATACAATTAGCATAATACTCCATAAGACTAAAAATTACAATCCATTTGATGAAAATTAAATCCAGACCGTTTTTGAGCTGCCTTCACGAAAAAAAGAGGCTGGGCATGCCTGACCGAACGGCTAACAAGCGGCAGCCGTCAACCGAAATAAAGTCCTACTCCCTTGGTACAATATTTTTCTCACGAATACTATTAGGTAGAAAATGATAAAAAATTTTGGGTAAAGGTAGGTAATCAACTGAAAAACATACAAAAAACTCCGCACACTACTGGACGGAGTTTTAAGTCTACTTATTTTATTATCTATTCACTACAATACTCTACGCGCACTGACGTAATGACTTGACCACCAGCCTGAGCTTAAGCTGTTAATGGAAATCCCATCGACAGACGGCGTATTATGAATAAACTTCCCATCACCCATATAAATTCCAACATGATTAATAGCGCGGTTATTGCTGCCAACGGTATCAAAAAAGACCAGATCGCCTTTGCGAAGATTGCTCTTGCTTACAGCAGACCCTTGATTTTTCTGAACTTTCGTCCCCCATTTTAAATCTACCCCAACCTTGTTGAAGATGAATTGTGTAAAGGACGAGCAGTCAAAAATAAGGCGGCTTGGATTTCTCGCACCAAAGACGTAGCTAACACGGCCTTTGTAGCTTTGGGCTAAACTGATGACCTTATCGGCCTTCGAGACCGAAGCCGTTTGACTACTGCCGCTGCCGCTTTTATAAGTCGTATATTTCGAATTAGCCGATATGTACCCGGTTTTCTTATCTTTAGTGCTTACCTTCAACCAATAGCTGTTGACCTTGGAGATTACGTTAATACTCTCGCCTTTGGAGATCATACGAATCTTCTTTCCGCTGGTGCTCGGTTTGGATCTAAAATATACCCCGAACTCGACTTTAGTTTCATAGGTCACAGCTGCTTCAACTTTAGAGGTAAATGGTGCCGGTGCTATCCCTAAAGCACTAAACCCGATTATCGCACTCATCCCTACTATAACAAACTTCTTTTTCAGTACTTCTAGCTGCATTTATTTGTTGCCTCCCATTCGTTTGGTTAGTAACAAATATAGCAGGAATTAAGTTACCTAAATAATTCCTATGAGAACAAAAACCTAGCATTAATAGGATCATGAACCTTTTTATTAATAAATAATGAGAGTTGCTTAATCTTTACAATCCATAAACAGCATTATCATCCGATCTTACCTGCAACTGTTTAGTTACGATATGATATGTATCGATTTTCCATCCATATCACATTAAAAAGATGTAAAATACCGCTGCGAGTACGAAACGATAAATAGCAAACCATTCCAGCTTAAGTCGCTTAATTAAATTCAAAAAAGTAACGACGGCAATCATGGCCACAATAAATGCCGTAATAAACCCGACTAAAAACAGCATCAAATTGCTCGACGTCAATAACTCGCGGTTGTCATACATGTCCAGCATCGTTGCACCGAGCATGACCGGAACTGATATCATAAACGTGAAATCCGCAGCGGCTCTTTGGCTTGTTCCGAGCAGCATTCCACCCGCTATCGTCGATCCCGACCTTGAAAAACCCGGCCATAGTGCGAGGCATTGAAACAATCCGATTCCAAACGCCTGTTTGTAGGTAATGTCGTCCGTATGCTCGGTGGTCACCTTCCGATTTGACCGTGCGCCAATAATCAAGAGAATTCCTCCCAGAATCAAGCCAATTAATACAGGTGCCGGCCCGAACAGTTCTTGTTTAATGACATCCTTGAAAATAAGGTAAACGATAAGCGCAGGAACCATGGCGATTATCAAATGAATGGCGTTTAATTTCCTCGCTGCGGAAAAGTTGAAAGCCAGCAGCCCTTTTAACATATCCAAGTACCTTTTCCAATAAAGCACGAAAACCGCCAACACAGCACCGAGTTGAATGACAATCTTGAACGTGGTAGCTGCATCTCCTTCGAAACCCAGTAAATGACCTGCCAAAATCAAATGCCCTGTAGAAGATACGGGCAAAAACTCGGTCAACCCTTCAATAATACCTAATATAATCGCGCTAATGATATCATTCATTAATGGATGTCCGCCATTCTAAAGTAGAGAAGTGCTGCGATGAAACAACCAATTGATGGCAAAGCGATCGAAATATATGAGAATATAGCGGGATACTCTGGCAGGAGCATTCCATTCACAATATCGAATGCCGCTGTCCACGGAATCAATCCTTTGTACTCGGAGTTCCCACCCATAACATTGATCAAAGTAATCACTATGGTCAAAATAATCGCTGGCACATAATTTTTCAACAGGAGTGTAATTAAAATAACAGGCGTGGAAAGAACAAACAGAAACGAGCCGGCAACGATGAATTGCATGAATGACTGCAGAAGCAAGGACAACGTCAAGCCATCAAACTGTCCGAGCATGCCCAGCAGCAGTGTCAATCCCCAAGCCTCCATCGTAAGCGCAATGATCCACACAAATAAAAGCAGCATCTTGCTGACAAGTATGCCAGTGCGGGAAACCGGGATAGTAAGCAAATTTTTCAACGTATCCTCCGCGTATTCCCGACTAAAAAGATACGCTGTCGCCACACCGTAGAGTGGAACGCCTATCAGTAACGTCGTATATAAGTTGGTGTCAAAGAATAATTCAGCAAACAAAATCTGCTCTGTCGGCTCATTGCTATGAACATGGATATAAGTCGAAACTACGACCAGAAACGGAGCAACCAAGGCACCGATAAACGTTAATAAAAACATTTTAGAGCGTTTAAGCTTCAATATCTCTGTGTAGACCAGATCAACCAATGCTTCCGCCTCCTACGAGCTGAGTAAAATAATCTTCTAATTTGTCCTCACTGACAGCAATCTTTGAAACTTCGATGTCATGCTGAACAAATACTTTATTGATTTGACCCTGCTCACCAAAATGCGAATAAATACGGATTTGCCCTTGCTCACGAATTTCATAATCAATGATGTTAAAATGATTCTCAAGGATCATGGCGGCTTTATTTTCGCTTGACACTTGAAACTCCACATGTTTACGATTAATTTGGCGAAGCTTGTCAAATGCGATTTCCTCCAGCAATTTACCTTTATGAATAATGCCAACACGATCCGCAAGCTGCTCGATTTCGGATAAAATATGGCTCGATAAAAGAATGGTGATTCCGCGTTCCTCTGCTAATAATTTAATCAGCTTGCGTATCTCCTTGATCCCGATTGGATCAAGCCCGTTGGTAGGCTCGTCCAGTATAAGTAGCTCTGGATAGTGAAGAAGCGCTCTCGCAATGCCAAGTCGCTGCTTCATCCCGACTGAATATTTTGCTACGACCTTCTTTGTTTCATCCTGCAATCCAACCATCTCTAGCGTTTCCGCAACCGCATTTCGTTTGTGAAGCCCCATTATTTTGGCGTTAATAGACAAATTCTCCGCAGCAGTCAGATTTTCGTAAAAGCCCGGTACCTCAACAATCGACCCGATTCTGTGCAAAATATCTTTTTGACGGTGAGCCAGATTTTCACCGAATATATCGATTTGGCCATCAGTAGGTTTGATCAGCCCCATCAGCATGCGAATGGTCGTTGTTTTGCCGGCGCCGTTCCGTCCTAAAAAACCGTATATTTCGCCCTGATTGACTGTCATGCTTACACTGTCGACCACCAATGACTTACCGTAAGCCTTTGTCAGGTTTGTGGTTCTAATAATAACGCTAATCGTGAATCACCTCTTCTCGTGTGTCTCTCATTATTATAGACAGACGATTTTAACAGCTTCTTATCTATTTTTTAATCGTTTCTTAATTTTCAAGCCGTCTCTCGGCAAAAATACGCCGAAAGACGTTTTCTCCCACGGCTTACTTTGGACAACAATCCGTCCGCCTTCTCTTTCCGTTAGCGACCTAGCTATCGCTAGCCCGAGACCGCTTCCACCGCTTACCGAGCTTCTCGCCTTGTCACTTCTGTAGCTTCTTTCAAATATATGCGCAAGCTCCTCTTCCGGTATCCCCGGCCCCCGATCCCATATGAGCAATTTGTACTCATCGTCCAACTCTAGTAAATCTACACCCAGCACTTTCCCATCTTTCCCGTACTGTACAGCATTTTTTACAATATTTCCGATCGTTCTCATCAATCCCATTCGGTCTGCCTGCACGGAGTATTTGACATCCGAAATCTGCGTTTCTAAGGCGATTCCATTCTTTTTCAGCTCCGGTAGAAACTCAATCAACAGTTCTCTGGTCAGCTCGGCCAAATCGATAGTTTCCTCTTTGCGAGGTATCTCATCGGCATCGAGCTTGGCCATGATAAAAATCTCATCAATCATTTCCTTGAGCGCGGAAGCTTTTATCGACAGAATCGCGATATACTCCTGTTTCTCTTGTTCAGAAGCGGCAATGCCGTCCTTCAATGCGTCCACATAGCCAATAATGGAGGTGAGAGGCGTTCGAATATCGTGTGAAATGCTGGACAACAGACTTACTCTCGTCGACTGCGATTTGACTGATTCGATTTTAACTTGTTCCAGCTGATCGATGATTTCATTGATTGAAAAAACAACCTCATTCCAAATCGCATCTTCTTTTGCAAATAATCGGGTCTTGAAGTTACCGTCAACCGCTCGTTTTAAATCCGCGGACATATGCACCAATTTCATGCGGAAACGCAGCACCATGGCCAAAATAATGCCCACAACTACAAAAAATACACCGAATAAAATCCACTGTGTAACAACTGATCCGTTGCGATTCGTAACCGTGATAGCAATCCCAACGATGATGATCAATTGAACCGCAAGAAGCACGATGAGCTTATTAAGATACATCTTTTTCACCCGTAAATTTGTAACCGATCCCCCAGACCGTCTGAATGAGCCTAGGGTTGGAAGGGTCCTTTTCTATTTTCTTGCGCAGTTTTCGGATATGCACCATTACCGTGTTGTCGTCTTCTATGTAGTTGCTATCCCATACATGACGAAACAGCTGGGTCTTGGTAAAAACCTGTCCGGGATTAGTAGCGAAGAACTTAAGAAGCTCAAATTCCTTAGCCGTAAGGGATACCTCGTTTCCGCTGACATTAACTGTATATTGACGGAGATCGATAGAGAAACCTTTGTACGTGATTTTTGTATTACCCTGGACAGCCCGTTCGCTCCCTAAGATCAGATATCGCCTCATAAGCGACTTTACTCTGGCGACAACCTCGTTAATACTGAACGGCTTCGTTATATAGTCGTCAGCGCCAATACTTAAACCCAAAATTTTCTCCACTTCATGATCCCTGGCCGTGAGCATCAATATAGGAACATTAGATTTGTTCCGCAATCTTCTGCATACTTCGATCCCATCCACCTGTGGCATCATAATATCCAATATAACAAGGTTGTATTTGTTAGCGTCAAACAAGCGCAGGGCATGCTCTCCATCTTCCGCAACATCTGCTTGATAAAGCTCTCGTTCCAAATATTTCTTCAACAAATCCCTTATTTCCTTGTCATCGTCGGCAATCAGTATCCGAACAGCGTCCATGGCTTCACCTTCTTTTTTAATATGTCTATTATTCATTTTTATTGCCATATCTAACCATAGTTCAATAGAGTTGTTTCTGTCCATAGTGCTATGTTCGGAGTCAGCATGGAACGCTTTCGCCGTTTCATATTCATAATAACCGTTTGGTTGGTTGGAAACCCGGAGTTTAAAGCCATGCATGCGTACAATAATACGTTCCCGTTCGCCTTTTTTCCATCTTACTCGATGCTGGTCTATTTGCAGCAAGGCGTCTGAAATCCCCCCTTCCGTCACTGACTGCAGGTTTGAGCATAACACTAGCGTCACGGTCAATCCCTCAACCACTTCCGGTCCTCTCTTGTAAAATTTAAAAGGCAGCCATTCCATCATAGATGGAATGGCTGCCTTGCAGCATAAGTGCAATAACCCTATTTTGAAATGCGATCATTATTTACTTTCAAGATTCGAAGATAACCGGCGGGGCTCCGCTCTTCATTCGCACCATGAAGTAAGTTGGACCAAGCGGAGAAGTCTGAACATATCCGCCGGTAATCGTGCAGGCTCCTGCCCAATCAGGCAGCTTGACGATCGTATCGGTATCCCTATCGGCTGTCAGCACCGCTTTGAACGAGCCCGTTTCTCGATTCCAGTCAAGTGCTACCTTGCCCGTATGGAACCTCCAATCGGCTAGTTTCCCACGCTTCCAACGTCCCGGCAGCGCCGGCAGCAACTTTATAAGCTCGGCCGATACTTGAAGCAGCTGTTCCTGAACGGCGTTTACCCATCCCATATTGGCGTCCAATTGCACCGGAGCCGTAGGCATTTGCATCGAGACGCCCATCCCCCGCCAGTCATTATGGAGCGTGAATAGATTGGGCATCAAACTCGATCTCGCGAGCATATCCAAACACTCCAAGGAGCTGTCTCCATCGCCCAGCCGCGCATAAATAGCCGCCATATGGGCCAGCGACCAGCCGCTTTGGGCTCCGATTTCACGGCGCTGCACCGCCGTTTCGAACGCTCCGAACAAGTTCGGATCACTCTCTTTTGTTACTTCCTGCCCTGGGAATACCGGGTACAGATGCGAGAGATGACGGTGTGCGTAGCGATCCTCGAAAGCTGGATGAATCCACTCGCTGACCGCGCCGTCCTTATTCAGCCGGTACGCCGGCAACCGCGTCAGCATTCGGCTCCATTCCTTCTCGGCTTCCGGACTGCCGCCCGCCTTCCGGTTCGCTTCTATTACATGCTGCAGAAGCTCCTTCAATATGGCAACATCCATCGTCGCGTTGATCGCCGTAGGCATGGGATGTGCCAGCGGTTTGCCGTCTGACGGCATGAAATTGAGCGGAGTATTCTCGGGGGACACGGAGGGATACATTTTGTAAAAACCATCCTCGCCAATAACTAGGAAGTCCTCGTAAAACCTCAGTGCCTCGAGCATGAAAGGCAGCGCCATCTCCCGCAGAAATTGAATATTTCCCGTGAAACGAAAATGTTCATAATAGTGGCGGGCCAGCCAGCCGGCCGCACCGATCCAGTTCAGGATGACTGGCACAATCTGATTAGGAACACCGATCCCCGTCGTAGTGCCTGCCGGGATATAGATGCCGCTGCAGCCGTACAGCTTGCTCGCATTTTCACGAAAATCATCCATCAATCCCTCATAGTAACGGAATAAGGAAGGGACCAGTTCGCTCAGACCTCCAACATGCGCATGCCAGTACATCATCTGAATGTTCTCGTTCGCCATGTTGTGGCTCCATACCAACCTATAATCTCCTCCCCACAGGCCGTACAGCCCGAAGGGCTCCGCTTCTTCCGCAGCTGCAGTTCCACTCAAAAACAAATAACGGCCATATGCCCACATCTTGCGTACAAGCGCGGGCGGCGCCTCCCCCTCATACGCATCCAGCAGCAGTCGCTCATTGGAACGCATATCATCATCCGCATCCTCCAATTCGAGCGAGGCTGAGCGGTACAAAGGCCGGTGCAGAACGAGATGGCGCTCCAGCATGATTTCATAAGAGGTATCAACAGCAAGCCCGGCCAATTCCTTCTTCAGACGCTCCCAGTCCTTGGCCCGCTCGCCTAGGACGAACAGCTTCACAAGCACGAGCAACCGTCTCGCTCCCTCGAACCGGATCACGTCTCCCTCCGCATCCATGCATCCGCCATCCTGAATGACATGCATGACCRCGCCATAATCCGTTCCATCGTCATTCGTTCCAGCGAACCAGGCATATGCGCCGGCAGCGCAGGTTTCAATCGACTGCTCAAGCTCCTTGAATTCAGGCGTATCCGCCCAGCGGTCGCTCGGGTGAAGAACAAGGCCAAGCTCACCCGATACAAGGGCATTCCCGTACCCTCCGAGCTCATAAACAACCGTATCGTCAGCACGCGACACGAACAGCCTTCGACAGTACTCACTTGATCCGTCCGTCCAGCCTACCGATACTTCTCCGCTGTCCATCGCAAGCGTTCGGTTGTACCCGCGAAAGGCACTGCCGCACGGCATGACAAGCCGGATCGCAGCAAGCGGAAATCTGGAAGCTAGCTTTGTCCCGTACCCGCTCTCCTTTAAAGCATTCGCGAGCTGCCAGCTAGCCTCGGCATAACGCTCTTCATCCATCAGCCTGCGGGTTTGAACCAGCGTACCGCTTACATCCGGCAGCTCGTCCTTGCTCCCCCAATGCCATAGGCGCGCATGATTAAGCAGCACCGTTTCCTCCTGGACGCCTCCGAATACGGATGCGCCGATTACGCCATTTCCAGAGGGAAGCGCTTCGCGCCACATGTTCCGCCACCAAGATGCGGGATAATTCATCAAAAGCTTATCGGCGCTTCGGTTGTCTTTTGGCTCCCGCATCCCTATCCTTCCTCCTTCGATTGATCAACGTCTAAGTCTCGTTAAATCACTTCAGAATCCGCTTGCTCCCGAAGCCGCTCTATCTCCACGCTCGCAAGCAGCAGCGGAGCAACACCCATAAGCACATCGCTGACGACCTTCTCGCTCATATAATAGGCATAGGAGCCGTCGCGGTATTTGCGCCCGCCCAAGCCGGCTCCGTTGCAAATATGATGAAGATGAACCCCTTGCTCATCCTCGGTTACGAAGCGGTCAAGAATGCCTTCATATGCGCGCTCCACTGCCTGCCTGTCAATCTCCGCCAAATAGCCGAGTCGAATCCCCTTGACGAGCGCATAAGTCAGCATGCATGAGCCCGACGACTCCAAATAGTTTCCTTGGCGTCCGTTGGAGTCCATGAGCTGATACCATACGCCGCTCTCTTGATCCTGTACCCGCAGCACCGCATTTGCCATCCGCTCGAAAATCCCCATCAGCTGGCCCCGTTTCGGATGATGGACGGGAAAATGCTCAAGCGAGTCTACGAGAGCCATGGCGTACCAGCCCATCGCCCGGCCCCACACATGCCGCGAGCGGCCCGTGCTGCCATCGCACCATTGCTGCTCCCTGCTCTCATCCCAAGCATGATGCAGCAATCCCGTTTGAGGATCACGCGTTCGCCGTTCGATCAGCAGCAGTTGATGCGCCGCTTCGTCAAACCAACCGCTCTCGCCAAAAGTCCTGGCAAACTCGGCCATGAAAGGCGAAGACATGTACAGGCCATCCAGCCACATTTGGAAGGGATATATTTTCTTATGCCAATAGCCTCCTTCATCCGTACGGGGCTGGCCGATCAATTGGGTGATTAGAAGCCGAGCCGCATGCTCGTACTTGGATTCGCCAGTCTCTCTCCATAATTTCAGCAGGTTTTTTCCTTTGTTAATATGGTCCAGATTGTATTCCTCCAGCGCGTAGCCGCGAATGGAACCGTCCTCTTGGATGAAGACGTCCATATGCCGCTTTACCGTCGCTTGATATTCGGTTTCAGCCGTCCAATCTCCGAGCCGCCCTATCGCCGTTAGTGCCATACCGGACACATAACCCCATTTATTAGCAATATTCGGGTGATAGCCATCCTTGCTTTGGGACAGGATCGTTCTGGCGACCTTAACGGATATGCGTTCTGCGCTAAGGATTTCAGTTGCAGCGTTCATCAAGCTTCTCCTCCTTCGTTTACGTTGCCATTAGCGGCAAAGAAGTAAAATCTTCTGGAATCTCGACTAGATATAAATTGCCATAGCCATTCTTATCGCTTGTGAACAGCAGTTTCTTTCCGTTCGCGTTAAAGCGCGGGTGGGCATGCACCTTCTGCGAATGAAAACTGCAGCGCAGCTCGCATAGGATGCGAGGGCCTTCATACGAGCCTTCGATCTTGCGCCATAGGCTCAGCGTCTTGACCGCTCCTTTGCCATCCACGATCGCCTGCCCCAATCCGTCCGCGTATCCGTGCCAAGTATCGAAGCCGAACTCCGTCTCTTCCATACCCGTATTGTCATAACGAATGCTGCCGAAAAAGTTGGTGCCGTTCGCACGGAAGCCGTGATAGCCGACCGTCACGCCGTCGGGGTAGAAAAATTCATGCCCGACCTTCTCGCCGCCCTCCAGACGCTCCCTGATTTTCCAAGCTTGGCCGGTGCGCAGGTCCAGCCCCCAAATCCGATGGTCAACCAGATGCCATGGTCCTTCGTGACAGAAGGTCATAAGCCATGGCTCTTTTGGAGATGTATTAATATGGGTAATGAACCGGTTTGCTTCATATACCTTCTCTCCGCCCCCAGCCTGAGCATCAACCCGTATGATCATGCTGTGGGGCGCGGCCTCCATCAGCTCCCGATGGCCGACATAGCCGTTGCCTAGATCAAGCCGAATACGATGCGACAGATCCTCTTGCACGCAGGTCATAACGAATCGACCGTCGGCTGTCGCATTTGCATTGCCAAGGAGGTAGCCCTCCGGCGCTTCGTAGATCAGCTTCTCTTCAAGCGATATTAGATCCAGACGAATAAGGCACCGGCCAAGCTTGACAAACGCCGCGCTTCCATCTGGCAATAGACAGGCATCCAATTGATCAACATTATTGTAATCCGTCAGCTGGGTAATCAATCCGCTCTTCACATGCAGGCTGTACAGGTTCGTGCTATTGCCCCTATCCGAGATCATCAGCAGCCGCTCTTCCCCGTCGTACCAACCGTTTTCTGTAAAATATAAATGATGGCTGTGTGCCTTATAATTGGTTAATTGCGTCACTTCAAGGCCTGTTAGCCGATCGGTCTCCGTCTTCCGTTCCGAGGGCCAAACTGTTCCTTTTGCAGACATGCTCTCGCCTCCTGAATATGAAATCCTTAGAAACCTCTACAGCCAGGGCTTCAGCCCTTCCCATTTCACCGACCAGCTTCCGTCCTGCGGGAAGCCCGGATTATCGACAGCCATGTCCCCCTTTGCTTCTCCGCCATCGCTTTCCATCCAGCCGGAAGCCATCATGGCAACGGCAGCCAGCAGACCGCCATTGCCAGGCAGATAAGCGGACAAGCCAGGGCGCTGATAATTATGTCCATTAGTTAAATACGTATTTTTGGAAGCATCCAGCAATAGGAAATCCACGGCGAGATCTGGTTCTCCAAGTCTCGCTGCCGTCATGGCGCACATCGGGAAATCCCAGCCCCATGCCGATTCCCAGATCCAAACTTCCTTCACCTTCAGCAACGTATCCCGCATGACCTTGCGGTCGATCAGCGTACCTGGCAAAATGCCAAGTGCCCCCAGCATGGACGGATGGTCGCGATTTTTCGTCAGAAATGTTTCCGGGCACAGCTCATGGGCAAGATATACGCCCTCCGCCTGCGGAGGCTCAGCTAACGAACCGGCAACCTTTGCCCATAGCGGGTTGGCGGGCTGCTGCATGCGTTCCGCCCAGCGCATCGCAATTTCCAAACCATACTTCCAGTATTCCAGCTCATAGGGCGGGTTTTTGCTGCCCTCCATAGGATGGCATTCCTGCGCCGGAATAAGAGGAGGTCCCAGATCATAAACACGCTTTTCTTCATTCCAGTGGGCGAAGGATACCATGAAATCAGCAGATTCGAACACGATGCTGCGGAACCGCTCCAGCGTAGCGCTCGACGGATCAGCCTGATAACACAGCTCGGCGAGCGTCATCGGATGCGGCTGCTGCCAAATTAGACCGTTTGCAACCGGCGATGGGCAGGGCTTGCCGTCGAAGCCTACCATCTTGGGCCAACGCGCCCCCTCATAGCCTTGAGACTGCGCCAATTCACGCGCCACAGGCAGGATTCGCGCATACCAATCCATGCTGTTAAGCAAATAATTTTCTCTGCCCCACAATGGAAAATGAGCCGCATGCCACCAATGCATCTCCAGATGAGATTTGCCGAACCAGCTGTTGTACATCAGTCCGGTCTCTTGCGGCGGCAGCGATCCGCCGCTATGCAGCGCAAGCAAGAATTGGGACAATACGACACGTCTCTCCAGCTCATAAGCTCTTGGATCAGCGCTTCCCGAGAAGTCGATCGCCGCGCCGCTCATCCAGAACGACTCCCAGTGACGCTCGCTCGCGGCCTTAATATCCTCGACTTCTGCTGTCTGCGCCGACTCCTGCCCGAAGCCGATCGAGAATTCCAGTGATTCGCCTATCGCGTCCGGCAGCAGCGTGAACTCGTGCGCACCGGTTCGCTCAAGGCTCCCGGCGCTCCAAGACCAGCTGACCTTATAAGAATCCTCATCCATGCTTCTCACAATACTAGCCCCGTTAATGCCTGACTCACTCAGTTCCGACTGATGCCTGCCGTCATTGCCGAGATCCGGGAATACGGCCTTGGACCATGTTGCAGAGGTCATATCAGGTGCAGGAAAACGGATGAACACCTGCAGCCTTCCCTGCTTAATCAGCGGCGAAATGACCCTTACACCAATGGCGTCAATCGCCGGATGGCAAGCCGTCATGACATGAACCGGTTCTCCACGCACAGCGAATTCGCTTGTCAATATACCTGACCATAGATTCATTTTTTGGCTAATATTCGTAATATCCTCCGCTTGCGCTTCTTCACCCGATTCGTTTAAGAATCGAAACGAAATACGCCCAAGCTGAAGGCGATGAGGGTTTTGGCGAAGCCAGTTATAAGCCTCAGCCTTATCCCCCGGCTTCATGGCATATCCAACCGGCCTGCCGTACGTATCATAGGTCTGGTACGCGGCATCATGCTCGGTGTACAGTTCAGGTCCCCCTGAATAATGCCATCCCCAATTGGACTGCGTGCCGAGCGGCACTTCATATTGCTTCGGAAAAGACTGCAGGCCTGTAATATCGGCGCTGAACGCAAACTCTCCATTGCCTACGGAAAACGGGGACACGGGGTCCCATTTATTCAACTCCGGTTGATGTCGTTCCACAATCTGTCGTCTGTCCATTGGCTCCTCCTATTTATTAGAACCCAGGGGCCGCCAAACCTCTACTTATTCGAACGGAAAATCCATCCGGGTTCTCATCATATCCCGGTACTTGCCCGGGGTAATATCTTTGAATTTACGGAAACTGCGAATAAAGCTATTCTCATGCTGGTAGCCGACCATCAGCGCGATATCCGAGATGCGGTCATCTGTCTTCAGCAGCAGCTCACTCGCTCGTTCGATACGAAGCCGGGTCAAATAGTTATAGATCGTCTCGCCCGTTTCTTGTTTGAACAGCTGGCTGGCTAGACTGCTGCTAATGCCAACCGCGTCAGATATTTCCGGTATGCCAATCGGCTCATTAAGATGCTGCTTCAAGTAGTCAATCATCCGCTGGCACATGATGAAATCCTTGCTCTCGGTCAATCGGCGGAAACGCTGCGCCAGCATCATTACCCGGCTCTCCAGCTCGCCTTTGATAGCATCCAGATGAAGCGTGTCGAAGCGTACATAAGATTGACCTACAGAGCCGTCTGCGGCTGGGCGGATCTGCTCGATTCGCTCGATAGCCGACTGCAGGAATGATACGGCCGCGGAAGGATACCCATATTGGCTGCGGATATGATCGATCATTCGTCCGACTGCTTCGAGGGATCCTGGCTCATTGCCCATTTCTATAGCGCCAATCAATTCATCCAACATGCTTTCATGCTGCAGCGGTTCATTCACTTCATGCCCGGATACCTCTTGGAAGGTGATCACTTGTCCATAGCCTTGGTATAACCGGTATGTAAGCGCATTCTCCGCTTCCAGCATGACTTGCTTCAGTTTGGCAATATCCGTCTGCGCGTTGCCAATTCCCGCCGATATGCTGAACTTCAATAAACGCGATACAACCTCCAGCGATTCCGCGAGTTTATTCTCGCATCGCAGCCCTTCTACACGCGGCTGCAGCAGAATGGCTGTCTTATCCGTTCCGAAATCAGCGCATACAATTCGCCATTGCGGCTCGAACAGCTCAGCCACAATATTGGCCAAAGCGAACTTCAACAGCGAATGATCGCCGCCGGTGAATGTCCTCGACCATTCTTCGTATTGGTCGATTGATAGAATAGCCACCGTAACCGGCGCTGCCGTCCATTCTCCGAAATAACGGCTCCATTTCTCTTCAATATCCCGCTTTCCGATAAGATTGCCGGAATAAATATCAGTAAGCAGCTTCGATGAGGCCTCGGACATCGACTCTCGGACGAGCTGTGACAGATGCGCATGGTTGGTGAGCAGTTCCCCGGCAAGCTTCTCCAGATCGATACCTTCCGGACCGTTTGTTTTGCGGTCAAACCTGCTAAACAACTGCTTCAGCCGGCGCACCGGACGGAAAGCCGCCGCATTAATATAAAAAATCGTTGCTCCGCCAAGCCCGAGCGCCGCAATAGAAACCAGCAGAACCACCTTTGCCACCCGTTTGGACTTGGCCAGCAGGCTGTCCTGCTCTACAATGGACACATACCGCCATCCTGTCACGGGCGATTCGAGCTGATTAATAAGCAATTGGCGATTCTGGATCATAATGTCCCCGCCCTCGTCCTCTCTGAGCGCCTCAATCGCGCGGCTTACCGAGTCTTGATTGAAGTCGTAGTTCGAAACGGAGTAAAGCAGTTCGTCTTGCTCGTCGATAATATAGCGCATTCGGTTCAAATTGCTCATGATAGGCGGATTCAGCTTAGCGAATAATTCCTCGTTTTTAAGATTGACGGCGACAATTCCTTTAAACTCCCCTTGGATCATGATCTTACGGAACAGCGTAATGCTCGAGCCCTTGGCTCCGGCCCCTTCAGGCACCATTCGCTTCTTGATGAGCGTCGTCCTCTCTCCGAATTCAGAGGCTACGCTGGTCCAGCCGGAATCGTCGAACGTCAGCTTATTGGAGCTGAACCCTTGCGGGATTGCCAAGAAGCTCTCCTTCGTAAGATCGTAAACATAAATACTTTTGATATACTTGGAATTGCTGATTAATGTGGATAGAAATTGGTATGCCTCCGTAATATTCGTGTAGGAGCCCTGTACTATGCTAGTCAAAAACTTGTAGACATTATCGCTCAAGGCGACTTGAATCGCGACCTTGTCGCTCTCGCTGACCAACTCGTCGATTACGTTCATATCGAGCTTCAGCATCTGACGCTGCAATTCGCTGAGCTCTTCCTGCATCACCGACTTCGACGTATTGTACGAGGTCAGGCTTACAGCCAGAATAATGAGAAAGACAGAAACGGTTAAAATCAGCACGAGTCTAACTTGGGTATGTGCCAGATTGTATTTCAACCATTTCTTGATAGACTGTGTCACGATAAATCCCACCTTATGCCGAGGATCATTCCATTATAACGTGAACCTGCCCTCGCAACATACTCAGCCTGATCTACTTGCTCACACTCCGAAACCGCTCAAGCCTTCTCTATCAACCATTCTTTCATTTGCTGCGTTTCGATGCCGGCAAGCAGCACGATGCCGATGCCGTGCGTATCGTTCAAATTCCAGCCTAAATCATGCTTATAGTAAGCATGGGAGTTTGACCAGCTCGATCCCTTGCAAACCCCGTATAGATTTCCTCGTTTGTCGACAGCCCGCTCGCATAATCCCTGCCAGCCAGCCAAGACCGTCCGAATGTACGGCCCCGGATCCTCAAGCCAGCCATGGCGGACGCCAAGCGCAAATCCGTATATGAACATTGAGGTGCACGAGGACTCCTCATATGACTCCGAATCGACCAATACTTGATGCCACAGGCCGTGCTTGCCCTGCAGCCTGCGATACCCTTCCGCCAGCTCCCTATAGAAAGCAAGTACGGAAGAATAGCTCGCATGCGTATTCGGCATTGCTTCGAGCAATACGGCCAACGAGAAAAACACCCAGCCATTGCCCCTCCCCCAGGCCGTCCGGGAAGGCTTGCCGCTCCTAACATCGTACACATGGGACATGATCTGCTGCTCAGCCATATACAGATACTTCTTATAAAGCAGCAGCTGCATGGCGGCTTCGTCGATGTAGCTTGAATCGCCGGTAAGCTCGGAATACCTGCACAGGAACGGAACGCTCATATACATATCATCGCACCACATCGTATTATGCATGCTTGGCGAGACGCCGACCTTGCGGTAGAGAGCCCCGTCCTCCATACGATCCTGTACGTTCATAATGTAATGGGCAATATCATCGGCCACCGCGCGCGATCCTTTAATCGGACGGAGCCGTTCAGCCATAATGGCCAGTGCTCCGAAGGACCCGCAATCATCAAGGCTATCGATATGCGACAGCTGATTATTCAATCCTGCTGCTCCGAACCGCTCGCGGTCCCAAAGGGAGTAGGCATAAGTCGCTGTCGCAAATTCAACATGGCCAACGACGTAATTAGCGAGCTCTTCGCGCTGTAGAAGCCGGCTCGTACCCAGCAGTCCGGACAATGTGACGCCAAGCGGATAATTCCACCGGCCGTACAGCTCATTTTCGAGAAATGGTCGCACATGCGCTCCAGGCTGATCCGTCATCCAAAAGACGTTCACGTGCCGGTCCGCCGCCGCCTTGTCGAGCGCCAGATAATCAGTCGGATCGATATTCGCTTCCGCAGAAAGCGGACCTAACTGCAGCCACTTCCCGTCATAGCCATGTATGCGTCGCCCGATTACGAATTCGACCTCAAGATTCGCAAGGTCGCTAAGCTGAAAGCCCCAGCCTTGCCCATCGCAATAACATTGAGCGATCAAGTCACCTCTCCCCGGGTCTGCGTCCAGCTCGAAGGAGAAGTCTCCCGGCTGCTGAACCGCGAGCAGCTCCTTCCCCTGCCATATGAACCGTAAAGGACCGAAGGCCGTTCCAGCGATCGTTACCCGGTGTTTCGAAGCGGTACGGTTGGCAAGCGTCGTCCATGCATAAGCGGAATAGCCCGATTGCATCCCATATAGAAGATCCAGATGCCCTTTTCCTTCTTCTATTGCAGGCAGCCATTTCACTCCGGTGACAGCCTCCGCCTGATTCGTATCTGGGATGCGATTTAGCGGCTGGGCGAGCGGCGCCGTATAGATCCAGCCTTCCTCCCCGTCCCGCTCAACCGATGGAGCCAGAAAGTGGTACGGTTTATTTTTACGGCTGCCTGTTCCGAAGGCTGCTCCGCCGTTCCCTTCCCGGCCCTTTCCCAGCTCTAATACAAAATGATTCCATCCCCGCAGCAGATTTATTTTCAGCTTTATCGGCAGCGCAGCTGTGCCGGATTCCTCTTCCTCCGTTGACGATCCGAAGCGCTGATCCCCGTTATGGTACAGCTTTACTTGCCCGAAGCAGCGAAGATGGAAGATAAACTCATGCGGCTGGTCGATCCAAAGCTTTGCCCATGCGTAAACGCGCTGACCGACTTCCATATCCTTAAACATACTTCTCAGCGGAAATTCATATAAATGATCCGCTCCCTTGCGAATAGCGCTGGTCCTCGTCACCCGGTACACAGGTTCATGCGGCGGATTGTCGCCAACATACCGCTGCGCGATGACCTTAAGCACATGCGGTATGCTGCTGCCCTCCGTCTGCGAGGCAATGCTTTCCATCGGATCGAAATACCGGCTTAGATTTGCTGTCATTACGCTCTGCCTCCCTGGCCGCTCAGGCTCTCTTGACCTTGTCGCGATTCGCTGCCAGATATATCGGTACCGCTGCCCAGAACCTCCTCAATCGTGACCGGACGATGTTCCTTCACCGAACGCCATACCGCTTCGCCCGTCGCAACCGAATAAGCGCCATCCACGGCGCCCGACAAAATTCGGAACGGCCGTCTGCGGTCCTCACCCATAAACAAGTCTTCAAGCAGCAGAGGATCGCCTCCGCCATGCCCGCCTTCCCGATGCACGACATGTATCGTTTCCTTCGAGCCAAACAATGGAAAGTAGTCGATCGTTTGTACTGGCGTAGGGAAAGGGGTTCTGCCCGGCATATGATATTCCACCGTCTCGATTCTTCCTTTCGTCCCGTTAATAGCGAGTCGATAGCCTTCATACGGCAGCGAAAAGTTGACGGAATAACTGAGCAGTGCGCCGCCGCTGTATTTCACGGTCGCAGTATACGTATCCTCAATTTCAATTTCCGAATCGAAAATACAGCGATCCGGACGATAATCCGAATAGGGAAACGCCGAGGTCTTCCCCGCTTCGAGAGAGCCAAGATGATCATCCGGTACGTTCAGATTCCGGCTGCGGGCATTCCACCGCGAATAATACGAGCAATCCTCGGTATACGCGCAGGTACTGCAGAAGCGTCCGTCTTCCTTCTTCGGATTCGCCTCTGCCTCAGCGCCATAATAGTTCAATGCGCCAAAGGCGAACACCTCAACCGGCCTCTGATCAATCCACCAGTTAACCAGATCAAAATGATGCGTGCACTTGTGCACGGACAAGCCGCCTGACAGCTCGCGGTCCCGGTTCCACCTTTTGAAGTAACTAGAGCCATGATACGTATCCAAATACCAGTTCAAGTCAATCGACGTTATTCTGCCGAGCTTCCCTTCCTGCACAATCTCCTTGATCTTCGTATGAATCGGAGCATAGCGGTAATTGAATGTCACAATAACAGAGCCTTTGCTCGCCTTCTCTGCTTCGGTAACGCACCTGCTATCCGCTCCCGTCGTCACCATCGGTTTCTCCGTAATGGCATCCAGATCGCGTTCAAGCGCGGCAATCAAGTACTGTGCATGCGTGTCGTCGCGGCCCGCGACGATGATCACATCCGGCTTCGTCTCATCAACCATTCGATCGAACTCGCTCTCGCCATAGGTCCTTATATCGGCATGCTCCGGGTATCTCGAGCGGTACAGCTCAAAGCGCATCGGATCGCGGTCGAGCAGGCCAACAAGCTCACAGCTTCCAGCGAAAGTGGTCAGGATAGGCTTGGCGAACATGCCCAGCGCACGTCCGCTCACTCCGCAAATGGCGTATCGTTTTCTCATCTGAACCCATCCTTTCTTGCATTTACGCGATCATGAAGGCTGCCTCAGGGTGCCTATTTCTTCACTTTGGCATACCATTCTTGGACGCGCTTGGTAACGGCTTCTCCTCCAGCTTTATTCCAACGGTCAACGAACTCGTCAAATTTCTCCAGCGGCCATTCGCCAATGACGATTTTCGTCAGATACTCTTGGAAAAGCTTATGTGATTGAATGTCCGGGAAACCTTCGTACACCGTATTCGGCAATCCATCGCCAGCGATGCGGCGTGCGTCGGCACTGCTGACAACAAAAACATCCTGAACCATCTTCTGCATGTCTTCCGGAATCGTCTCCTCAATCCGTACGTCCATATCTTCTTTCGTCGTCAGATTGCGCATGCCAAGCGCGATCGGACGGCTGTCCTCTGGCGGAAGCACGACCTTCTTGCCGTTTACGACTTCATGCTGCTGCCCCTCGATACCAAAACGAATAAATTCGTCATTGCTTTGATCGTAGAAGAAATCGAGCAGCTTAAGCGAATATTCCGCTTTATCCTTTGCGACAGTCGGGATCATCCATTCCGGTTCTCCCATGCTCTTCTGTGTAACGAATCCTTCAAAGCCTTCTGCCTTCGGCATCGGCATGCCGACGACATAAGCATCAGGCGCTCCTTTGAGCATCGCCGTATAGCGGTCCCGGAGGTTCGCCGGTAGGTGATACCAGCTGCCGACCAAATTGTTGTTGATTTTGGCCTGCCAGACATCGCCTTTGTTCAGGAACGTCTCGTTATCGAGCAGCTTTTCTTCGTAAAGCTCACGAATATAAGTAATAGCGGCCTTCATATTTTTCGTAACGCCTGCGTATTGAATCTCTCCTTCATAGATATCCCATTCCGGTACGCCTTCCCACATCGCGACGCCATACATGCCGAACAGATGGTCCATCCACTTGCCAAACTCACGTCCCGAGGTAGGCAGCTCATCCGCTTTGCCATTCCCATTCGGATCCTTGTCCCGGAATGCCCGCAGCACCTCTTTATACGCCTCTGTTGTTTTCGGAACAGACAGTCCCACCTTGTCCAGCCAGTCTTGACGGATCATCGGCGCGCGCTCGGGTACGAGGAACACCTTAGGCACATAGTAAATATGGCCGTCCGGGGAAGCAGATCTTACGATATCCCACGCTTCTTCGGGAATGTTCTTCCATACATTAGGCGCGTACTTCGGCAGCAATTCATCGAGCGCCAAAGCGCCGCCCTGCTTGATTAACGTCTGCTCGATGCCCCCAATCGGGCGGAGAATGTCCGGCAAATCATCCGAGGCAATCATCAGGTTCAGAAATTCCGTCGGCTCCGAGCCGGGTGCCGTCGTCACCAGTTCGTATACGACACCTGTTTTCTCCTCCACATATTTCACATGCTCATTATCTTTGCCTGGAATGGTTCCTACGCCCATATGGCTTTTGAATACTTTTACCGTAACGGATTCGTTCTTGTCTGTGCCATCGGCCGTAGCCGCAGGCTTCTCACCGTTGTTAGAGCAGCCGCTAAGGATCGAAACGACCAGCAGCGATGCCAATGCGGATATTCTGGCCGATTTTCCGAATACAGGTTTCATCATGTGTTCAGTCCCCCTTAATTGTATAAAAGCTATATATCAAGCCAGCGATTCGGCTTCATACCTCTTGTTCTCCCGCCATAAGACCAGCTACTCCTTCAAGGAGCCCAGCATGGAGCCTTTGACAAAATATTTTTGCAAATAAGGATACACGAGCACAATCGGAATGGTAGCGAATAAAATGGTAGCCGCTTTCAACGTTGTCGTATTGAAATCGTAGTCACCCAAAACCAGATTGACTGCCGCCAGCTCCTCCGGCGAGGTCAAATAAGCGCGAAGCTTCGTTTGCAGCGGCCATTTCTCCGGATCGCGAATGAACAGTACCGCCCGCTGAAAGGTATTCCAATAGCCTACCGCGTAAAACAAGCTAACGGTTGCCATCACCGGCTTTGACAGCGGCAAATAAATCCGGAATAATATGCCAGCCTCGTTGCAGCCGTCGATTCGCGCAGAATCATCAAGTTCTTTCGGAATACCTGAGAAGAAGGTGCGGATAATGATCATATTGAACGTACCGATTGCCCCAGGCAAGATGAGTGACCATAAGGAGTTCATCATGCCGAGCTCGCGCACCGTAAGAAAAAACGGAATCATCGGCGCATTGAAGATCATCGTAATAATAATGCCGAGCATGATCGGCTTACGGATGAGAAATTGCTGATGCGATAACGGATAAGCCGTAAGCACCGAGAACAGCATGCTCAGAAAAGTTCCAGCCACCGTTATATATACGGTGATACCGAACGACCTCCACAGCCCCGTATTCTGCAGGATGTGCGACCAGGAGGCTGTCGTAAATTCGACGGGTAATAGGAATACCATTTTGGAATCAGCAGCCACCGGCGAGCTGAAGGATACAGCCAGCAGTTGAAGAAGCGGTAGCAGCATCGTGGCAGCTGCAGCGATTAGAAACACATAATTGAAAAACTGGAATAGTTGATCTCCTGTAGTCTTTCTCATCACCACAACCCCTGTTCTGTTTTTCGGGCCATGCGGTTAAATATCCACAATAGCATGAATCCGATGACCGACTGGAATAAGCCGATTGCTGTCGTTACGCTGTACTGCCCTTGCAGTACGCCTGCCCGGTAAACATACGTCTCGATGATATCTCCAACCGAATAAGTCATCGGCGTCAATAAATTATAAATCTGATCAAAGCCAAGTTCCAAGAAATTGCCGATATTCAATAGGAACAATACGAGTATGGTAGGAAACATGGTAGGCAGCGTAATGTGGATCGTCTGCTTCCATCGGTTTGCCCCGTCCATGACAGCCGCTTCATATAAACTCGGATTAATGCCGGCGATTGCGGCCAAGTAGATGATCGTTCCCCAGCCCACATCCTTCCAAATGCCGGATATGACGACAATGGTGCGGAAATATTGCTGCTCCTGCATGAACAGGATCGTGTCATGCCCGAACCATCCTCGCACCATATTGATGACACCCTGGCTCGACAGCAGTTCGAATACGATGCCCCCAACGACGACCCAGGATAAAAAATGCGGGAGATAGAACAAGCTTTGCATAACCCGTTTGGCCAGCATCAACCTGACTTCATTAAAGAGAAGAGCTAAGATGATCGGTGCCGGGAACCCAAACACAAGCTGATAAAAGGCGATTGTCGCCGTATTCCTTAATACTAAATAGAAGTCTTCGTACGTGAAAATAAATTTGAAGTTGGCGAAGCCGACCCATGAGCTTGACAGCATGCCTTTAAAAATCTGATAGTCTTGAAACGCGATCACGCTGCCGGCCAGCGGTAAGTATTTAAATACGAGATAATAGATGATGCCCGGCAGTATCATGACGTAGAGCATCCAATACTTTCGCATATTTACGAGATAACGATTCTCCTTCAAGTTGAATCTCCCGATTGGTATGCGAGTGGAGCCAGGCTCCAAATGATCTTGCGCATTTGCCATCGTGAACCTCCTTCACTTCTGTTAACGCCATCTTACCTGTTCAAGCGCTTGATAAACAATCGATCAATTCTCCATGGCATGCACAAATCCGCGATCTCTCCCGCTGTGGACGATTAGCGTACTCAAACCGAGATAGGTTGATGAATAAATGCAGCTGGCAAACGATTCTGATACTCTTAGCGAGACATGAAAAAACACCGCAGCAGCAAGGCTTCCGCGGATTGGTTGATGCTGTGGCGGATTGGTTTGTTGACGCACAGCGGCGTCCCCTCTCTGCTTTTCCATTCCTTTCTAATGCTTTTCACATGCCGCATACAAAAGAAAACTGCCGTTAAAACCCCGGCAGTCTTCTGGGCGGATCGTTGTTCTTTATCCCTTCTTTCCAGCTTGTTCACTGGTTATCTATATACGATGAACTACATGAGTACGCCGTTAGCGCTGCGTGACCAAAGTCATTCTTTCGATCGCGGTTGCAGCCAAATGGTTTTGATTCGTTAACTTCTTATATGGTTACCATTTAGTCTGCAAAAGCGAACCTTTCATTTCTCCAGAACAACTTTGTTCTCTCCGCCTGCGCAGCTCATTCATTCGTTCAACTTACATAATTATTTATTGTATACGCTATACAGCAGTACTGCGGCCTCCGCTCTGGTCGCATTCGCAAGAGGATGAATCTTGCTTCCGCTCCCCTTAATAAGGCCCTCTTCAACCATTATTGCGATGTCCTGTGCTGCATAGTCTGCGATATCCTCCCTGTCTGCAAAACTGTCTAGGCTGATATCCTGTTCGGCTATATGCCATTTCTTAACCATTTTCATAGCTCTTGCAGTCATAACGATCATATCCTGCCTGCTTATCGTTTCTTTCGGATGAAACAGATTTTCTCCTTCTCCTTTCGCAAGGCCCAGTGATTTTGCAATGCCTATTGCTTCATAGTAATAAGCTGATTGATTCAGATCGGCAAAATTCGAATCGGCTTTTGCCGTCAATCCAAGAGTCTTGATTAGCAATAAAGTGAAATCCGCTCTGGTAACAGCAGCAGCTGGGTTGAAGGTATTCTCTGCGATTCCGTTGATGATGCCTTTGGACGCCAAGACGTTTACCGAATCCTTTGCCCATTCATATTGTTCCAGATCCCCAAAGCTTTTAAAAACAGACACGACAGAGAATATTCCCGTTCGGGTGGTTGTAAATGTAACCCTTCCTGTTTCCTTATCATACCTTCCGCTAGGAACAGGCTTGATGTTTCCCTGCCCATCTATTAACCATACGGTAAGATGTTCCGGATCTTTCAGCTGCTCGGCTGTTGGCTTGTAAGCTGCAGAAACGAATACTGGTTTCTCTGGATCGTTAAATTCCACGATTTGGCCGTCAGCCCATACATCCAAATGGAGAGCCAGGCTATTTCCAGCTTTGTCCTTCACCTGTGCGGGAAGTGCCGCGATATCCCCATTACTTATTCGTATGCCGAATTCTTTCGCCGAAACCTTAGCGCCCGAGAGCATGCCCGCCGGTACGGCCAGCGTGCCTAATTCGGTTTTTATCACCATTCGTCTGCCTGCATCGGTAATGGTAAGAAACGCAGCCGGGAGTACCGTCTTATAAGCCTTCGCTCCTTCAATCTTAGGGATGTCGACAGTAAATGTCTGATATCCGTCTTCGTCCACTGCTGTCTGCTCAAAAGCAGCTGCAATGTCTTTCATCGCTAGCATTATCTTTGCTTCTCCCGTCTTGGGATCAAGGACCGGCTTGGAGGCACCCGTCCCAGGCTTGTCGGTGTTGTCGGTGTTATCCGGTGCTTCGGATGTTCCCAATGTCCTAACCTTCACGGTGTTGGACTTCTCTGATTCTCCGCTGGCATTTTGTGCTATGATGAAATACGTGTATTCGACACCAGGCTTTACCGTGCGGTCATAATAAGCGCCAACCTTGGCAGAACCGGGATTGTATACACTCTCGCCAACGGATTCCCTATATATGTTGTATTGCGTTGCATCGCCACTCGCTGCCCATATGAGACCGACAAATGTTTTCCCCACCAATCCAGCAGTCAGATCGGAAGAGGTTGAGGGTACAGGCACTGCAATCGTAAGAGCATCGCTTTGCATGGACTCTCCCATTTCGTTTACAGCTGATATTTTGTAGCTGTAGCCTGACTCTGTCACATAAATGCTGTCATCAACGTAGGCCGCTGACTCGGTGCTGCCTACCTTCGCATAGCCATTTTCTCCATTTCCTTTTCTGTACAAGTTATAACTTTCTGCCCCGTCTACCGGATTCCATAATATTTCAATAGAAGAGGTCGTAACTGTACCTGTTACAATGCCTGAAGGTACTTGCGGAAGCAGTACGGGCTGATTAGTCGCGGCACTAACACTGCTTGACTGGCCAGACTCGCCGCCAATGCCGATCGTCGATACCTTATAGAAATAGGCAGAAGAAGGACTCACCGTCTTATCGGTGTATTCTTCCGTTAACGAGACGCCAATCTTTTGGTAAGGGCCTTCCTGTGCCTCTGCTCTATAAATATTGTAGCTTGCGGCTTCGTCCACCGCTGTCCAGCCAAGTCCCACGCTCATGCTCTTTGCCGTTGAAACGGTTAGCCCCGCTGGCACAGGAGGTACGGGCTGCGAAGGATCAAAAGTAACCGCTTCTGCACTATCGGAGTAAGGAGATTCCCCTCCGGCATTCAAAGCTGACACTTTATATTGATAAGTAATCCCCTGAACGATGGCCGTATCCTCAAACGCCGCTGTCTTAGAACTGCCTATGGCTTTAAATCCATCGTTAATAGAAGAGGATCGATAAACGAGATARGAGACTGCGTCGCTCGCCGGTGACCAACTTAGCGATACAGCCGCACCTGAATTAGAATCTGCCGTCAACCCGGAAGGACGAACAGCAGGCGGCTCTGTTTGCGGAGCAATCGGTTTTAGAACAACGTAATAGTTGCCTTTCGAAGTGCTGCCGTTCGCCCCCATAGATACCAAAGAACCTGCTGAATAATGCTTTTTGTATAACCGGTACTGCACCGGCTGATCATCAGCAATATTCTCACCTGTATCCTCATAGGAGGATAACCATGCAGGAATCTCCGGAATCCTCGTGTCGTAAACCACATAAACATCTGCATCTGCAGCCAGATAGAAGGAAAGCAGGTCACTGCTCGTAGCGCTTCTGGATTCCATAGCGGACCGAATCCATTCCATGCCTTTCAGCGCATCCGGTATGGTTACGAGCTTATACATTTTGGTGCCGGTCGTTCGATCGCCATACTCCACGTCTCCCGGCTGAAAATGAGGTTGAACCGACCATTTAGAAGCATTTACGCTTCCGTTTTTACTATTATCATTAATGACGACATTCCTGACCCATTCACCGTCCATACTGGTCTCTGGGGTTGGAGCAGGCGTTGGTTCCGGCTCTACCGGCGGTGTGAACGGCGGACCGGACCATGCCGGCGGGGTTAAGGGATAATGGGCAGGGAAGCCGCCAGCCGCCAGCTCATTCAAATAATCCTCCAGATGCGTATAGCCATCCCCATTGCCGTCGCCGTTTCCGTCGCTCGAATCATTCGGATTCAGACCTCTTGCTTGTTCCCRGACGTCAGGCATGCCATCCCGGTCTGTATCGGCTGGTCCTGCTTCTTTTTTCAGCAGAGGATATCCGCCTACATCATTCTCATGTCCAATAATGGCACCTGTCTGGCTTCTTACTTGATCAACAATCCGCTGATCAACCGCATCTCTTGCCAGAGAGGATCCGGAGTGAGCCAAAACGTGATTGTACGCATCTTCCGGCAATTCGGTATGAACGAGAGGGTATTCAAACCGCTCTGGCACCATAATGCTAGGCCTGTCAGCCTCCATCATGCCCGCTCCCGTATCTGTTCCATCTAAAATACCGTTTTTATTGCTGTCAATACGGTTGTTTTGGAGATACAGTTTATAGTTCTCGTTTCCGCGTACTATCGCATACTCCGGATCTACAGAGTTAATCCCTGCAATAAAATAGTTGCCGACGACATTCCCGAACCCTTTGGTACCTGATTCCCCGCCAGCTACATACGGAAACTGTCCCCAGTTGTATACGACATTGTTGACAAAGTCCATCTGCCCTTTTGTTTTTGGATTTCTGTCGTTATTATGGGCATAGAGATTATGATGCATGGTAATTGTATTCATCTCAATTAATCCGCCCATGGAATGGGTAAGAAGAGCCTCCGACATCATTGACCACTGTACCGTTATATTCTTGGATCTGGGATGATCATAATCCTTGCTTTTAATGGACAAGACTTCATCGGTCGCCCAAGAAAAAGAGGAGTGGTCGATGATGACGTTTTGGCAGTCTTCAAAATACATGGCATCATCCTTGACGCTTAATTCACCCATACGAAAAGTCAAATACCTGATGATAATATCGCTGCAATCAATGAACCGAATATTGTTTGACCGAATGGTCACGCCGTCCCCCGGAGCAGTTTGGCCTGCTATGGTGATATTAGATTTATTTCTCAGAATAATCTGGGGAGTAGTAATTTCTCCCGATATATCAAATACGATCGTGCGCGGCGTGTCCCCTACTGTCGTAAGCGCATCATAGAAGGTGCCTGGACCTGTAAGCTCATAGCTTGTGACATGATAAACCTCGCCGCCGCGCCCTCCTTTGGCAGCATAACCGAAGCCTTCCGCTCCCGGAAACGCTTGAAGCACGGTAGCAGCAGCCTTTACTGTAGGATTATGCACCGGGAGTATAGATAAACAAAGAACCAAACAAAGCATTTGTGCCAGAAGCCTTTTCATCCTGCACCTCCGCTAAATTATATTTGTTCATATTAATAAGAAAAATAAAATGTAAGCGTTATCAAAAATGAGTTTTAAAGTCTATCCGTCTACGTTTAGATACCGTATCTAAGTCATCAATTCCGCCCCCTCTATTTATAGTCACGGTCATCATACTCCTAGCGTTTGAGAGCCGCAATTGCTATATTCTCCACCGAATGCACAATTCGGATATTTAACAGGATGTATAGATTTTGTTTGCTCCAGCAGCAATCGGTTGATCTGCTAACTGCCCAATATTCTTATTTCTTCATACAACTTATATATAAATCATGCAGCAATTAAAAAAGGCGGCAGCTTGGGACAGGAAAATAAGCCCCAGACTACCGCCGATTTATGGAAACATCCTTCATTTTTTCTAACAATCCCTACACCAAGCTCCAAGTTTGTTTGCTGCATCACTTTGAATCTCAGAAAGCAGGGCTCCCATGTCCTTTTCAATCTGTTCAAGCATGGTGGTAACGTTCATATTCTTTATGAAGCCGTATTAAATCTGTCTTCCATTCCACTAAAGCAGTTCGATCTCCAAAATCTTCCGCGGCTCTTTAGAGGCATAAGATTTCCGTTCATGGTAGTATCTATTATGGGGTTTCGTAGTTTTTTAAAGGCATGCCTACATATTCTCGGAAGGAGCGAATCCGCTCTGACTCGAACTCGAAAACGACCGCAAGCTCATTGCGATAAGGCCGCCCATTCAACGAACCTTCCGCGCGAAATACCACCATACCGTTGTCCTCGTTCTCAAGCACGATGAGTGGAGTCAGCTTCACCTGCAATACTGAGCGCGGTTTAAAGTGCAGCCGCATATGGTGACGACAACGTTATCCTCTCTCCTTCAGATGGTACAGAGCGGAGTAGGTGCCTGTGTTCTGCCCAGATTTCTGCTGGATAATCTTCACCTTACATTCATCAAAGTCGTACAGCCGAGGAATCCTACTTCTTCTCAGGATATTTGTCTGCTCTATCGCAGCGACAGATATGTCGGTTTTGCCATGCGCACGTTCATCAAGAATTTGAGAGCCTACATCGAGACAGCTATCAATCATGCGATGTCTTCATAGATAGAGAGGAGTCGCGATATTCAAACCATCCATATTGGCAAGGCTGGAGAAGGGGCAACCGACTAACGATCAGAAAATGACATTCAGTCTTCTCGATAAACGTGAGAATCCTATAACATCTTGTATACATAAGCAGAAGAAGCCGCTCTCCGGTAAGTTGGAGGGCAGCTTTATGAATACGATTTTATATGAACCGTTCTATGCTTCTCTTGATGTCCTGACCAAGTTCAACTTAAAACTATGCTTGAATAAGAGCCTTCACAACCATTTTCACGGCATTATTGGCCGCTTCCTCGATCGAAGAGCTATTTACAGCGACATTGATTGGCAAAAAGGCTTGGCCGATTATTTCCTGCGCAATGGCTTGGTCGTTGCCGTTCACAGTACCAACTAGTACCAAAGCAATAAGTCCCGCATTGTTTAGCAATGTGGCATAACCCGCGATTTGCCGCACAGATTCTCCTAAGCTGTTATCGATTAGCATCGTATGATAGCCTCTCGCTACCAACCGTTTCTCAATTTCCTTCGCAAGAACAGAGTTGTCCGAAGCTGAACCAGTAAGCCAAAGCGTTAATGGCTGCTGTCCTTTTTGCTGGGCACGAACATCTCTTGTGATTTCCGTATCAATCCGGTCGGCACTGTCAGAGCTTTGTAGAGCTTTGTCGATCACGCCGCAAGCGGATGTCATATTCGTTACACGATCGATGAGAATAAATCCACCGATGCTTTTATTTTTTTCAAACGCATCAAAAACAATACCATCCGATAATGAAAATTCACATTTAGCCACTTCATTCTTAACCACATGATCGGCTGTAACCGTATTGCCTGTATTAATATCGATTTTGTGATTAATTGCCGTTACAGTACCAGGAAGAACCTTTGTACCTACCTTCACCAGAACATTTTTCCCTGGCGTCAGGACAGAATCATCCATCCAAAGAATTGTGGCGCTGAAGCTGTCAGCCTCTTGAAGCTGATTGTCCTTCGTAAACACACAACCTCGTGAAACGTCGACTTCCCGATCCAATTGAATAGTGACAGGTTGTCCGGCATGTGCCGAATTTCTGTCCTGGTCTGTTACAAAGATGCGTTTCACCTTCGCCTTCTCACGGCTAGGCAGTGTTATCAGCTCATCGCCAACTGCGATGCTGCCGGCTTCAATCTGGCCTTGGAATCCGCGGAATGTGTGGTCCGGTCGGCATACCCGCTGAATGGGCATCATAAACGGCTTCACGTCGTCGTTCGCATGAACATCAACACTCTCCAAATACGGCAGCAAAGCAAGACCCTCATACCATGGCGTATTGGGCGATTTCTTTGTAATGTTATCCCCTTCTGTTGCAGAAACAGGGATCACCTGAATGCTTTCAAACCGGAATTCAGTGGTGAGACGAGAGAATTCTTCTTTGATTTCATCAAATTTCTTCGTATCAAAACCAACCAAATCCATCTTGTTTACGGCCAAGACCAGATGCTTAATCCCCATGAGGGCACAAATTCGGGTATGGCGCTTCGTTTGAGTAATAATCCCTTTGGTTGCGTCCACCAGAATAACGGCAAGATCCGCAAAAGATGCGCCTACCGCCATGTTGCGTGTATATTCTTCGTGCCCCGGCGTGTCCGCTACAATGAAGGAACGGTGATCCGTCGTAAAATACCGGAATGCCACATCAATCGTAATTCCTTGCTCACGTTCGGCGATGAGCCCGTCAAGAAGCAAGGAGTAGTCAATTTTGCCGCCGCGGCTGCCCAGCCTGCTGTCCAGCTCCAATGCTCTCTCCTGGTCGGCGAACAAAAGCTTAGCCTCATAAAGCATATGTCCAATTAGTGTGGATTTACCGTCATCCACGCTTCCACAAGTAATAAATTTAAGCAGACTCTTCATCTTAGAAATAGCCCTCCCGTTTACGTCTTTCCATGCTGCCCGCTTCTTCCTGGTCGATAACTCTTGTTGTCCGTTCGGATGATACCGCACCAAGTGTTTCTTCAATAATAGCATCCAGCGAGTTCGCATCTGACTCGGCGCCGCCAGTCAGCGGATAGCAGCCTAATGTGCGAAATCTCATCTTCAGCATTTCAATCTTCTCACCTGGCTCAAGCCTCATTCGCTCATCATCCGCCATGATAATCTGTCCATCGCGATTAACGACAGGCCTTTCTTTCGCGAAATAGAGAGGCACAATATCAATGTTCTCTCTTCGAATGTATTGCCAGATATCTTTTTCCGTCCAGTTGGAAATCGGGAATACGCGGATGCTTTCACCCTTATTAATTCTTGTGTTGAAAAGCTTCCACATTTCCGGCCGCTGATTTTTCGGATCCCAGGCATGATTTTTATTACGGAATGAGAAAATCCGCTCCTTCGCACGTGACTTTTCCTCATCACGTCTTCCACCGCCAAAAGCAGCTGTAAATCCGTACTTGTCCAAGCCTTGCTTCAGGGCTTGAGTTTTCATAATATCCGTATATGCGGAACCATGATCGAAGGGGTTGATCCCTTGCTCAATTCCTTCCTGATTGGAGTGAACAATCATCTTAATTCCGAATTCTTTCGCCTTGCGGTCGCGGAATTCAATCATTTCTTTGAACTTCCACGTTGTGTCAATATGCATGAAAGGAAACGGCGGCTTCTCCGGATAAAATGCTTTCAGCGCCAAATGCAGCATCACGGAGCTATCCTTACCGATTGAGTACAGCATCACGGGATTTTCACATTCCGCCGCTACTTCTCGAATAATATAAATGGCTTCAGCCTCGAGTTGATCTAGATGTGTCGTTTCATCTATGGAATCAAGCATCAATTTGTCCATGAAATAAGTGCCTCCCTTTAATCCTTACTAAATCTATAGACTATAGTTTATATCCTATCAGATTTTCACTTTAATGCAAAGTGGAATAAAGTTTTTTCTTTTATTTTTTGATAAACCACAATTCACCGATTAGAACGTTCCTGCGTCTGGCATGCTACGAAAAAAAGCAGCTCTCCATTTCAGAAGAACTGCTTTCCCTAGCCCTTAATACTACCCCGCTTAGATTTCGACTTGCCGCTCGGAAGCAAATTGCTGAATGCTCACCTCGCGGCGCTTGTTTTTCGCTTCAATTTCCCTCTTGAACCTTACGTAACGTAATGATTTATAATGAACTTGCGAGCAAGACGAAACGCCGGCCAAAGGCCAAAACTATCAGTAAAATAAATGATGAAATCGGAGGAGAAATGAATGAGGAAACTTGTATTGTTCATGCATGTGTCACTGGATGGGTATGCGTCGGATTCGAACGGTGGACTGGATTGGATTCCGTACAACGAGGAAATCGAGAAATACGCCAAGGAGGTCGTTGCCGAAGTCGGCTCACCCGTTTACGGACGCACGACGTATCGAATGATGGAGAGCTACTGGCCCACGGTGCTGGACAATCCGAATGCGTCGACGCACAGTATGGAGCATGCCAAATGGGTGCAGGATGTTAAGAAGATCGTCATTTCCGGCTCGATGGACAAGGCTGAATGGAACAATACGATGCTGATCAAGGACAATATCGCAGAGGAAATCAAGGCGCTCAAGGAGCAATCTGGAAAAAATCTCGTCATCTTCGGCAGCCCGGGGGCGGCGAAGACGCTGCTTGAGCTTGGCTTGATCGACGAATTCCTGCTGACGATTTGTCCGGTCGTACTGGGCGGCGGAAAATCGGTATTCGACGGCTGCGGTGAGAAAATCAAGCTCAAGCTACTGTCCAGCCGAACGTTCAAGTCGGGCATTATCGCGACCCGCTATGAGTTGGAGAAATAGCCGCGCTGTACAAGGTCCACTAATGAGTACGTTAGTTCAACAAAGCAGCGGCGGTCTAAGACTTTATTTTCTAGTTCAGGGCTGCCGCCAGTGAACATATTAGGATCAATCTAAAACTTGTTTTTCGATACCTGGACTTTTTCAAACACTGAAACCGCGTCCAATTAACGAAAAAAGCCTAATACTCTATTTTCTTTCGACGTCAGCTGCACCTTATCCACGATGTCATCAGCTTCAGTGCCGAGAATATCAATCAACGTAATCTCATTGCCTTCCTTATCCATGCCAATCGGGTCATGCAAAGAAACGTCCTTCCGCGTTTTCTTCATAGAGCACAGATACAGAAGTATTCACTCTCAATACAGCGAGCCGCGAACGTCGCGAGCTTCGTGCCTTTTACATCATAATTTACTGTGTATGATTGGGTTTTCTCCTGCAGAACTTAGTTTTGGTCGGCATAACGCCACCAGACAAGTGTACCTATAAAACCAATACAACCTGTTAAATACGGAAGCGTAAGGCTAAGCGTCTGCAAATGATTGCCCTCCCCGGAAGCACTGCTGAGGAGCGCAGGAACTGCCCATGGAATAAATTCAGCGATACCCATGCTCCCGCTGAGATTAGCAACAACCATGGTAAGCACGACAAATCCCAAGGGGGAGAGATAACCGCGCCCAACACTGGCGATCCAGGCTACCGGTATGCTTAAACAGATAACCATAAGCGCAAGCCAGACATATCCTGCAAAGCTTTGACCAATAACCGCAAGGCTCCAGCCATCCAACTGGACGAACCAGGCAGTTAACCCTCCTATAGTGAACATAATCACTGCCAGCACCGCGCACCAAACTGTGGCAACAATCAATTTAGCGGCTGCCACTCCGTAACGGGAAAGCGGAAGGGCCAGCAAATCCTTTACCGTGCGGTCGGAATATTCCCTACCAAATACCCAACTATATACAAAGCCGAATCCGATCAATCCCCCGATCGAAACAGTAGTGCCAAGGTGTGTCATAAACCCCGACAAATCCATGTCCCCCTCAAAAGCGTCCTGGGAGCCAACAAAGCCGGAAAAGGTGAGTCCTAGCATGACCGGCAGCAGTGTGCTGGCGAGCAGCGAAATCCAGAGCAGTTTAGAGCGGCGAATTTTCAGGCTTTCCGTCCATATTGCGGTTGACAGGTGGGTCATCCTTTTGTTCCTCCCTCGATTTCAATCATTCTAAGAAAATAAGCCTCCAGATCCTCTTCTTGGACGTTAAGCTGCATTGGCGGCATATGCGCAGTCACTAGCAGCTTGGCGATTCGGTCCGGATTCGCAATCGCATCATCCTCAGAGAGCAGCAGTCCGTCCTCGGACATCTTCACCAGATAGCCCTCCTGAGTCAGCTTTACCCGGGCTGCTTCGGGATTTCGGGTCTGTACAAGCAGACGCTTCCTTAGTAAATGCTGCAAAGCTTTAACATCCGTTTCCTGCAGCAGCTTGCCATGGTGAACAATTCCGATCCTCGTCGTCAGTCTGGCGACCTCGCCCAGAATATGGCTGGAGATAAAAATCGTCACACCGTGATTGGCGGCAAGATCGTGGAGCAACTTTCTTACCTCGACTATTCCTGCCGGGTCTAGTCCGTTGGTAGGCTCATCTAGAATCAGCACCTTCGGATTGTGCAGCAGCGCTTTAGCCAAACCCAGCCGCTGCCCGTTGCCGAGTGACAAATTTCCAGCTTTACGATTCCGGTAGGAAGTAAGCTCAAGTTTATCCATTACGGAATCGATGACTCCGCGATCAGCTATACCCCGCAAACGGCGAATGATCTCCAGATTCTCCTGAACGGTCAGCTCAGGATAGGAGTAGGGTGTTTCCACCATATAACCCACATTAGTCCACAGTTTATGACTGCCGGCATCCACGCGTTGTCCGAACAAATAGGAAGCACCCGAATCTGGCCGAATCAGACCTAGCAGCATTCGTATCGTTGTCGTTTTGCCCGCACCGTTCAGTCCCAGGAAGCCGTAGATTTCCCCTTTGTTCACATGCAGGGAGAGTCCGTCAACAGCAGCTTGATTGTTCCCATGATGCTTAGTTAGGCCTTCCGTCCGAATAATCACATTCATTATACTATCCCCTTTTTAAAACTAACTAGTTATTTATATTTAACCAAAAAGCAACCATCTTTTAAAGCAAAGACGGTTCCATAACACCATGAATGATGAATGTTGCAATTTGCTCAATCGTCTGTTCTCTCATCTGCGGCGAATCCAGCTTACCAAGCATACTTCCATACCGGGAAAACGCTTGAATAGTCGCCGTGGTCATGTTCATAAGCAGAATTGGAAACATAGCCGAATCAAAATCTTGCCGGATGATTCCATTCTTCTTAGCGGCTTCGGCCAGCTCATGTAATTGGGTAATATCATCGGGACGGTAGGTAATTTGATTCCATGTCTTCCATTCTTCCGCGGCCTCCCAGAATAAAATCTTCAGGTAGCGCGGGTGCTCCAAGAGAAACTCATACGTTTCTCGAGTAATTGTTTCCAGAAACCGCCGAAATGCCACAGGATCTTTAATAAATTCTTCGTTCTTCAGAAAATCGGTAATTGCTGCTCCTGTAGCCTGTTCACCTATTTGGTCGGCTCGTTTAACGACTTCTGTATAAAGCCCCAACTTGTCTCCGAAGTACTGGTAGATAAGACTTTTATTGTATCCCGACGCTTTCGCGATAACGTCGATTCGAGCCGCCGAATAACCAAGATTGGCAAATGCCTCCTCCGCAGCATCAAGTATAATCACTTTGGTTCGGACAGCATCGTAAGTACGTGAACTTTTCTTACTCTCTGTTGGCTCTATGATTTTCACACCCTTTTTATAACTAACTAGTTAGATTATATTGCAGTCCATAAGAAAGGTCAAGTAACAGACCATTAATTATGACGCCACACTATAAGTCTTGCATATACTTATAAATGCCAATCATTTAAAATTTCAGCTTTCTTCTATTATATTATTCTTCACATTTAAGTCTAAAACGAAAAAAGCCTGATAGATCAATGATCTTGACCATATCAGGCAACCTTTTCATTTCACTTATACATGTATTTAGTCTCATTTTATAAATCAAACACATATGATCTTGCTGTTCCTCAGACCGGAGATTTTCCGCCTACTTCCTTCAGGTTCCACCCTCACGGTGGACACCCTTGTCTTAAGCTCGTTAGTCTTCTTCTTGAATTTCACGGTAGGCGCCGGGAGTCGTGCCTGCGTACTTTTTGAACACTTTGGCAAAATAGTGCTTGGTGTCGAAGCCGACCTGCCGGCTTATGGCGCAAACGGTCAAATGAGGCTGCGTTTTCAGCAGTTTTTGCGCCTCCCGGATCCGCAGCGTATTCAAGTAATTGACAAAGGTGTCCCCCGTCTCCTTCTTGAATAGGCTGCTGATATAATTCGGATGCAGACTCATGCGTTCCGCGAGATGATCAAGGGACAAATTGTTCATGTAATTCATCTGCAAATAGGCTAGAATTCGTTCCGCGTGCCGGCTGTACTCCGAATCCGATGCGGCGGGAAGCTCCTCCTTGACTCGGCTCAGCAGGACAGCGATTTCCTTTTTGTCCAGCGGCTTAAGCAAATAATCCACAACACTCGAGCGAAGAGCCTGGCGGACATATTCGAACTCGTCATAGCCGGTCAGGATAATGAATCGATCACAGAATCCCTCGTGCCTGGCTTCGTGTATCAATTCGAAACCGTTCTTCTCCGGCATGTTGATATCGGTTATCGTCACATCGGGCATGAAGCGCTTCATCGTCTCCAATGCCTCCAGGGCATTTAAGGCTGAACAAATGTCAGAACCAATCGGCGCGACTTCTTCTACGATTTTAACTAACCCTTTCAGAATCAATGGTTCGTCGTCTACGATCAAGATCCTCAAAGTCCACCGCCGTCCTTTTCACGATGATAATGCGCATGCAGGTTCCTTTACCCGGCTCGCTAATAATCTCCAATCTGGATTCTCCCCCAAAAAAGCCCTTTACTCTTTCATTGACGTTCTTCAAACCTACGCCGACAGGCTCCTCCGATTTTCTAAGCTCATCGTGTCTGGACAGCCGTTCGCGCAGCTCGATAAGCTTCTCCGGCGGAATCCCGTTTGCGTTGTCGGAGATGTCGATGGTAACTTCTCCTTCCGTTTCCGTCGCTTGCAGCCGAATATGAACGGGGCGCAGAACGGCGGAAGCTCCATGTACAATGCTGTTTTCAATAAGAGGCTGTAAGAGGAAGCGCGGACAAGACAGCCTTGCGGCATCGAGCTCAACATTGACCTCGAAGGTCAGCCTGCTTTGAAGCCTCATCTTATGAATGTTCATGTAAAAGGATACCATCTCGATTTCCTTCGCGAGAACCGTTTCTTGCCGCGTGGACGACAGGCTGTACCGCATCAACTTCCCGAACCAGAAGGAAATATCGGCAACTTCCTTGTCGTTGTTGGCTTCGGCAACCATTCGAATCGTTTCGAGCGTGTTGTAGAGAAAATGGGGCTTAATCTGTGCTTGCAGCACCTGGTAAGCCGCTTCTTTGTTGCGAAGCTCAGCGCGGTGGACATTGTTAATGAGTTCGTCCATTCGCCTAACCATGGAGTTATAGGTGACGATTAAAAATCCGATTTCGTCCTTTCCGAGCTTGCCGCTTTGGATCGTCAGCTGCCATAAGTTATCGTCGTTTAAAGTGCGCATATGCCGGGCCAACCGGAGAATTCGCTTAGTGATCGTCGATGCCAGCAAATAATAGGCGACGGATAAGGCGATTAACAGCAGCACGATGATCGTCACCAACACGAGTTCTTTCTGCTTCACGGAACGGAATACATCACCTACCTGGCCGGTGATGATGACGCGGACATCCAGCGGGTCGAGCTTTAGTTGATTGACAATCATATTACGATTGATAAAAAAATCCCGTTCCTCCGCTTGCAGAAGTTTCAACGTCTTATGGTCCAACCCTGCCGATTCATTCGTCAGCAGATTGCCTTGTCCGGAAAGCAGCGTGGCTTTCCAATTCCCCTCCACGCCTGCGGCAGCATAGAAGTTGCGTATTAAGCTGTTGCTAACCCGGATTTCAAGGAGACCGATCCGTTCCGTAATTTGCGTATTGTAAATGTACTGGTAGTAAATCAGATCCGGATCCGAATCGTTTGGATTGGCTCGCAGCCATATCCCCTGCCCGGCTTTCAAAGACGTAACGGTAGCTTCTGTATGCGGATCCATCATAGACCAATCCCGAAACAGATTGGTAATGGGCAGCACCTGATCCTTCATCTTATAGATGACGATAGACTCGATCTCGGGATTGGCGAACATAGATTGGGTGTACAAAGGGAGAATATATCGAGTCAGCGCGTAGACGCTGTCCGCGTCGGAATCATATACGCCATCCAGATAATCGGTCAGGTAAGGATTATATTGCAGCACCCGGTGAACCGATTGAATCCGGGCGAAGTCCGTTTTCATATTGGCGTACGCCTGCTCTAGTATCTTCTGCCTGCTCTCTACAAATTGTTGGGTCAAGTTGCCATAGATTTGCGTGTAATAGTGATAACCAAAAGCGATAACTGGGATAAAGATCATAATTACGTAACCAAGCACGATCTTGCGCATGATGCTCACGGCAGCATTTCCCTCCAATAAGGAATCCATATATCGTAAACTTATCACGTACAAAAGAATTCCGCTAGAGTCGCATTGCCTCCAGAACGATCGATCGCAAATGGATGGTTAGCTTCCTCCATAGGCCGCTCTTCCGTCCGCGGCGAAGGAAAAGTCGCGGTCAGGCCCCCTATAATCGGACCAATTGATATACACAGAATAGGACTCCTCCTCGACACTAAATAACGGGATGAATCTAGCCAGAATCCCCTCTTCGTCTTCGAGTAAAACCTCCAGCTTCTCCTCATGTGTAATTTCAACGATTCTCTCTTCCAGATTCCACTCTGTTATCCCTTTCAAAGGCTTGTCGTCTCCAATTCTAGCGAGCAGCACGTTGCCGTACATGACAGCGGCTAATGCTTCCGAGCCCGGCAATGGAACCAACCTCAAGGAAGCCTCAATTTCAATGTCTATCCGGTCCCCTTTGCGGAATAGGCGTTCAACCCCGACGTAGCCGTCTTCCTTTTGGAGTTGGATAGACTCATGATTGAATTTAACGTTCTTGACGGATTTTTCCCGGAACAAAATCCGAAGCTCAACTGGCTCTTCGACTTCGAAATACAAGCTGGACATCAGACTGTCAGGATAACACGTCTGCTGATCAATGACGATCCCCCCATCCTTCCATGCTGCCGTCGAGGAAATAAAGGCGTTAAGAAGCACGGTATTCCCGTTCCTGAACCAGATGTTTTTTTGCAGCTCGCTCATCGCTTCGACCCCCGACGCGGTACAGCACCAGAAGGAATCATAGGGTTCGCTGAATTTTTTCGCCGCTTGCCTTCCAAGAGGCTGATGATACTGGGAAAGACCAGTTCTAGCGCTGGCGCTGTTCAATATCGCGTTGTACTTGAGGGATTCCAGATGGTCCAAATACTCGGCTTCTGAAGACCATTCCAGCAAGCACTCTACAATCCTTTCCGTATTATGCGCGCAGCAGCTTTCGCTTTCGCCGCCGGTCAGCGCATCGGATAATTGGCCGTATCCGCCCCAATGCTCCGCCTTTTCCGATACTCCGCCCCGGATGAAGGCCGTCGCCTTGGAGCTGTTGTTTCCATTGGCGAGTGTTCTCCCTTTCAAGAAATCGTAGAAATGGAGAGCTGCCTTTTTATAGGATTCCTCTCGTCCTATCTTGTAGCGATGCATGGCTGCGATAATCATCGGAAGATGCGTGTTGGCATGCAGGTCTTCCAATACATCTAACCCGCTCGCAAGCGCCCCAATCCAGTAATCCCTGTCGAATTTGCGGGCCAACTCTAGAATGGGGACTTCGCCGGTTAACTCGTATAATGTGTAAAGCGCGTCTCCCAAGCCGCCAAACTCGTTTACAGGATTTACTTTCGTGCAGCGAAGAATCCCATCGATTTTCCAATAGGAGAGATTGTCGAATCTTCCTCGAATGTAATGAGCCAGATTTACGGCAAGGTCCAGTGCTTTGGCATTATGCAAATACGTATAACAATCGATTAAGCCCTGCATGATTTTGTGCAAGGTATAGTAGGGAGCCCACACGTTGCGGTTCTCCTCGAACTCCAAAACGCCGAGCTTTTCCTCTTCAAAGGCGCTCAAGAAACCGTTTGGCTGCGCGCATGCCTGCATGACATCAACCATTTCGTTGGCCTTAGTCTTCAACGATTCGTCGCCATCGCCATATGCGAATTTGGCGCATGCGGACAGAAAATGCCCGACGAAATGTCCTCTCAAGCCGCAATCGGGGGCCTCCCAGCCGCTCAGGGGCTCCGCGTCGGACGGAATCCCCGCATTAATCTTGAACGTGTGCATCAGTCGCTGAAGATCAAAATCGCGAATGTATGTTTTGACCCGTTCCCTGCGAGAGGCAAAGACGTCGTCGGTTAACCTGACTTCATCCAGTTGAAACGAGGTAAACATAAAAGGCATCCTCCATTCGGACAAGCAAAATTTGGCGACATCGAGAAACATGAGTTACCGCGGGAGCGGATCGTACTGAAACGCTTCACGAGCCCCTCGTCCTCCGCGGTATAGCGTACAAAGTCCGGCGGGAACGATCAGCGCTCCTGCCGGACTTTGTCTTATTTTTTAAACAAATCCTTCTTCTTCTGATACGTTTGGTTTGCCCAATCCACCAAGCGATCCAAACCGATCTTCTCCGCATTCTTCACCATGGTCTCATAGTTAGCCACGGTCTCTTCTTCCGATTTCGCCAAGTAAATTTTGACCTTCTCGTTTTTGATCATCTCGTCGATCTTCGTTTTGATCGTTTTCTCTTCCGAATCCGGCTGCAATTGAATCAAACCGAGCTCCGGTTTGTATACCGTAAACGCTTTTTTCTCCATCAAGGCTTTCGTCTTCTGAGCCCCCGGCACGTAGCTCAGCATTCCTTCCGTAACGCCGTCGTTGTACAGGTACCACCATTTGATTCCGTTGGTGTTGACGAAGTCAGCATCGGACGGATCATATTTCAAATTCGGATAACCTTCGTCGTTCCAAGTCCAATGCTCGCCTTCGACGCCAAACATTGTTAATTTCTTTCCTTCGTCGCTCTCGAGATACTGAAGGAATTTGATCGAAGCCTCGGGATCCTTGTTATTCTTCGTGATGAACGTACCTGCGAAGCCCAGTCCCGAGCTGACCGCTTTCGTATTTTTCGAAATTGCGCTAGGCAGCATCTGGAAAGTATACGAACCGCCCGCGTTTTTAACCTTGATATTGTCCATGTCCGCTATGCTTACCGTATGGCTATGCGCAAACGCCTTTCCGCTGGTCGCATACTGGTCGTCGATCTGATCGTTCGTATAGGCAAAGTTCTCCGCCAGAATGTCCCCTTCGCGGTAAAGACGGTTCATGAATTTAAAAAATTCCAGCATTTCCGGCTGCCTTATCGCATAGTCCACTTTTCCGTCCCGCTCGTACCAGCCGTCCAGAAGACCTTCGACGCCGAACTGCTGCAGGAAGTATTGCTCGATCCAATCCTTATCCATAATCAGCGGAACCATGTCCGGGTATTTTTGTTTGACCATGTCCAAAACCTTTACAAAGTTATCAATGGTGTCAATCGGCGGATTTCCGAGTTCTTTCAGAATATCCTCGCGCACCGCGATGCCCGGGTTGCCGTCGCTTCCGAGCGAATACTTGTTCTGCGCCATTTCCTCCTGGGTCGCGAAGGAGTTGCGCACCGTGTAGAAATTGCCGTCGTCCATCGTGTGTATCGCAATTCTTGTCGGGTCGATCTTAAAGTCCGGCGCGTATTTCTCGATCAATTCATTCCATGGATAAGCAAGCTTCGAATCGGACATCCGGTCGATGTTGGCATTCGTAAAGACAAGATCCGGGAGGTCTCCGGAAGCGATCATCAGCGGAAGCTGCTTATCGTCGGTTGCGACCGTCACGTTCAGCTTGATTCCTGTTTTCTCCGTAATCTTCTCGGCAACCGACCCCTTCCATTCCTTCACCGGATACCAGGAGGCATCGATAAACAAGGATAACTCCTTCACCTCGTTGCTTTTTGTGGGCGAATCAGAGGTTGTCCCGGACGAATTTGTAACGACTGCGTTTTCCTTTTGACCGTCATTGTTATTGCCGCATGCGGACATCAGCGCTATCGTCATAATAAGGACCAACGATAGGAGCAGAGCCTTCTTCCCTTTGTTTCTGTTCAATTTAACCCCTCCAACTAGTGATGTTTATATTAAAGCAAACGCTTTAATATCTTGCCAACAAAATCAGCCTTTCACGGAACCCAGCATAATGCCTTGAATGAAAAATCTCTGGAGGAACGGATAGACACATACGATAGGCGCGATAGAGATGACCATGGCGGCTACCTGAAGCGAATAGCTGGTGACACCCGCTGAGGCGCTGTTCGCAACTGCTATTGCGTCCATCGGCGCGTTGCTCTTGTTGATTACCTCCATCATCCGGAAGGCGAGCGTCCGCAGACCTTCCGACTGTACGAAGTAAGCGGAATCCAGCCAAGAGTTCCATTGACCAACCCCCAAGAATAGCGACATGGTTGCAATCAGCGGCATCGAGACGGGAAGAATGATCCGGTAGAAAATAACGAGCTCGTTAGCCCCATCCATGTACGCCGACTCCTTTAATTCGCTCGGAATGTCTTGAAAGAACGAAATGGCTATCAGCAGAAAAAACGTGCTCAGCATGGAGGGAATTACATAAACCCCGAACGTGTTCAGCAGTCCGACAGAGCGCAGTACGACGTAATACGGTATCAGACCGCCGGAAAAGTACATCGCAAATATAATGACCGTGAAATAACTTTTACGAAACAGCAGATCGCGGTGCGATAATCCGTACGCGACCAAACAGGTAAAAAGGACGCCTAAGACTGTTCCTGCAAGCGTTCTCATAATCGTGACCAAAAAAGCGCGGTACCAGTGGGGATCATCCAAAAACCTCGCGTAGTTCTCAAAGGAGAAAGTCCTTGGCCATAGATAAACGCCTCCGAGAAGCGAATCAGTTCCTTTATTAAAGGAAAGTATCAGCACGTAATAGAACGGATAAAGCATCGATAACGCTAGAATGGCCAGTATCGCATAAATCAAGGAATCCATGATACGGTCTTTATATTTCTGGCTGAGCTGCATGCCCGCTCCCCTTTCCTAAAATAGACTTGACCCCGAAGTGCGTTTGGCGATGAAGTTGCTGGAGAAGATCAGGACGACGGAAATGACGGACTGGATTAAATCAATCGCTGCCGCGTAGGAAAATCTTCCATCTCTTAATCCAACCTTAAACGCGTAGGTTTGTACGATTTCCGAAGTAGGATTGTTGATGCTGTTACCGAACAGGAATGCCTGCTCGAAGTTGGAGCCGACCAGCCCTCCACCCAGAATGCTTCCGATTGTCAGAATGAGTACGACGACGATCGTGCCTTTCATTCCGGGAAACGTAATATGCCGAATTCGAGCCAAGCGGCCCGCTCCGTCGATCTGCGCGGCTTCGTACTGCGACGGGTTAATGCCCGCGATCGCGGCCAGAAAGATAATCGTCCACCAGCCCATTTCCTTCCAAACAGCACTGCCCGTCGCTAGTCCCCAGAAATAGTTGGGGTTCGTGAGCAAATCAAGCGGTTTGTCGATCAAGCCTAGCGCTAGAAGCGCCTTATTGACCATTCCGACATCGGTCGACAGGAAGGCGAAAGCGATACCTGCGACAACGACCCATGAGATGAAATGAGGCAAATAGCTGATCGTTTGGACAAAACGCTTAAATCGCAAATGTTTTACTTCGCTTAATAGAATAGCCAGCAATATGGGAGCTGGGAATGCAAAAAAAACCTTTAGAAGACTTAAAACCAGCGTATTGCGAACGATCGTTCCGAACTGGTAGTCGCTAACGAACTCCTTGAAATGCTTCAACCCCACCCAATCGCTCGTAAAAATCCCCTTGATCCCGGTAGAGATGGAATACTGCTTGAAAGCCATTAGAATGCCAAACATCGGCGTATAGGCAAAGATCAACAAAAAAATCATGCCGAGCCCGACAAACAGGTGCAGCGTTTTTTGTTTTTTGAACCGCTTCCAAAACTGCGCTCGCTGTTCTGTTTTCTCATTAAATCTGTTTACCCGAGTATCTACCTCCATAGCTGCTCCTCCTTTGTTTCCAGTGTACCCTCTTAGACAAAGCCGTCGAAAGCCAACATTCTTAAGAAAGCGTTGTCAATTTTGAAGATCGCTCATAAAAAGCCGAACTGGTAACCATCCTGAACGGAAAAATATAGTCAATAAAAGCTATAGTCCGACTCCAGGCCACCCATTTTCTGCTCTTCTCACACAATAAAAAGGAAGCACGTTTATGAAAACATGCCTCCGATTATTGATTGAAACTTTTTTATTTCCTAAGTAATAATGCCCATAACAAATGATTACTGGATATCAAGTATTACTTTTTTGCATCAATCAAACGAAGCAGCATAATTGTCGCTTCAGCCCGAGTGGCAGGATCCGTTGGAGCGAAACGATTACCGTTTTTGCCCTTAATGATACCCAAATCAGCGGCGGCCGCGATGGACGGAAGCGCCCATGGCTTAATATGTTGTTTATCGGCAAATGAGACCTTTGCATTCGGATTAAGCTCGCCGTCGTAAAGCCTCATGATCAGGACAGCCATTTCAGACCTGCTAATCAAGTGGTTCGGACGGAAGCTACCATCCGCGTAACCTTTAATAAGGTCAGCTTGCTCCGCTTCCGCGATATAAGACCTTGCCCAAACAGGAATTTTATCTACATCACTGAAGTTTAGCGACATACCGCCTTTCATTTCGAAATCAAACGCCCTCGCGGTCATAACAACGAACTCCGCGCGCGTAATCTTCAAATCCGGACGGAAAGTTCCATCACCGTATCCGCTTATAAATCCCATATTGACAGCGCGTTCTATCCCTTCTTTGGCCCAATGACCGGCAATATCCTTGAATGTTCCGGAATTTCCCGCTGCTTGCACTGCGATGTCTACTTTCGTTCTCGGCTCGACAACAGTATCAGTAAGGTCGCTTTTCACCAGCTTCACGCGCGTTAATTCTACTGTCGACTTTTCCGTATTATTGCTAATTACTTCGAACGTGATTGCTGCGAGCTCGACTTTTCCCGATAGGCCGACGACCTTGCCAACCTTCGTATGCGCGAACACGACAAGACCATCCTCAGGGGCAACCGGAACGGAGAATCCTTGAAGCAGGCTTGCACTTTTTTTGTACAATAGTTTGTTTTTATCGTATTTCAAATTGATTTCGAAGCCATATACATCGGTAAGATCCGATCCCGTCACCGTCACCACAACTTGATTTCCCTTCACGGACGCATGAGTGGAGACTAATAAGCTAAAGGAGGCGTCCTTAGCCATTGCGTACGCCGGCAGCACGTGAAGTGCTAGCCAAGCAGCTAGAAGCAACATTCCGATTCGATATCTCAAACGAATTCCCTTCCTTTCGCGATTTAAGATTTGATCAAGCTAATATTTGCGATTCGAAACGTCTCTCTCTCTCTCTCTCTCTTGCAGTAACCTCCGATTAGATTCGGATTCATTCAGGCGTAATGATAACGCCCCTATGACGGTCCCTGCAAGGTAGAACCTACCTCCATTAAGCGAGTTGCCGCCAAATCCTTCAATTAGAGGGCCAGTTGTATGTGCCATATCGTACATTTCCTTGTCAAATATGAAGCCCAAAACAAAGAAATGGCGGCTCAGAGTTAACTTCAGCTAAGGCCACCATTTCTTTATTTTTACATGTAATTAATTCAAAATTTTACGAGCCAGAATCGAGATATCAACGATGTCAATCATACCGTCACCATTCAAATCCAATCCTCTGTACGCATTCCAATTTGAATCTTGATCATTTTTACCATAAGCTGAAGCAACAATCGCAAGGTCACCAACACTTACTCTATTGTCGTTATTGTAATCTCCTTCGATTGCTTTAATCCTTGAATCATTAAAGCTTTGCAGAGCCGCGTGCAGATGCATGATCGCCTCTTCAATTTCAGCCTGACTTACTCCCTGAGTCGATGCCACCACTTGAGCGGTATCGATCGCTGCTTGCAGGACTGCTTTCGAGCCTGTTGGATACTGGCCAGGATATACGCCTTCGATTGCTGCATCATGCGCGCTTTGCGCTTCCGAAATCAGAAGCAGCAAGTCCGACTTATCCAGCTTATTAATTTGGACTGCGTGAGTTGCACCAGCCCAATCTGACTCTTGGCCCGCGCCATTTGCAACCGTTAACTGAGTGACGCGAATGGAAGCGATCTGCGAATGATCCGTTGCAACAGCTTTAAACTTAAGCTTAATCAATCCATTCGACATATTCGTATTTCCAATATTAGTCGCGATCGTTCTAAGCTTGCCGTCCGTATTTACTTCGCCAACTAGTTTGAAATCTTGCTGGAGCGATTCCATTGCTACAAATTCCAGCTTATCCGCATCATAATTAATCGTCATATCTAACGCTTTGACATCTGTTCCAGAATGCGCCAAGCTGAATTCAACATCAAAGTTTTTGCCGCCTTCAATTGTCCCCGGCCCGGTCAGCAACGCTCCTTCTTGACCGCTGATTGAGATCAGCGCGCTGCCGCTCAAACTGGAGCCGCTGGCTTTCGCCGTTACTTTCACGACGCCGTTCTTTTTGGCCGACAGCAATCCCGTCTCACTGATGACCGCCACATTTGTCTCCGAACCGTCTTCTGCGGTTACCGACCATATGACAGGCACTCCAGCTAACATTTGCAGCGTACCGTCTTTCGTCTTAATGGAGGTCGCTCCGGCCTCGCCGGAGACCATCAGCTTCGTCTCGTTAACAAGTGTAACTACGCCCCATTGCGAACCGTTAGCATAGGACTGTCCGGTCACATCGTGCCACATGATAATGTCCTGACGGCCACCAGCAGCTTTCGCGTCATTGATCTGCAAATCAAATCCGATTACATGATTATCCGCAGGAACACCAGCTTTAAAGGGGATCTTCGTTTCAATGTAATAACCGCCATCCACGACTTTGGCAAAAGACTCAAAACCCGCACTGACACTGCCTGGATTAAAGCTTTTCTCATTAAGATAGTTAGTACGGTATTGTCCCATACCTGTGCCGTAGGAGGCTTGTTTACTGTTGGTCTCATCCACAAAGATCTCGACCGAGTCCTTCTCATGAGCGTCGCTGCTGCTGCTGTTCAGCACAGGGTCTTTTACACGCACAAGAACATACAGGTTAGTATCGTCCCATAGCACTTTAGCGGAACCGTCCGTCGGACCGTTCACCATTGTCAGGTGCTTAAGGATCGGCAGCGTGGCGGTCGTATTCCAAAGTGGGTCGAGCTCGGAGCCGCCGAGAACAGGCGTACCGTATGCGGCGGTCCCAACTCCGCTAGGTAACAGTTGAAGTGCTTTGATCGCGTTACGCAGCGCGTAATAGGAATGATCCGCTGCTGCCTGCCCGATCTCATCATTTGAGGCGGCAGTATTGGCATCACTTAATGCGCTTGCAAAAGCGTTCCATGAATCGTTTGTATATATCGTATTGTCCTTGTTATTGGCAGCCTCAATTAAGGCGGTCAGCAGCGTTTTGTCGACCGCTTGGACAATTGGGTTCGCGGATCCACCGCGGCCGGCTTTGACTTCGTTAAAATAAGTTTCTACTTTCGTAATTTCGTCAGCTGTCAGCACCCTGTCATAGATGAGAATCTGCAAGACTCTACCCATGAAGCGGTGAGGGGTATTAGCCGCCATCGTGTAACCTACGCCAAGATCCGATCTGTTTCCGAAAAGGGGCTTAGCGTTGGTTCCAGGGGTGCCTATAACGTTGTTATTAACAGAAATTTCTCTGTTGGTTCCGTTTAGCTGCGCCCGAACACTGACCAGATCGTCAGTGGCTGTTCTAGTAATTTGTTGCCCGCCGCCCGAAACGCCGCCATCCGCATTCCCAAAGCGGACGTTGACTCTATTTGTACCTACACCGAGACTAATACCGCTCCAACCGTCGTTGGCGGCCCATGTTTGGTAAGCCTCGTTTAATCCGAAATAAACTAGACCATTTTGGTCGCTGGAATTGTTGGCTGTTGTTGTTGGTTTAACCAGCGTGTATATCGTCATCTGTGTACTGCCGTTATAATCTTTAAAGCCTGCAGCTTTTAGCGGCCTTGAATTCGCGGCGAATTCTACATAGTCGTATACATCTTTCTTGAGCGTAGGATTCCCGTTTGGTGTTCCAAGATTATCGCCGCCGCTACCGGGGACGTTCGCCGGGACAAGCTTCGCAGGGATGCTACCCATATTTGTCCATCCAGTCACGTTGCCGCTGCTATCTATTTCCACGCCCTCATCGCCCTTGAGCCATAAGTCAAGACCATTTCTAGGAATATCAGCAGGCTTTATATCTCTCACCACAACTCGAGCGTGCGACTGGCTTAGTACTTCGCCGTCTTTCGCCAATACAAAAATAATGTATGGACCGGGCAACATAGGCGCGGTCATCCCGAGCGCGTCGCCGGAGGCTACTGTTTCATCGTCACCTCCATCAAAATGTCCGCCGCTCGACGAGGAAATCCATATCTTTTTGGTCGCGTCGTCCAAATCGTACGCAAACCTGACTGTCCCGCCGGGGGCTACTGACACATCAGCCGGGAGCAGCTTATTTGCCACCGATACTGTGGTGGTAAAGTTAAAGGTTATTTGACGCGTCGAAGCGCTGCCTGCCAAGGTCCAGCTTCCTGCGGTGCGGATTTCGTACCCATCCGTCACAGGCGTGCCGTTAAGCGTAAAGGTGTATTCATCACTCAAAGTCAGTTTAAGAGGCTGTACCTCTGAAACTTCGTAGCTTTTCCCATCTTCCACATTGGTTGCTGGCTTGCTCGCGTCGACGTATACCGTATACTTGGAAGTGGCCGTTTCTCTGCCGTCTCCATATACGATATATAGTTTGTATTCTCCTGCGGCAGATGGAGTGTTGATTGTTATTACGTTGCCGGCAGCTTTTGTCATCGTAATGCCTTCTTTAAAAACAGTTGTGTTCGCGGGCGCGAGCCAAACCGTGTCTTCCGCTTTAAGCAGACCCCTGCGGCTCAGCTTTTCATCGTCTACACCCATGATGACGTTGGAAGCAAGCTCGAACTCGGTATCGGCTATGAGGCTTTTTGGGATCATATGTGTGTATTCGTTGGTAAGACCCGAATTCAAAACGATTTCGTTGCCCTTAACCGGCCAAATGCGTGCTTCACTTTTGTAATTGTCGTAAGTAATCCTTGGTCCGCCATTCTGGTTGTTATTCCCGTCCACGTAACCTTCGACGGCAATCATATCGCTTTTGCGCTTCCAGTTGTTAAACTCAAAAAGACGGCTTTGTCCGACAGCATGGGAGAGCTTCGACTGCACGACGTTGCCAATCATCTTAATGAACGTGCTGCCTTCGTCGGGATGGAACCCGTTCGTCCAGTTGTTGGAGGTCGTGGGTTTGCCAGTTGGATTCGGGTCAAGGAAGTTGTAGTTCATCTCGGTGAAATTCGTCCAGTTGTCTGAATGCCAGTTACTATTCTTGTCGGTGACGGGGCTGTTTGTTAAATCGCTAATGGTGTCCCATGTCCCTCCGCCCGGCAAATTACCCGGATCACCCTGCCGTCCCAATGAGTAAATGGCTCCGGAGTCATTAACTACCGTGCAAATTTCCTCTACCCGGTTATAGTTTATTTTGTTATTTCTGGAGGTCGTAGAGAGTACAGGAGACCTTGCTAGGCTCGTTTCATGCGTACCATGGTAAGGGCCGCCGGTCTTGTTGGTACCTTGGGCGGTGAAGCCGAACCCATCGTACTCGTCCCAGCCCCAGCCGATGCTCATGGCGCCGTAAGTGGAGTCATAAAGGTAGTTATGCAGTACCTGCATGTTCGTTGTGTAGAAAGAGGTTAGTGAGTTGGCGCCCGGGAACCCGTAGCAATTCCTATACAAAAAGTTATTTGTAATATAAATATTCTCCGGCACTGCTTCCGTACCCGCCGTAAATTTTTCCTTGTTAACGCCGGCCCAGTTCCTTATTGGCGTGCCAGAGACCGAAACACTAGATTCATGCTTAATTGGCTCATCGTTTTCATAGATATGCTGCGGATGTCCGATTACAACGCCGGAAGCAAGCGTATCTACGATATAGTTGCCCGTGACTTCGATATCCTTGACATCGTTTTCCACATGGATGCCATTAAATCCGGTAAGCCCGATCTCGCCGTTCAGCACTTTGATGTTCCTTGCCGCGTTGATCATGACCGCTGCCGGCGGTATGTCATACCCTCGGTAGAAAGTCTCATGCCAGTTTATGCTGCTGGGGAAGTAAACGGTGTTCACGATAGAGCCCTGAACGGACGCGTATCCGCGGGAACTGGTCGTTACCGGACCGGATCCGTCGCTAAGTGTATATGTGCCCGTCAGTTCATACAGTTTGTAGTCGGTATGGGCAAACTTTAGCCCGTTGAAGGTTATGTTTTTGACACGTCCATCATCCGAGCCCTGGGCAGGGTTCAACCGATCTCCTACTGGGTTCCCTCTTATATCAAGGACCGTCTCAAGCCTTGGAATGACCACGTCGGCGGTATTGATATCCTCGCCCACAAGCGGGATGTAATAAAGCGTGCTTTCCGCTTGGTCGAAATAGAAATCTCCACGTTTGTTGAAAAACTCGAAAGCATTGCGAATGACTTGATTGTTACCTGGATTGTATTGCGTGTTATTACTCAAAGACTGTGAAATCGCCCCATACGGCATCTGGAACCGGAGCATGACACCGCCTGGCTTGTTGCTGGCTGCCGGCGCCTGTTCGATCGACGCGAAGGTGACAAAAGGCCTCGACCATCTGGCGGTAGAACCGCCCATGCTTTCGGCTTCGATGTTTTGGGGATTTTTCGTTGCCGTCGTCAGACCTACGCTTGCATCGAATACGATAGCCGCCCGGATGTTGCTGCCGTTCTGCCACGCCCAAGGGTTATTGGCAGCGGTAAAGCTGGCTGTGGGGGTGCCAGTTACGGTTCTATTGGCCGAAACGATTTGCGAGCTCAGCGTCATGTTGGCGCTCTTATCGTTTACATAGATCGAGCGCAGCTTATCGCTTCTGCTAAGGGTCGTTTTATATGCCGTTAAGCCGCCAGTCTGGGTAAGCCCAACAGCTTCTGTCCATACGCCCTTATCCAACATTTCACCCGCACTGATTACCGGCTTCGCGCCCGGCGCCGCCTCATAGCGAATCATGCTGCTTGCACTTCCGGAATCATCCTTGTTAAAAACCAGAGTTTCATCCAGCGAATAATATCCATCCGCAATTTGAACGACGATATCACCGCCGGTCTTAGGCAGAGTCCTTACTTCTGCTTTTGCCTTGGCAAGCGTTTTATACGGCTTTTCTTGTGTTCCGTCACCTGTGTTATCATTGCCATTTGTAGCAACATAGATAGTCGCACTTGGCGTACTGTCGGCAGCGGCTACACTGGGCGCACTGTCAGCTGCGACTACCGCCCCTGAAAATGGCAGCATGGGAAATACCATTACCAAAGTCATCATCCAAATGAATGCTCTTTTTCTCACTTTCATAAAACCTCCTTGGATATGAGTAAATTCATGTGTGGTTCCGAACTTTATTTCATCCCCCCTGCATGACCGTCCTTGTTCCTGGAGCAGGATTCTGGCTGCTAACCTTTACTTTGCCTATGACTGAGCAGTTCTATTTCCAATTTTGGAAGCGCTGTCAATCAATGCTTTTATAATAGCAGTCTGTACGAATATTCCCAGAGACTATTATTGGACCGTAAGGAAAATTCTCGGGACAATAGGGAAAGGTAAAGCGCTGCGCCAGCCGGAAGATACAAAGAAAAGACACCTTATCAGGTGTCCGTCCCTTTCCCGCTTTATATTCGTCACTTCAGAATTGCACCTGCAGTCAATGCATTTTCGATCTTTTCGTTGCCTATTAAATATACGATGATCATAGGCAAGCTGGACAGCAGCATACTCGCGCCGATGAGCCCCCAATCCGTAACTCCCACATTGATAAAGAATCCAAGCAACCCTACTGTAAGCGGCCGGAATTGATCCTTGGAAGCAATAATAAAAGCAAGCGGAAATTCATTCCAGATTCGAATAAATATAAGAACGCATTGCGTCACGAGCGCTGGCATTACGATTGGAAATATGATTTTAATATACGTTTGATAGACATTTGCTCCATCTATGCATGCCGCTTCTTCCAGCTCCTTAGGCAAAGAACGGAGAAAGGCATACAGCATCAGTACGCAGGAAGCGATGGCGAAGCCGGAATACGGCAAGATAAGACCCAAATAACTATTTTTGATATGCATCCATTTAACCAGCTGGAATAAAGGAATAACGACTACTTCGATTGGGACAATTAAACCCATAGATACATAAAACAGCATTAGCGAATTGAATTTCCATTGCATGCGGCTGAGGCAATAAGCTAGCATGCTGCCCGTTGTCAACGTAATGGCGATTGTGCCCGCGGTATAAATTACGCTGTTCTCGAAATACGTATAAAAATGATATTTGGACAGCGCTTCGCTGAAGTTCAGCCAGTCCAATGAAGACGGTAATCCAAAAGGATTGTCGTAAGCTTCGCTTTTGGACTTCAACGACATCGTTACCATCCAGTACAAGGGAAACAGAAACGTACATCCCACGACTACCCAAAATACTCGACTTAATAGTTTCAGAAAGCTCCCCTCCAGCTAAAACTCCAGTTTTTCTCTGGCAACGTACCTTTGAATGACAAAGGAGATCAAAAGGCATTCCAGAATAAAAATAACGGCGATCGCAGTGCCTTTGCCAAATTCGGAAGTATCAAATGCCGTATAATACATCTGGTAGATGACTGTCCTGGATAGATCTCCCGGGCCTCCTGCCGTCATGACTCGTACATGCGAATAAAATGCCATTGAGCCTAATGTTGACAGAATAAGTACGTATTTGATTACATTCTGCAGCAAGGGGATCGTAATTCGTAAGCAAACTTGAAAATAATTAGCGCCGTCGATCAATGCCGCTTCATAGTAACTCTTGGGTATGGTCTTGATTCCTGTATAGAACAGCAACGCGTTCAGTCCTATATATTGCCATAGGAATGTCATTCCGATGCTGGGCATTACCGTTTTCTTTTCCGTCAACCACGAATGCGTCCAAGAGCTCAAGCCTAACGAATGGAGTATCTCGTTAAATAAACCCCAATTTGGTTCGTAAAACGCCAGCCAAATCTGGGCAACAACCGTGACCGACAAGATAGCGGGGAACATCGCCACCGTCTTGAAGAATCGACGAAACTTCGGTGTTTGAGCATCCATGAAAAGCGAAAGCATCATGGATAGGGGAAGCCCCAGCAATAATGAGATGGCTACAATGAGATACGTATTCTTATGAGCGGTCCAAAAGGATGGGGAAGCCAACACTTCTTTGTAATTATTTAAACCAACAAAACCCAAATTTTTAAACCCGTCATGCTTATGCAAGCTCATCCAAATCTCCGGCAGCAAAGGGTAAACGCAGAATAAGGTAAACAGCAGCAATGCCGGGAAAGCAAACACGAATATAGACACTTTGGTGCTAAAGTACTTGTTCATCGCTCTCTCCACCATTTAATTTGTGTCTAAATCCCCTTGGACAAATCCCAAGGGGATTTAGCTGTTATTGCGTCTCTTATTTGTCAAACCACGTATTTTCGCTCCAGATCTTGTTCATCGCCTCATTAAAGTCATCGGCCGCGTACTCGCCCGTTAATAAATTCGCTCCTTGCGTAGATATTTCGGCAGACGTCCTCGCGTCTAGCGAATTCAGAGCAAAAGACGCGATTTTATTAGGAATCGGATTGTACCAGTCAACAAACTTCTGCATAAGCGGGCTCCTATCCATTGCTTGGTTACCTGTCTGCAAAGATATAGGAGCACCGGTAGATTCGAAGTATAACGCATCCGCCATCGCTAGAAATTCGGCAAGCTTGACGGCCTCTTCCGGGTTCTCGGTTTTGCCGTTTACCGCATAACCGTTAATCGGAGAACCCCAGAACTGTACGTTTTCTGTAGGGCTATACTTATCGCTGGCACTTGGGAATGGGAAGAAATCAACCGTTTCGTCTTTGGCGAGATTTGGCAGCTCCCAAGTAAACATCCATAACATAGCCGCCTTTTTGGACGTAAACATTTCCATCGCCGGACCATAATCTATATTGGCAATGCCGTCTGGGAACACGCCTTCCTTAACCAGCGTTTCGATCCGAGCCGCTCCCTCCTTGACCGATGGATTGTTGAAGTCCGTTTTGTTGCTGACAAGGTCTGCCATCGCCTGCGGGTCTCCGATTTGAATCATTTGCTGAAGCATAAAGAGTTTTGGTCCCCACCCGTCCTTGCCTGGAGTCACCGCCGGTATCATGCCTTTGCTCTTGAGCGTCTTCGAGATTTGAATCAGCTCATCGAATGTGGTCGGCACTTGAACCCCGGCTTCCTCGAACATATCTTTATGATAGAAGATGACAGGGGTGAAATACGTGTCCGCTCCGGAAGATAAGCTGTAGATCCCGTTATCGACATGCTTTAACGCATCCGGTACCGCGTATTTGTCCAAGAAACCGTCTTTGGAAATGTAAGGTGTCAGATCCAGAATGCTGCCTGTGCTCTTCAACGGCGTAAAGTAGCCCGCATCATTCCAGAATACGTCCGGCATATCACCAGATGCATTCAACGTCTTCAATTTGTTTGCCATATCCTCGCCGCCGCCGCCGGGCTCAAACTCGACTTCAAGATTAGGAAGCGCTGCAGCAATATTCGGTTTGATGAATTTTTCCATAATGTTATTGCGATTCTCGTCCGTCGTAAGCGTTATGACTCTCATCTTGATTTTTTTGCTGTCCGTCTTCGTCGTATTCTTGTTATCCTCATTGCTTGTTGCCGAGGGCGACGGATTGTCGGACGGCTCGTTGGACTTTGTTTCATTCCCACTGCTGCATGCTGATGAAACCAGCAGTGTACTTGCCATAAGGAACATAGCTGCTGCCTTTGACTTCGTTTTCATTGTTTACCTCCCCTATTTGTCAAAGCGGATATCAGATTGATTTCAGATGTTGAAAGCGGTATCAACCTTGAGTTAATTTTACGAATCTTCCCAAATTTAGTACAGAGACTATTCTCGGACCAGCAGTAAAATTAACGGCAAAAAAATAGACGATAGAGGAAAAGTTTTCACTTTTCCCTAACGTCTGCATGGAAGTGTAGGCTATCGGATTTGATTCACATATTTGCTAGGCGTGATTCCCATATGTTTTTTGAAGCATTTGCTAAAGTAGTTAGCGTCCGCATATCCCGCCCGGCTCGCTACGTTTTGGATAACCATCTCTCCCTGATCGAAAAGCTCTTTTGCTTTAATCATCCGTATTTCAGTCAGGTAGTCATTGATCGTAAAGGTCGTTTCTTTCTTGAACACGAAGCAAAGATGATTGTAATTCATATGAACGCTCTTTGCGATATCTTCGATTCGCAGTTCTTCGTTGCCGTAATGCTTCAAAATATACGATTTGACCTCCTCGATAACTTTGACGGCTCTATTGGTTTTGCGACTATGCACATAATCCATGGCCTTTAGAATTAAAGCACGTATCCAGTCCTCCAACTCGTTGAAGGTTTTCAACCGCTGAACATGTTGTATCATATCGGGTTGTGTCGTATTTCGGAAGACATCTTCAAAGCTTTGCGACGCTTCGGCCAAAAACTCCAGGCATGTGGATACGATTTCGATTCCGGCGAGAAGCAGCATTTCCATTGAAGCTTTTTGGACACGAGTATCATGAAAAAAACGCGAGAGCCATTCTTCCGTCTCGGTCATGTTCCCGATTCGCATGTACATCAGCAAGCCGCTTCTTTTTTCCACCGAGAACAATCCGACCTTTATCCCGGTTTCCGCAATCAAGGAATGTGCGAACACCTTGTTGCCACCCCATACAAACCGTTGCTTCAAGGCGATTAACGCTTCCTTATATGAAACCGAAATCGACTCAAACGTTTCGCAGCCTTTCCCTAAGCCGATCGTTACCGTACAGGCCAAATCGTTCTCTACGTTCAATCGAATCCGTTCGCAAATTGTTTCCAGCTTGTTAAAGGAGCCGTCAGGCGATCCTATGATTAGAACCAGACGAGCATCATGATCATGACAGCCGACACACTGAAAGGCGCTTTGCATATCATTTTGAGCGATTTCTTGTACTTTGGCTTTGCGAATCAGCATACTCTCCTCAAGATTCCTCTCATCGCTTGAATCTAGGTCGATGACAATCGCACGATAATGTAACCCTTCCAATTTTATTCCCAAATCAGTTAATCGATCCCGTTCTGAACTGGGTCTAGAGATAACGTTGCCCTGCAGCCAACCGTTCAGTACTTGCTCCTTCATGACAGACAATCCTTCGCTCGCCTGCTTTCTCAAATCGTCCAACTCAAGCTTGCCCAGACGCTCCGTTCGTATCAGTTCCTTTATATCTAGTAAGGAGCTTTGGAGTTCTTCTTCGTTAATGGGTTTCAGCACGTAATTAAAAACGCCTAATTGCACGGCCTGTCTGGCATACACGAATTCACTGTGACCTGACAACACCATAAATTTTGTTTTCCTGCCGCGCTCCTTGGCTTTATGTATAAACTCCAATCCATCCATAATCGGCATATTCATATCGACCAAAACGACATCAGGCTCTACCTCGGTCATCAGCTCCAGCGCTTCCGCCCCGTTTTTTGCTTCCCCCGCGATTTGAAAGCCCAGTTCACTCCATGGCAGCGAAATCTTCAAGGCTTGCCTGAAGTAATATTCATCATCGACGATAAGCACTTTGTACATGGTCTTTCCTCCTATTCTATTCAGTCCTTATCTTGCGGATAATAGAAATGYCAGCCTCATGGATGCGAGTAGGAGCTAATGATGACGAAGAGGCAGTACAATTATAATTTTCGTATAAACGCCGTATTCGCTTTCAACTTGCAGTCCGTATCTGTCCCCGTACAGCATTCGGATTCGATTGGATACGCTTCTAATCCCAAATCCGCCAGCTTCATCAAAAGCGCCGGAACCTGCCATTATTACCTTGGTTTGATTCTTGTGCATACCAGCCCCGTTATCGTAAATTTCAATTTCAACATTGTTGCCGCAACGCCTTCCTATAATGCGTATGATTCCTTTTTCCTTTTTGAGCTTCAACCCATGATAGATCGCATTCTCCACGATTGGCTGCAAGGTCAACTTCGGTATTGAATAGGTCATAATTTCATCGTCAATTTCCATCGTATACTCCATATATTCCACATAACGCAGCTGCTGTATTTCCAAATAGCTTTCCGTTAAACGCATCTCTTCACCTATCGATATGATATCGTTGCCATCACTTAACGAGATCTTATAGAAATTCGCCATGTATTGGGCTGCCTGTATGGCCTGTTTCCCTAAGCCCAGCTTAATGAGCGAAATAATGGTTTCAACCGTATTGTACAAAAAATGAGGCTTCACTTGCGATTGCAGCAATTTAAATTCGATCTCGGCCTTCGTCCTTTGTTTCTCGACGTTTTCGGCCATAAGCGCCTCAATCCGATCCATTAGGTTATTGAAGCCCTCGCTTAAATATCCGATCTCATCTTTGGATTGGTAGGAGCTTCTGACTTGCATCTTTCCCGTCCGGATTTCTCTCATTGTCTTGGCAAGCTGGAAGATGGGTCGCGTGATCGACCGGGACAATAGGAAGGAAACAATTAATGCTAGCAGCAAGCATGCTGCACCGATCCCAAGAATCAATTGATTGATTTCTTTCCGGTCCGAAGAAAGATTATCCATCGGGATAGCGCTTACAATTGTCCATTTCAACGGTTCGAAGCGTTGGGTGAATAGCAACATTTCTTGACTTCCGCTGCTCTGGGTAAAACTTGCGTCTTTACTGTTGTCAGGAATGCTTATGGACACGGCCTCCTTGAAATCCCGGTATAGCAAGGCTTTATTCTGTGAGGAAATAATTCGGCCGGCGGAATCGACGATATAAAATTCTCCACCCTTATTTTCCCCTTCCTCGTAAATCGAGGCAATCGTCGTTTCTTTCACGTACAAAAAAATGCTGCCAATCCTTTTACCGGTATCTTTGTGAATGACCGTTTTGGAAACTGCAAATACACTGTCTTCACCTTCATACAAGAATCCGAATTTGATCAAGCCTGTCCAAATGGGTAAATAAGACTGATCATCCGCTCCATAACTGTCACCGAATATGCGGGAAGCATATGCGTTATCGGCAAACCCGACGTCCACCCAGTGCTGATTCGAGGTGAGGATGCTTACTGCTTTGATTTTTGTGTTAGGCTCCACAATATTGCTGATCGTCTCTGAAAGGGTTTTTTTCATAGAAAGGTTATTTAAACCTTCAACCCGCTTGCTCGCATTGAACTCATTATTTAATAAAAAATCGTTATAAAGCACGTTCTGCAAGCGATAATCGCTGGCCAGAATTTTTGAATAATCTTCAATTGTAGATACCAAGGTTTGAAGGTTGTTTTTGATGAGCACAAGCTCCCTTGATGAGTTATTGATTTCTTTCTCAATAATAGCCTTCTGTGAAATCGTGTTGGCAAAGTACGACTGAGTGGAAATAAATACGACAATAATTAAAATGTTCGCTATGAATATTTTGTTTTTAATGGAAATCCCGCCTATATACTTCGAGAAACTTTTCATAAAGCGATTACTTCCTTTCTCTTCAATAGGACAAGAACGATTATGGAAACAACAATTATGTAAGAAGGTTGACCTGAAGTGCGTGGTGAGAGCGTCTTTACATTTAAGATCTCTTGTGAGGGGGGAATTACTTTTAAGAATAGCACAGGTTTAATAAGTGTCAAATTGAATTGTACTGAAGCGGTTGAACCATTTCCGTTCTACTCTCTCACTCATGAGTGATATTGTTGATCCCGATGGGATTGAAATTGTAATCGAGCATGCCAGTTAATGCGCTGTCATGACACACTTTGGTCAGGAGGATATTTCGCTGGAAGAAAGCTATCGGAGAGTGGAGAAATGGAGTAAGAATACCTTAAATAAGTAAACAAAAGGTAATTGAAGTAAAGATATGCACATTGTGATAAAAGACGCTACCCTCTACAATGAAAGCGCAAACATAAATCGTTTGCATGTCAAGTGTCCGAATACGATGCGGGTAAGCCGGAGGCGCACCTGATCGAAAATTAAGGAGGATTATCATTATATGTCAAAACGATTTAGCAGAATGCTCGCGTTCCTCTGTTGCTTGGTAATAGTGGCGTCGCTAATGCCTGTAAGCCTTGCCGCCGCTACTGACAACATCGAGAACGCAGAGGCAAATGAAACGCCGACCGCCATGTTCGGAACTCCCGAACTCGGGTCAGACGATCCACTGTGGGCTCTGACAATGGAGCATCTCATCAACAAAAGTACTGTACCCGGCGACTCTAAACCCCATGCCACTGGCACAGCCAGGATCCTTTGGGACTCCGACTACCTGTATGCCCGCGTGGTTGTGCAGGACAGCAATCTATACCAGGGAGCCGGCGGAGATCACCAGTACGATAGCCTGGAGTTTTATGTAGGCACAGGAACCGGAGGCGCAAACCAATGGCGTGTCAGCGCGACGGGCGTGTTTTCAGGGCAGTCCGCTCCGGGCAGAGCTGCTTGGACTCAGATCACGGAAACAGGATATATCGTGGAGATGAGAATTCCGAAAAGAACCTTGACCTTGAAGGAAGGCGATTTTACCTTTGATGTTTATATCAATAACTCGACGCAAACGGGCGGCGACCGCTATGAAGTCGTTTCCAGTTTCGGAGATCCGGACAAGGCTTATAGCAGCGCTGCTTCATATACAGACAGCCTGAAGCTCATTTTAGCCAATGAAGTGGACACCAGATTCTCAATCACCGCCACGGCGGGATCGGGCGGCCGAATAACGCCGAACGCAACAGGCGATGTTCTGAGAATAGCTAGCAACTCAAACAAAGAATTTACGATTACCCCCGACTACGGCAAAATTGTGGATACCGTAACGGTAGACGGCGAGGCCGCGACTCTATTCGATGGCACTTATACCTTTTTAAATGTTAACGCTGACCATACCATTCACGTGACATTCAAAAATGATTCGGCCGCGGTGCTGCTTCCCTTTACCGTATGGAATGACAACTTCGCCAGTGGCGAGTACACGACGGCTGTCATCATTGACCTGGGAGAGGGAAAGTCGGCGGTAGGCTCCGAGCTTAATCCGGGCTTGTTTACCGTGACGGCTAGGAACACGACCCTGAACGGCGCCTCGGTGACCTTTGCAGGGACGCGCAAGATCACAAGGGTATACGCCAATGACGAACCGAACGTGCGCGGCTATCAGGGGACGGTAAGCAATTCACCGGATTATCAAGCCGGACTGGAAAGCGGCCGTTACATCGTAGTTGAGTCTGAGTTTTATTCAGCTGGCGGCGGCACGATAACGCTGGATGGCAGCATGAACTCGACAAAGCAGGTTTACAGCATCGTTCAAAACGGCGCGGTCGTACTGACAGAAGGGAGTCCGCTTAGCTACGTGGTTTTTGAACAGGAAAAAGTTGTGAATCCGATCCTTGACAAGTTTACAACACCCACGGGCAATTCGGTCAATCGCGCGCTCTACCTTCATAAGGATGACAACGGTGAAGTATTGCAAGGATTGCCGCTGTATGTCTATACCCACGGCATGGGACGCGGCGGCACAAGCGCTACGACAGACCAAAAAGCGGCCATGAAATCCGCCAACGGCGCAGTCGCTCTGATGAAGAAAATGGAAGAAGATCCCGGCAAATACGCCAGCCATATACTGAATATTTCCTATAATGGCACGTCTACTCCCTCCACAGCCAATGTTAAGATGGTTATAGACGACTTGGTTGCCAGCGGTGCAGTAGACCCTAACCGTATTTACGCGGCGGGCTTCTCATGGGGCGGCCAGTATACGAACAGCTTAGTTAATGCCTATCCCGGCTTTTTCGCGGCCGCCGCACCTATGTCTCCGGTAAGCGGCTCACCGAGCGCGAACGCCAACAACGTTCACAACGAACTGGCCTATTGGATGTTTATAAATGAACATAACGTTGGAGGATACCAGACTAACCTCACTACCTTCATAAACACCAATATGCCGAAAATGATCAACGCGAGGGCTTCGCGTTTTGAGAGCAATGAGCCTCTTACGTGGCCTTACAATCAATTCGATCAGCCGAATTGGAGGCCGAATCCGGCCAACACACCTGTCCTGGGTGATCAAGTAGCACATGAAGTTGAAGCGGCGGTGCTTTACAACCAGATAACGATGGGGACTTGGAGCATAGCTCCAACGGCGCAGTCCTCTAACTTGTCGGCTTGGGACAATGATTACACAGACGTCTTTGATTGGATGTTCGTGCAGAGAAAAATGAACGTTCCCGGTGCTCCTGGCGACTTCAGGGCAACGGCGGGCGATGGACAGGTCACATTGAGTTGGACTTCTCCTGACGATCCTGACGACGGTCGCAGCGCGATATTGGACTACAAGGTCTGGTATAACGACGTGACGCCGGTCACACTGGATGCAGCGACGACCGAATATACCTTCACGGGCCTGACAAACGGCCAAGACTACACCTTTAAGGTCATCGCGGTAAGCGCGAAGGGCGACAGCGCGGAGATAAGTGCGAAGGCGACGCCGACGACGACTCCCATCGTACCCGGTCCTTCTGACGGCAATACGGGCAATACGGGCAACACCGGCAATACGGGCACCGGGACAGACGCTGGATCGTCGAAGCCGACCTACACAGTGAACACACCGAAGGATAAGCCCGCGGTCACGGACAAAAACGGCAATACCACCCTGCCCGGTGGCGGCGAGATTGCGACCAAGGGCGGGACGAAGATTGAGGTACCCGAAGGCACAACTATAGACTCAAACGGTAAAGTGACCATTCCGGCGAACAAGAGCGCCGAAGTGGCACTACCCGGCGGCAACAGCAAAGTGACCATTCCGGGCGGCTCGACGATAGCGGGCGACGGTACGGTCACAGTAGGCGGCGGAGACGCGCATGTGAACCTGCCGAACGGCAACCAGGTGGATATCCACAGCGGCTCGAAAATACAGAGCGGCGGCGCGGTTGTGGTAGGACCGGGCGGCGCGAGTGTCGGCTTAGACAACGGCATGTCGCTGAACATCCATGAGGGTACGGAGCTTGTGTTCGATGACGACACCCCGCTGGGCTTTCTCGTGATGTCGGGCAATCCTTTCAGGGATGTCAACATGGACAACTGGTTCTACAGCTACGTAAACTTAGCCTACACGCACGGTCTTTTCAACGGCACGACGTCCACGACGTTCTCACCGGGCACCTCAATGACGCGTGCGATGTTTGTGCAGGTACTGGCCAATCTTGAGAACGTAAACCGTTCCGGCTACACGAGTTCCCGCTTTAGCGATGTGACGGACGGACAGTGGTACACGGCGGCAGTCGAGTGGGCGGCCGAAAGCGGCATAGTCAACGGTATAAACGCTGACCTGTTTGATCCGAATTCACCGATGACGCGCGAGCAGATGCTGATGATACTGTACAACTATATGAAGTACAAGGGCTATGAGATACCTGAAAGCCAATCTAAGTCCTTCATGGACGAGAGTGAGATCAGCTCATGGGCGTTGGAGGCCGTTCAGGCGCTGCGGGGAATCGGCATTGTATTAGGCAAGCCGGACAACCTCTTTGACCCCCAAGCCACCGGCACCCGCGCCGAAGTAGCTACTATCTTTACAAGGTTCGTCGAATATCTGGCTAAGTAAAAGCGTAAACAGAAAAATGCGGACCCTTCCGGCTGGACAATATCCAACCGGAAGGGTTTCCTTCTATTTTACAATGAAAATCTCCAGTCTGATGCTGCTAAACACACAACAGTAGCGTAGTTCTTTGGTCTATGCCTGTTTCATTATCACTTGGGTGTCGCAGTCGATACAAATTTAACGAAGGCAGCCAAAGCCAACTCCTATTTTTTGGATACGACTTCAATTCATTCATAAAACCCTTTGTATCCCATAGTCAATCGTGTGGAGTCTAGCTTTCTTTAATAGTAAGGACTCCAAAGTTGTACAAGAAGTCCGAACCCTGTTGCCCAAGCCAACACACAGCACTCCACATGGGCGGGTTTCGCAATTTATTTATTTTGCCATTTGATAGATAAAATCAACTCATACTGCCGCTCACTGTATTTTTTCATTGTCAGTAATATAGAAGTGCTGTTCGATCATGTGTTCAGTTAAAATCAAGGCCGTATTGCCCTGTATATCAAGAATGCGCCAATGATACCCGCCCAATGGCAGGATAAGCCGATATTAAAATTCCTCATTCTCTTTCTTCTCGTCCCCTTACTTTTTATTCGAACCAGGACGCTGCGGATTGATCGTGCCAAAGATATGATACGGTGTTATCCCATTTGCAAATAGGCTATCTATCAACTTGACCAATTCTTCCGACGATAGATCTTTGCCGTTGCGTATCCAAAGGCGAAACATAGATATTAATGTTGATATGTAAAACTCAATTATGTATGGTGCTAAGTCATCATTTGTTGGAAAGTCCACAATCAATCTCTCAAAGGGAATCTCTCTTTTCAGGCGTTCAACAAAATGAACAGAACCATAGTCGCCCAAGAGGGCTTTAAGAACTGAAATTTCCTCTGCATTTTCCAAGCATTGAAGTGCATCTTGGAAAGTATGTGTAGAAAACTCTCTGCCTGCCATCTCCTCGTTAATGGATTTCAAGACACGCTCTTCAACGCAGTCCAACAACTCATAGATATCCGTAAAGTATTGATAAAAAGTACTGCGATTATATCCTGATTGGTTAGCAATCTCTTGAATGGATATTTTTTCAATTGGTTTTTGGCTATATAAATCACAGAATACATTTATAAATGTTTGCCTTGTTTTGTCCGTAATTTCAGGTTGCTTATTCATTATTTGCCTCCATTATTCAATCGATTATACGACAGATATTAAAAATCTGATGGTTGATGACCGTATAGTGAATCTATACAATAACATTATACAACACGTTGTTTGATCATTAACAAGGATTATTATATATTTTTAGGAGGCAATATGAGAATTTTATTCTTCGGTAGAGGTGTAATATCGACCCAATATGCTTGGGCTTTTGAAAAGGCAGGGCATACAGTTGAGTTTTACGTTAGAAAAGGGAGAAAAGAAACCTTCGGAAGCAATATAGAACTTGAAATGTGGGACGCACGAAGAGGGAAACAGCTAATAAAAGAAAGCTGGAACGTCAAACTGCATGAGGAGATGAGCCCAAATTATGATCTCATTATTGTGAGTGTCAACACGGAACAACTTCCAAAAGCAGCTCAATTACTATCGACTGCTGCTGGAAACACCCCTGTCCTAATATTCAATAACGTCTGGCAAGATTTGAAATCATCGATCTCACCATTGTCTATGAACAATGTTGTCTTTGGGTTCCCAGGAGGAGGCGGCGGCATCGCGGACAATAGGCTTAGAGGTGGCTTTTTGAAAATGCTGTTTCTGGAAAAACCACGGGAAGGCACTGAACATATTAACAACAAGGTCAAAGAACTATTTGAAAGTGCCCATTTTAAAATTAGTTGGATAAAGGATATGCAAAACTGGCTATGGAATCACTTTGCAATGAATGCGGCTATTGAGACCGAGGTGTTAAAACGGGGAAGTTTTCCAGCACTCTTGAATCATAGTGACTCATTCGCAAATCTTGGTAAGAATATGAGGGAAATTACCCCTGTACTTAAAGCAAGAGGTGCAAAGATTGATACGATTTCTCTACTGTTAACTAAGATTCCACCAGCACTTCTCGGTACGCTTTTTAACAAGTTTATTTTTGCAAAGGGCAGCTTACCACGACTTTTCATCGAATACAACAAAAGTAAAGCAGGTTTTGCGGTACTTGAAGTTGTGAGAGAAGCAAAAAAGTTAGGTATACCTTTACCACGTCTTTCTTTGGCAATTGAAAACAATGAACAACACAAAGCTATTGAAAATTCCATATCATAAACAGAAGATTTCTTAGGCCTGACTTTGCCGTTTCTATTCCTACACTATTTATTCCCGATCATCGAGTATATCCAAATTCTTATATATCTTGCTCTTCTCAATCTTCTGCTGCACCTTATCCACGATATCATCAGCCTCCGTGCCGAGGATATCGATCAACGTAATCTCATTGCCTTTCTTATCCGTACCAATTGGATCATGCAAAGAAACGTCCTTTCGAGTTTTCTTCCATGAGCGCAGATGCATAAGTATTTCGTTCTCAATACAGCGAGCCGCGAATGTCGCGAGCTTCGTGCCTTTTCTCGTTTGAAAGCTCTCGATCACCATAATCAATCCAATCGTCCCGATCGAGATCAAATCCTCGAGATCCTCCCCGGTATTGTCGAATTTTTTGACTATGTGAACATAACCTGATGTCATTTAGAAGGGGATCGACTAATTCAGCTCATAACTTAAGGCCGCTCCTACTAAGGAACGGCCTTAATGCATATATTCATTTTAAAAATAGTTCAAATCCCAGCGATCCGCCCACTTAATTTCTATCCCATCGTCCACAAAGGTGATAGGAAGCCATACATATCTGGAACGAGCAAGCTCCTCCGGCAGCCATCGGTCAGCCATAAATATAAAGCTGTTCTCTAAACCTTGGACAGGAAACACATACGTACTCTGCGCATAAAACGATTTCCGAGCATTACGTCCGCTTAACGGATTATCCTTGAGCTCCCACCGCCCCATCATCCGATTCGACTCCGCAACGAGAGTCGCATTGGGATACCACCCCGTGCAACCCGAGGAAAGCAAGTAATATCTCCCCGCATGTTTAAACACCGCCGGCGCTTCCCGGGACTGATCAATGAACGCTTTCGTAAACTCGCCATTCAAATCGGTATAATCATCCGTTAACCTCGATATGACCAGGGTTTTGTTCCAGTCAGACGAATGAATTAAATACGCCGTTCCATCGTCGTCTTTAAATAATGTCATATCCCGACAATCGACGTCGTTAGGACGCTTGCTTCCCAAATATGCAAAGGGTCCTGCCGGATGGTCGCTTATGGCCACACCGGTTTTAGCCAGCGTATAGTCCTCGCTATCCATATGAAGCCACATGACGTATTGGCCAGTCCGATCGTTTTTCAGTACCTTCGGGCGTTCCGCTACTTTGGACGGATGAAGGTCATGTCTCGGATCATCGGAAACCGCAGGCAGCACAATGCCTTCGAAGGTCCAGTTATATAAATCGCTTGAAGAGTAGCAGGATATGCCAATGACGTCCACGCGCTGAATACCGATTTGACTTATCCTGTTTGGGCCGTCTTTATTTTCTCCATACCAGTAATACATCCCGTTATCGAATAATATGCTGCCGCCATGCGCCTGAATAGGCTTTCCTTTCGTATCCAACCACAATTCGCCTGGCTGAAAATCCTCATACTTTGTCATTTCAACCACCTCAATTCTTCGCTTTGAAATAGGCAACCTACGCCCTATTAAAGAGACCTTGCTGATAAACTTGGCTCCAGCAAGGTCTCTTCCTACCCTAAACGAGCTTTCTCGCGGATTTAGCGACCTTCCGCTTGCGCTTGCTTATTCGTTACTTCAATCACTTTCGTACCGCCTTTAGACAGCCACTCTTCCTTGAAGGAAGAGAAATCCGCAGAAACGTCCTTGGATTCCACAATGATTTTTACGAATTTTTCATTTACCAAATCATTCAGCTGGCTTGGAATACTCGGATCGAGTTCCTCTGGACTAATGTTTAAATAGGCTAACGGATTCGGAACGGCGAAATCGCCTGTCGATTTTGCCATTGCGACAATGTCCTCTTTATTAGGCGTACTGTCGGCGAGGAAGTCCGAATTCCATGAAACCAATGCTTTTAAGGAAAAGGCTTTGTCTTTGCCCTTTTCTTCATCCGTCATGAGGGGGGTGATTTTATCTCCGTCTTTGCTGTAGTGGACCCCTTCAATGCCGTTCATCATCAGCTGCTGCCCTTCACTTGAGAGCAGGTAGTCCAACAGCTCCAATGATTTTTTCTTTTTCTCATCCGAGATGCTGGCATTAACAGACGTTTCTGCCCAGAAGTTATTGAAGCCGTCCATCCGTTGAGCCCCCGTTTTCCCTACCAAGGTGCCTACCCATGTGAAAATCGACTTCGGATCGGCATCGGGATATGCCTGCTCGAACTTGTCATAAAAATCATTATAGAAGGTAGCATTTGCGTTATGAATCATGATACCGACTTTACCTGTGATAAATTTCTCGATTTTCTGATCGTCCGTATTCAACATAAATTCAGGATCAAGTATTTTTTCCTTGTACAGCTGATTTAGARGAACAAGCCCGTCTCTCGTTTCATCGGAAATAACCTCCGGTACCCATTGCCCATCTTTCTTCTCCCACCTATCGGTGCTCGTGTCGAAAGCGTTGAATAACGGATACTGCCACCAAATCCCTCCGGCACTGGAGGAATAACCGTACGTATCCTTCTTGTTATTGCCGTCAGGGTCACCTTCGGTAAAGGCCTTGGCAACCGCATAGAACTCATCGATCGTCTTTGGCATTTGTAGGTTTAGCTTATCCAGCCAATCCTTGCGAATCAGAATATTGTGCCCGCTGACCGCCATCTTTCCGCTGCCGGATTCATTGAATATAGGAAGCGCATAATGCTTGTTGTCGGTCGTTTTAGCTAAATGCTCAAAGTTCGCTAGTGACGCTTTCATATTCGGATACTGCTCTGAGTAATCCGAAAGCGGAAGGAGCATGCCCTCTTTAATCCACTGACGGTATTGAACCGGTCGGTCAATGCCATAGGAGACAAATACATCGGGCATCTCTCCGGAAGCAATCATCACGTTCAGCTTCTCTTCCCAGTCATTCCATGAAGCCGTAATTACCTTTAAACGGATATTGAGCTTTTCCTGCAAATGCTTATAGATTTGAGAGTCCTGCGAATCAGCCCCCTCGAACATCCAACTAAACACGGATAATTCAACAGGTTTTGCATTTTCAACAACGGGTTCGGAATCAGGATTTTCTTCGCTTGTAGACGGAGAAGACTCACCCGCTTCGCTTTTCTCATTATTATTTCCGCATCCTGCAATCACCCCAACGAATAACAACACCATTGCAAGACATAACATGAGGCCTTTCTTTCCATTCAACATGTTGTTCACTGCTCCCCTTTAATGAAAAATGAATGTATGCTAGTGATCTGACTGTCAACTCTTGATTGATCCAATCATCACCCCTTTCACAAAGTGCTTCTGAATGAAAGGATAAACAATGATGATAGGAATAACGGAAACCATCACAATGGCATTCTTAATGGTGTCCCCCAGCATAAAATCTTTGCTTACGAAGCTGCCGCTGCGGGTCAATTCCATATTGTTATTAATCAGTACGTCCCTTAACACCATCGCTAACGGCCATAGTTCCTTGTCGTTAAGAAACAGCATCGGAACGTACCAATTGTTCCATTGCCCCACGGCGATAAATAATGCGATTGTTGCCAGCGCCGGGAACGATAAGGGGATGATGATCTGGAAGAACACTCTCATATAACCAGCCCCGTCGATCTTAGCCGATTCCTCCAGATCAATGGGGATATTTTGAAAAAATGTTTTGAGCACGATCAAGTTATACGTGCTTAACGCTGCCGGAATGATCATAACGGCCAAACTATTTACCATCCCAAGACTCTTAATTAGCAAGTAGTAAGGAATGAGCCCCCCGCCAAAAAACATCGTGAATATGATAAAGAGAAAGATAGCCGTTCTGCCCGGAAGATCTTGTTTCGTCAACGGATATGCCGCAATCGACGTAATCAGTAGCTGGTATAGCGTACCAATCACCGTAACGAATACGGAAACTACAACCGACATCAGAATCGTATTTTTCGAGAAAACGTATTCATAAGCTTCAAAGGAAATGCTTCGCGGAAGGATATTGAAGCTCGTCTTCACGGCTTCCTCATACGGCAGTACGGATCCCACAAGTACATGCCAGAACGGGTAAAGCATAATGCAAGCCATGAAAACTAAGAAACCGATGTTAAGTATATCAAATATTTTGCCAGAAACGCTCGTAGATCGCACCATTATTCAATCACCTCAGTAAATGCCATGTCCGTTCATTTTTTTAGCCGCGCTGTTTACAGCGATAAGAAGTACAAAATTGATGACGTTTAGGAATAACCCGATTGCGGTTGCCATGCTATACTGCCCTTGCGTCAGCCCGATCCGGTAAACGTAGGTATCGATAACGTCGCCGCTTTCATATACCATGGGGTTGTACATATTAAACACTTGGTCGAAACCACCGCTCATCATGCTGCCAAAATTCAATATTAACAAAATGGATATGATCGGCAGCAAGCTTGGCAGCGTAATGTGAACGATCTGCTTCCAGCGGTTGGCGCCATCGATCACGGATGCCTCGTACAAATCCGGATTGACACCGGACAATGCCGCCAGGAAAATGATCGTTCCCCATCCGACTTCCTTCCAAATGCCAGAAATGACCAATAGCGGTCGAAACATGCTGTTGCTTGTCAAGAAATTAACCGGATCTCCGCCAAACAGAACAACAATGCTATTGACCAGGCCCTCATTCGACAATAGCGCGAACAAGATGCCCGAGATCGTTACCCACGAGATGAAGTGGGGCAAATAAATAATCGTTTGAATCGACCGTTTGAAGATCCTGTGCCTGACTTCATTTAAAAGAATAGCCAGAATAATCGGAGCAGGAAATCCAAACAAGAGCCGCATGATATTGATTTCAATCGTGTTGGTAAAAACCTGCCAAAACTTATCGGTCGCGAAGATTTGTTCGAAGTGCTTGAACCCTACCCATGGACTGCCTAAAATGCCTTTCGTAATCCAAAATTCTTTAAATGCGATCGATGCACCGTACATGGGGATGTAACTAAATATAATTAAAAACGCAACGGCGGGAAGCAGCATGAGATACAGCATTTTATATTTGACTATTCTTCTGCGCACATCCTTACCCGTTCCGGCACTTGCCCCAATTGTCGCCATATTATCGCTCACCCGTTTTCTTCTGCAGCCTCAACCGGCTGTCGTCTTGATGGAATCCGATGTTATGAAGCACATTCACATTCGTGCTAGTTGCATCATCAATATAAATACGATMCTCTGTTGTAGCAACCGTGCACAATCTTCTATTGTTCTCAATCCAAACCTCGTTACAATGGCTTGCCATTAAACTTCCCTGATAATATTCAGGGTGGAGCACGCCATTCTCGTCTCCATCGGCAGCCGCTTTGAGCCTCCCCGCATTCGAATTCAAAATGGCATTATGGCGGATATATACCCTGCTGCAGGATGAAGCATAAACCGCTTGCTGCGGGCAATTGATAATGGTATTATTCTCGATCCACACCCGGTCAAAGATCGGATATTGCGTTCTCCCGCTGGCAAGATATACCCCCATGTAAATAACGGCCATGTTCCAGTGATTCACATCGCAGCTGTCAATGAGATTATTGCGGATACGCAGATTGCTTACTCCAAATCCTTCCGACCAGCGAGACTCGGAACCGCACTCGATCTGGATCGCTGGCCCTTGATTCATGAAGAAATGGTTGTTCTCCACCAAGCCGTTGCCGGAATGCAGCAATATCCCTCTTGCGCGGTTATGATGGAAGAAATTATGGCGAACGATATAGTTGCCGGAATCATATCTCCGGTTAAAAAGGATTGCGCTTTCCGAAACCTCCGCAGGGATCGGTTGTTCAAAGGCAAGCGTGCAGGCGTTATGCTCTTTATTCCATTCCACGCCAGCAATGCGCTTCATGATCCGGGTAGGAGACAAATCTTCGTTGCGAAACTCGATATCGTCCCCTATCGCAAAGGAATTACGCCATGCTAGCACACGATTTAGGCTTACGGTCCGATCATCGATTCGCTTGAAGCCCTGGACTGAATTATCGTGAATGTTCAGGCAATCGTCGCCGTTGTAGCTGAAATCACAGTTCTCAATCCTAAAGTAACCTAGAGAATTACTGATATGGCAGCCATCTGCCGTGACGGAAATACAACGCGTCGTGCCTGGCCGTTTTACAATTCTGCAATGCCGCAGCGCCCAATGCCGTTGATCCCCTGACGCCACGAAAGCATGCCCTGGCGCGGAATAGACCGTTACATGCTCGATTTGCAGATGCTGATTGCTTTTAAGTTCGAAAGCGTTCGCGTCATAAACGTAATGACGAACGATGTAAGTTTGCCCTGGATTCAGAAAGCGAAAGTCCTCGGGATTCGATAATGCGATTCGGAACGTATTAAGATCCTGGCGACTTATGTTCCGGAAATGGTTTTCGTGGAATTCGCGACCTAACTCGCAGCCTGCCGATAAGATCAGCGGGTTCATCGCGTTTAAGGTCCGTATGTTCAGATCGTCCGGCGCTTGCGCATACTCTGGAAAATGGAGATCGAAATACGTACGGTTTGCGGCCACTTCCCGCACTTGTCCGATGCTTGCCAATTGCCCGCTTTCCCAGTCCCAATCGACAGTGAAATTTTTGAATTGGGTCCGAACGCAATTGGTTATCGTAAAAAAGGCTTCCACCGTAGAAAAGATGAATTCAGAGCCCCCACCATCGAACTGAAAATCGTGCATCCCTTCAAATACGGGATGATTGCCATTATAAAATCGATATATTCCCGAAGGAACGACAAGCTCGGACGATCGTTCCCGTTTGCAATACTCAATGGCATTCTGAAAGGCGTTTCCGTTACAATACCCTTCCTCGGATCTAGCACCGAAATCAGCGACGCTAACTCTCGTATATCCACTCCATTCCGGAGCACGGATTGAGATTTCAGGCATGCTCACGGCTGTATCGTCATTTTTTACGCGCTCCACTCACCTGCCTCCTCTCTCTATCTACGTCTGTTATAACCCTCTTGCTATATTGATTGTGCCATAGACGGCCTTCCCTTCATATGTGCTGAGTATTGAACATTGGTTGTAGTTTGTTACGATGTTTTAAGAACGTTTATACAAAAAAATGCCCCGATCGGTGATCGAGGCGTCCTGCATCCCTATTGCTCCATGAGTATAACGTTATCGTATAGCACAGTCGCATTATACGTTTCTAACCCCACCTTCCCCTTGCTGAATGTATAAGCAGGATCTGTTGCGCTTAATTGCAGAACGCCGTCCACATACATGTCCATTCGATTGCCGATAGCTTCAACCGATACGCGATAAGTCGTCCCGACATTAATCGTATAGCCTTTCGACGCCAGCACCGTCTGGGTTCCCGCTATCGTTTTCTTGATCGCAATCCCATGCATATTGCTGATATAAACAAAATATTTATGATTTGCATCCGTTAGACGAAATACCAGATTCGCAAAACCGCCGCTTCCCGCGGTATTGCTTATTTGAATATCGCTAGCTAACGTGTAGTTGCTCCACGAGTCGATCCCTGCCGTTGCAAGGCTGCCTGAATAGTCCGTCTGCCTGTATTTCTTGCTGCCGCTATCCGTCACAACCGACCAGTTGCCCGATTGCACGGTCCATCTTCCTGCTGTGCTCTCGAAATTTTCGAATAATAAGTAAATGGAACAATAGCTTACGATAGGATTCCAATAGACCGTATCGTACAAATTGTTCGCGTTCTGATTCACAATAAAACGTATCGCATCGCCCTTGATCACATCAAGCGTTATTGTGGGGGCAGATGCTGCCGTTCCGTAGATGACCTGCTGCCAGCCGCTCGCCGGCCAAATTTGCGCGTTGTTTTTCAAAATTTTAACGTTTACGCCATCTGCTCCCGCTCCCGTGTTCAACAGGTAAATGGCTTCGTTTGACGAGAGCGTAATTTCACCATCCTCTGGCGCTAACCATGTTCTGACAGAATCGCTGCCATCTGGCGATTGCAGATTTTCCCCTGCGCTTAAGAAAGATGCCCCGTCCCGCCACATTCTCCATGGCGCGTAGTAATTGGCCAATGGCGTATATGTCGTGCCATTCCATTTGTGATAGTACCAAACCGGCCCCTGCGAGATCGCCCCGACGTCCTTAACCGCTTCATACTTTCTTGCGGATGCTGGAATGGTTCCGCTGGTCGCGCCTGCCGACGTTGTGCCTGAGCTAACATTTCCATTGTTGTCTTCGGCCTCAATCAAATAATAATAGGCTGTGCCGCTTTGAAGCTCTTGCCGGTCGGTAAAGCTTGCGGTCGTTGATTCTCCAACCATATTGCTGTAGGCAGGCGTAAAGCTTGGAGTCGTTGAACGGTAAATATTGTAGTGATGAACTCCTGAACCCGTATCAGTAGCTGCCGTCCAAGATAACAATATGCCTAAGCTTCCGCTATTCCAGGTTGCTGATCCCCCGGACGGATTGCTCGGTGCCACAGCATCCAATGCGGAGATGGTGCTGCCTAGATCGAATCCGGAGGCGCTTCTCCATGCCGCTATGGAGCTGTAGCTGACTCCAAACCTTTCAGCTTGAAATGCTGTCCCGCTTGCCTGATAGAATCGATTGTCATTGACAAGATCAAGCGGTGCGCTTAACCCGATTTTATAAACTGAAGTTCCCGAAATTCCGTTCGCCATGACGATCCGATTATTCTGGAACGAATCTCCCGACCAAGCGTCCCCGGGTGACACATCTTTGCTGCTTAACGCACTCGTATTCGCTTGATCCACTACAATTAAATTATTGGCGACAACGAGATTTTTTAAGCCGGAATATCTGCCCGTATCCGCCGTAAAGTCGCTTAATGCGATTTGGCCGGTTCCGATCGAGGTTTCTCCGCGGTTGCCCTCCACTTTATTGTCAGTGATTCTCGAATTAATGTTCGCCATCGTCGTCACGCCGTTGCCTTTATTAGCATGAGCGTAATTATATTGAACGTTGACATATTCATTAGACCAATCAATGTTTAATCCGGAAGCATCATGCCCCGTGTTGCTGTCGGACATATTGTAGACCTCGTTAAACATGACATCAACGTACGAGCTTGCGACTGGCCAAATACCTCCCGGTCCCCAGGTGACCCCTGTTCCGGCATATTGTCCGGCATCATGTACGAGGTTCCATTTTATCGTGCTATGATTCGAATTCCCGATGACGATTCCTTGGTTTCCAAGCTGGTATGCTACATTGCTGTGAACCTTCACATTGCGGAATAACGCGGAGCTTTTAAGATTGTCCGACAACGTGCTATCCCATCCGGCAACTCCGATCGCTCTCCAACCGAGCATATAGATTTCATTATGGCTAATAACGATATTTCGCGCGACTTCGCTATGCTTGTTTGTCGGATAAATCGCCGTAATCAGAATGCCCTCCGAATTGCTGTTGATTCCAGAGCCACGAACCCGGTTCCCCTCTATTGTGATATTGGACCAGGTCCCTTCCGCATTATAAGTAATGACGATCGCTCTGTTCGTTGTAGTTGGGCTAGTTAGCGCATTCGTCGTTGTACACTCGATATCTAATCCCGCTATGGTCCATCCGCTCACATTCGTTAGGCTCACCACAGCGGGGGCCGAAGATCGAATGATGGGTTTTCTCCCGCTGCCATAGGCAGTCATTTGGATCGGAAGCAGAGCCGTTCCCGAACCATTCAAGGAAACGCTTTCGTTCCAAGTATCGCCTGATTTTAATAATATTTTATCGCCAGGATTAAACGTGAGGTTGGAAATTTTAGCCAAAGTTTTCCAAGGAGTGCCTGCGCTCGTCCCGTTATTATGATCATTGCCCGTTGAACTGCTTACATAATAGGTCGTACCCGCTGCGTAAGCCCTGTCATTATAAACGAAGACAATCATGGCTATAACGAATATCCATGCAACAAAGACACACTTTTTGGCCATTGGCTACTCCTCCTCAATGTGCAGTTCATACAGGCGAGCCGTAAATTCTGATGGAAGTGTAACAACTAATGCATTTTCAAGCTGATTCCAGCTGCAACTAACGGTCTCATTATGGGGAAACCCACATCGAACCGTTACTTTCTTGCCGTCACAATCCGGAATCGGAAATCTCGCTTCACTCGCTCCGCCTTCCAATCTCCATACCGCCACATAAGCCTTCTCACCGCATCTAAGTCCAAGGCTAAGCCAATGATCGCCGTGCTTAGGCAAGCCAATCGGCCAAAACGGAAGAGCCTTCGGAATGAATGCCCGGATACTCTTGTAATAAGCAATCCCCTCGCGAATCAATTCAAAACGATCCGAAGAAATTTCCGACAAGTGCCCGCTCTGATGAATTCGCATTAACATGCCGTTCACCATGTTAAAGATGACCTCTTCCCGGTCTCCGTCTTTCAGCGGATATGACCAAGCAGCGGATTGCTCTGGAGTAAGCGCCGTAGGAGCAGCAGCTGATATCGCCGCAAACTTGCGGTAATCCGTTTGATCGCTAATCGACTGCACGCTGTGCCTGGCGAGCAAAGCATAATCCATACGCAAACCGCCGCTCCCGCAATTCTCGATGACCAAATCCGGATAACGGGCAAATACGCTATCAAGCCAGCGCAGGTAGGCACGGTTATGCTGAAGCAAGCCTTCGCCGAAGCTGTCGGCGTTAACCTCCGTACCGATGCCTGCATTAATGTTATAGTCCATTTTGATATAACCGACCTTGTACTCTGTCACTAGACGGTCAATCACTTCATCTGCATATTGAATGACCTCGGGATGTCGATAATCCAATTGATACCTGCCGTGATCAATCACCCGCTTGCCATGTCGCATGAAAAACCATTCATCCGGCACTTGCTGTGCCAAGGGGCAATGGATGCCCATAACTTCAAGTTCCAGCCAAAGTCCCGGGATTAAGCCTTTCGCCCGAATGTAGCCCAGCACCTCCTGCAATCCGCCTGGGAAACGCCTTTGTGACGGTTGCCAAAGCCCTACATTGCTCCACCATTCGCCATCCGCATACCAGCCAGCATCGATGCAATAATATTCGCAACCCGCCAAAGCAGCCGCATCGACTAAGGGTAAAATCTTCTCCGTCGTTGGATCAGCGAATAAACAATTCATGTAATCGTTGAAAATAACGGGAAGCCCTTCATTGTCTTCGTTCCAACGACGGATTTCTCGCCGATAACGCGTCAATTCCACAATTCCCTGTTCGAACCCTCCTTTGACAATCGCAATCGCCGCTGGAACGGAGACAAAGGTTTCACCAGGCGCGACATTTTTCCACCAATGGCTTTCGTTCTCTGTAGGGCCGCTTAATTGCAAATAGAGCTGACCACTGGCCTTATCGCTCATCTCCCATTGCCAAGAACCGTTATGCTCGATTTGCCAGCACATGGCCATTCCCGCCTCCATATTTTCATATCCACCCATTGGATGAAGATCGGCGGAAGACCAGGTACCCGAATTGCTGAATGAAAGTCTTTTGATCGAAAAATCATTTACTTTCGTTAAACCTAACTCGGGTAGCCTATAACCTCTCCACTGCAGCTCTCCGTGCCAAGCATTATGAGCAACATGAAGCCGACTTTTAGCTTCCCAGGATCTGCTGCCTCCGCCGGAGATACCGGTAAGCGTAAACGAAGAAACGTATTCCATCGAAATGGCATTCAAACTCTGATTAACGACCTCCGTCCAAGCTCGGATGACAGGGATATCATTGTAAAATTGATAGTGTACCGTTACCCACATACCCCTATCTTCCATAACCACTTCAAGCTTTCTTCCGCTTTCGTTATAGAAATCTCTATGGCTATCGTACTTCAGTCTCCCTCCCGGCATGGTCCCCGTATATTTGGAGGCATGATGATCGTTCCGATCCTCGCCCGTCACTTGCAGTTCGACGATTCGGCGCGGTCCCCGTTCCTCCTCTGTTCCTCGTACCTCTTCATTCGCTGGGAAGGGAGATAAATGAACCAGCCGGACAGCTCCGCATTCGGCAATCTGAATCTCTAAATAAATTCCATTTTCGCATAAGCTAATCCAATTCAGCACTTCCGTCGTATCCTTCTCGACACCATAGGCCCTTGTCACTTTTCATTCACCCTCTATTCTTGATTGATGGTTCTCATTGTGACACGGGCTCGATGGCATTTCTATGTGTTAATCAAAGAGATTGGGTTGTGGTTTCTTGTGTACGATGTTTTTATTGTCGAAGCGCTGTTTGTATTCTAGCGGCGATTGTCCCAGATGTTTTTTGAATAGCTTGCTGAAATGGGCATAATCTTCGTACCCAACCAATTTTCCGACATCATATAGAGATATGTCCTCTTTCAATAACTCAATAGCCGCATCCAGCCTTTTCTGAATGAGGAAATGGATAAAGCTTTGGCCCTTCTCCTGTTTAAAGAGATGACTGAGGTAGTTGGGGCTAATAAAGTACTGCTGGGCAAATTCTTTGAGAGATATTTTGTGTGCATACCGTCGTTCGATATCCTTGATAATCTCGTCAACGATTGGAAAGGTCGTTAACTCCGACGGTTTCTTCTTATGCTCGTCAATTAACAGCCTCATCTGTACAAGCAAATCATGGGGATTGCCGTAGTGTAGGACCAGATCCTGGACGGTAATGGAGTCTTCAGCGAATGATTGGGTCGAGGAAGAGAAGTTCTTGATCACCACGACAAAAAAATTATAAATTTCAGCAAGCCCATTTAAATGAATGCGATCTTTGGCCATTCCTTTATGCACGTCAAATAACACCGCTTCCAGATGCTCAAGCTTCGTTGCTTTGCCTATCCGCTCCATAATAGACGGCAATGCCGCGTTTACTCTTGGCCTATAGCGGTAAACGCCTATCCTGCGGTTTAAAGTTGAGGTGTCAGCCATCATAGTCGCCTGGTTGTAATATTTCGCGATTTGACTGTCGAAGTCGTTCGACAGACTTACTCCTACATCCCATTGAAGCTCTGCGGCCATGATTAGTACGCGTTTATAGAAGGCCTTAAGCGAATTCGTATCCAACTCGGAATGGCTTAATAAATAGGTCCATTTGAGCGGACTTGCCATGGCACGAAAAAAAGTTACGCCATGTTCATGCAGCAAACGATCCGAATTCAGCAAATCTTGCTCCGATATGGCTGTTTTGCCTTTCACGATTGCAAAGGCATATCCCATACCGCTGCCCATTTCAATATTCAAACCTTTTAACTGATAGACTTGCTGTTCGGTTAATCCATTCTCGATCGTTTCCAGAAACAGCATGGAATTGTGATAAGTTTGTAGTACGCGCTGGTCCCGATCCCGTTCTGCTAACCGCTTGCTGCAATTCGATAACGTATCCCGCAATTCCTGCTCGTTGACCGGTTTGAGCAGATAGGCAAAGCAGCCAAGCTCCAGCGCTTTTTTCGCATAGCTAAATTCACTGTATGCGCTCATGAACACCACCAGCGTATGGGGAGACACGCGGTTTACGAAAGACAATAAATCCAAGCCGCTTTTCCCTGGCATGCGAATATCGCTGATCACGACATCGATCGATTTGCGCTTCAATAGGCTTTCAGCCATTTGTACGTCGTTTACTTTCGCTACAATTTGGAAGCCGAGCGCTTCCCAGTCCACAATTTGTTCCATATCCTTTAATATCCACGGCTCGTCATCAACAAGGATCAGCTTATGCAAAGTTCACTCACCCTTTCGCTTTAAGTGGTACGCTGACCGTCACAACCGTCCCCCTATTTCTCCAGCTCTTGATGGATAGTCCATAGGGCTTCCCGTAATAGATTTGAATTCTTTTATGAATATTGACGAGCCCGATTCCTTGTCCCAATCCTGCGGTTTCGGTTGAGCTCTTATTCATATTGTCAAAGTCTAGCTGCATGCGCATCAAACGCTCCTCGCTCATGCCGATTCCGTTATCCATCACCTTGATCAGCAATTGATTCTCCTCATCAACAGTAGCATGGATATGAATGATCCATCGTCCTGTCTTTCCTTCGAGACCATGAAATAAAGCGTTTTCAACCAGCGGCTGGAGAATGAGCTTCACAATCGATCGGGCTCCGAGCCCCTGATCCATCATTACTTTAAACTGCAGCCGCTCTCCAAATCTTATTTTTTGAATATCAATGTAGCGCTCCAGATGCTCAAGCTCTTTGTGCAGAAGAACAAATTCATCCGTACGCGTAATATAGCGGAAATAAGAGACGAGATTATCAATGGCGACAGCAACCTCCCTCCGTGCGTTGGATAAGGCCATGCCTCTGATCGAGTGAAGTACGTTATACAGAAAATGAGAATTAATCTGGCTTTGGAGACCATTTAACTGAAACATTCGTTTCTCCATTTCCGTTTCATAGAGCTGCTGCTGGGAATGCAGCAGATTGTCCGTAAGCTTCTTAATTTCATTCATCATATTGTTATAGTGGTCCTGAATGATCGTAATTTCATTCTTATAGCCGAATCTCAACCTGGCATCCAAATCTCCGCTCGCTGCGCTATCGAAAATATCGGCCATCTTAGTGATGGGATGGGTCAAGCGAATATTAAAGGAGGCCGCGGCCCAGATGACGATTAAGACCATGATCGCTATAGCCGAAATCACGATATACTGAATGATAGATGCCTTTCCTACCAGCTTATCTTCATTAATTAATGCCACGAACTTCCAGCCCAAGCTCTCAATCGGGAGGGATTGGTACAAGTAATTAATGCCGTTCATTTGAAAATCGACGACTTGGTAATCCTCATTCATTTTAGCCTGGGCATAACGTTGTTCAAAATTGGGATTATGAGTCGAAGAGCCTATGAGATCGCCGTTCTCGTTCATAATATAAAGCTCTGCTTTATCCGACAAATCCGCTGAGCGTAATATTTGCTGTATCCATTCCGTATCCAATAACAAAACGCCTATGTAAATTTCCTGCAGGTATTGGTATGGAAGAACGGATTTAACCTTTCGGAAAGCCAGTATGCCTTGGTCTTTTAAGAATGGTGGGGAGATTTGCAGCTTATTGCTTAGCATGTTCGTATTTTGCATCTCCTCCAAATAAGCCACCATCGGTTGCATAAGCAGTTCCCCGGTGGATACTAAACGGAAGTCTTTCAAACTAATCATGCCAATAGAGTTCAGGGCAGGTTCAAGTGACAAATACGAGTTTAAATTTCTTAGCAGAATATCGGATTCCTGCCATGATTTATTTTCGAGCATGATGGCCTGAACATTCTTGTTAAAGAAAATCGACTTTGAAAGCTGATCCATTCGGTAAAAATATTCGTCGAAACGATTGTTCGTTTGTGTTACGAAAATATTAATATTATCGAGCGCGTTCTTTTTGAGAATATTAATATAAGAAAAATAGCCCACTGTCCCTAGAAGGAGAATGGGCAAAACGGCAATGCAAATATTCGTGAGGATCATGCGAAATCTTAATCTATACTTTCTAGTATAGGATACCAGTTCTTTTAGCATGAGATCCTCCGAGACCTATGATGGTAACAACAATTTCCCAGCTGTTTGGACAAGCGCTAACGACTCTATATTGTCACAATACCATCTTTTTGTCTATGTGTTTTGAGGTGAATCCAGATGTGTTTTTATGCGTTTTCATTATGCGAACCCGCATGCCTTCAACCAGTTAACCGCCATAAATAAATTCCCTGTCGAATTCATGTGAACTTGATCCACGGTTAGCGTTTTCCCGCGTTGCTCCCTTAAGTATGCCATAAAAGACTGATACTGAGGCACGAGAATGGCTTCGAATTCCGCAGCGACCTCTCTTATGATTTGATTATAGGGAAGAAGGCGCTCATTTTTCCCATCGTTCGAATCTTCGGATAGGATTGTCGTTTCCATTACGATCAAGGAGGACCCCGTCTTGCTTTTCGTTTCAGTCAATAATTCCCGGTAGGTATCCCTGAAATCATCGCAGCTGACGTTTTTCCATTCATCATTTATGCCAATTGATATGGTCAGCCAGTCGGGCTTTAACTCGATGACGTCTTCCTTCCACCTTGCCTTTAGATCCAATATCGTCTCGCCGCTTATCCCTTGGTTCACTACCTGCAAAGAGATTTCCGGACGTACAATCGATAAGTAGTCCCGAACGATGCGTACATATCCGCCTCCAATATGTTCAAGATCATCCATTCTGCCGCAATCCGTAATGCTGTCGCCAATAAAAATCATTTTCTGTCCTTCTTGCAGCAACATCTGCCATCTCCCCTTTATTTAATCAGTAGATTGTATACGAGTTGGGCAGCCTCCGCCCGCGTCGCCTTGCTCTGAGGCGCAAACAGGTTGCTTCCTCTTCCACGGACCAAGTTCGCTTCCACGGCAGCGGCAATGTAGGGTAGAGCCCATCTCGGAATATCATGCGCATCGGCGTAGCCGACTGTCGCCTCCGGCTTCGGTTGAATGGCGGCCGAACGCACGATCATCACAACCATTTCCGCACGGCTGATGAATTGGTCTGGGGCAAACTGATCTGCGCTTACCCCTGTAACGATTCCGGCTTGAATGGCTGCGGCTACGCTATCCGCGTACCATGCATCCGCTTTGACGTCGTTAAACGTATGCTTTGCAATGCCTGTCTCCAAATTTAAAGCATTAGCAAGTAAAGTTACGAATTCTGCTCTGGTTGTTGTTCCTTCGGGGTTAAATCGCGATTCATCCACACCATTGACCATATGCTTTGCTGACAGTATTTGAAGCACCCGCTTCGCCCAGTGACCTTCTTTCACGTCGCTGAAAGCTTTGTTGTATTCCATGACCGAATACACGCCAAGATGCTGCAGCGTCACCTTAACTTGATTCATCGCCTCATCGATTTCGCCGCCGACATATCTCCATTGCAGCTTCGCCTTATCGTAATCGTAAATACCGAGAAGCTCCTGATCGACTTGATTAGGATCGTAAGGCAGAGATAGCGTCATGCCGCCTGAGACTATGCCGGTTGCGATTTCGCGATAATCGGAAGACTTGAGTTTGACCTCGAAAACATAAGCTTCACCTGCGATTTTCATCATCGCTTTGCTGCCGCTGGGCGGTGCATTTACGATAGCCGTATCGTTGGCAGGGCTGATGGTTATTTCAATATAAGAACCCGCGGAAATGCCCGATTGTTCTCTGAGACTATCCAGCTGCTCTTGGCTTATGGTCATCGACACTTTACCACGGTGCACTTGAAGCGGATAAATCCCAACTTCCGATAAGAGGACGACAGCTCTCGATTGGCCTTCCTCAAGATTCACTTGAGCCGCCCCGTCCTTAATCTCTACCTTGGAGCGGACGATGCCGACTTGGCCTCCAGAACTTCCATTGCCTTCCCCATCCGCTTTCTCGCCCAATGCGGTGATCGCTGCTTCGTTGGAATGACCGCTTTCGCCATATGAATCGTAGGCTTCGGCAATAAAGTAATAGGCCGTTCCCTTGGTAAGCCCCGATACCGTATGATGGGTCGCGCTTCCCGCATCAATCTTGCTCGAATATACTCCGCTGGCTGTCCCGTATTTAATATAATAGCCTGTCGCTCCGGCAATCGCGTTCCAACTCAATTGCGCCTCTCCGTTTCCGGCTATCGCGCTAATCGTTGGAGCTTCGAATTTCTGTTTGCCAAGAATCAAATACCCATATTGAATCGGGGCTTTTCCCGCTCCGATCCCGCTGTTGTATTCAATCCAACCGTTTCGGGCATCTCCATTACCCGCGTTGATGAAGCTTCCGTCGCTATAATTGGCAAGGACAGAAATTCCCAAAGCTGAGCCGTCGCTAACTGAAATTCCTCCCGGGAGTATTTCGCCCCAAGGGATACTCAGTTCGTAACTCGTAGACTTCGTTGTCTCGTCTCTGGAAATCGCCATCTCCCCTGCTGTAAACTCGCCTGTTGTTTTGCCGGCAATGGCATTGTAACGATACCCTACAGCCTGGCCGTCATCGGTTAATCCGAAGGTGAATTCTGAATATCCCTTGCTTCCCGGAACAGGTCCTCTTTCGGGATCGATAGCGATTTGAATGCTGGAGCCTTTCCACAAATCCGCTGCATTCAAGATCGGCAAACGGTGTACGTCTTCCGTAACCTTGATTGCGATATACAAATTGTCTTCATCCCACCTGGTATGACCTAAAGCATTTAACCTTTGTAGAGACCATTGATCAGTGAAGGTGTTTTCGATACTCCTCACCTGGTCTCTCTGATTCATAACAAACTCGGGTGAACCCCATTCATGAATGGAGCCGTCAATCGTCGGGCTAGATGGCGTGAATAAGCTGCGCAAGGCGCTTACTTGTTTGTTTACTTTAATCTTTCTCGACTCGGTGACTGTCCCCGTCGTATCGTAAACCTTGTATTGCAGAGAATGCTCTCCGTTGCTTAAGCCCTTTACGGTATAGGCATATGGCGATGCCGTCATTTCCTGCATTAATTTATCATCCACGTACAGCTCAACTTTTTGTATGGGTTGTATTCCCGCGATATAAGGCATGGTCTGTAAATCGGCCACATTTAATTGGTGACCATCGCGAAAGGTTGCGAAATCAACCATTTTCGGTTGCTCGGTTTCCGGGACAGTCGGTCCGGTAGTTAGATGGACAGCCTCTGAAGCAGCCCCTACATTTCCGCTCCGATTCTCTGCTTCTACCTTGTAATAATACGTCGTGTTTGGCTGTGCTTCTTCCCTGTCAATAAAATTTGTCGTAGCGGATTCTCCCACCATATTGGAATAAGCCGGCAAAAACGCCGCGTCTTCGCTTCGATAGACGTTATAGTGCAGAATCCCGTTCCCTTGATCTTCTCCCGCCGTCCAGGCTAGCTCCGGATAATCGCTAAGCGTCGCGGTAACTTGATTTACCGTCGAAGGAATCGATTCATCAAGCGGCAGCACTCTTGTCTTGCCGTCAAACCCTGTACCCTGTTGCCATGATCCAAGACTCGTATAGGTTGTTCCATGATAAATCGAGCTAAAGGCTAGCGCTTCGTTAGCAACATTATTATGATCAATAACATCGAAGTTCGTATTTGAAGCAATATCGAAAATAGTAAAGTTCGTTATTCCTTTAGCGATCGCAATATGGTTATCATAAATCTTATTTCCCGTCCACGTTCCATGGGGATTAGAAGCGCTGTTGATCCCAGCCGTATTCTCTATGTCAACGATAATCATATTATTGGCGACATCCAGATCATGCTCGCCTGATGAGAGATCGGGCCTGCCCGTGAAATTCCCAAGCGCGATTTGGCCATTCCCGTTCGATTGCTGCCCTTGATTGCCTCTGACTTTGTTATTCCATATTTTTGTTCCGTAGTTACTCATTGTCGTTATGCCATTGCCTTTGTTATCGTGCGCGTAATTATACTGAACGGTAATATTGTCACAGTACCAATCCACGTTAACCCCTGATCCGTCATAACCCGATCCGGCGTCCTTCATGTTATAAACCTCGTTGAATTTAATGACCGAATCCCGGGAGGCGATGATCCACAAGCCGCCTGGTCCCCAAGTGTCCACGCCGAGCCCTCCGTCATGAACTACATTTCTTTCGATAACGGAATGATGGGCATTTTGCAGGACAATTCCTTGGCTGGCTGTATGATGGACGTAATTCCCGCGGATGTTAAAGTTTCCAAACAGCATCTGGGACCGCAAATCCTCGTTTTTCGCGGTATCCCATCCGGCTGTGGTTATTCCATACCACCCCACATTGTGGACCTCATTGTTAATGATCGAAACATCCGTTACAACCTCTTTGATGTCGGATCCCGGAATCAATGCTGTAATCATAATGCCATTGCTATTACTATTGTAATTAGCGCTGTATACGGTATTCTCTTCAATTCGAAGATTTTCGTAACGCTGGGCATGATCATAAATAACGTTAATTCCTGCAGTAATATTGCTCCACRATAACGTTGAGGAGGTTAGGATATTAACGGCCAATCCCTTAATCGTCCAGTGGCTTAGATTATGCCCAGTGACCACACTTCCGCCGTATGGAGCATTCCACGAGATGACAGGCTTAGCGCCTGAGCCGTAAGAAGATACCGTAATCGGGTGCTCCTTCGAGCCGGAGCCGCTCAGAACTAGCGGTTCATTCCATGCGTCGCCGGATTTCAAGAGAATGGAATCTCCTGCACTGAAAGCCGAAATATTGATTTTATTAAGCGTCTTCCATGCGCGTTCAGCGCTTAAGCCATCGTTCGCATCATCGCCAGTGCTGGAACTGACATAATAAGCGGTGTGGCCATCCGAATGAATAGGCGCTAATACCTTTTGTACCTCTATATTATCAAAGTCGGCAGTTGCTCCTGACATCTTCAAAGCAATCTTTCCGGCTGCAAAAGAGGTGTCTTCCGCGGACAGCAGTTTGTCGCCGTTAATATAAAAGTCGATCGATTTCCCTCCTGCTACACCTTTAAATGTGTAGGCCTTGCCCTCTTCCATCCTGAAAGCCATTTCTGTAAGCGTTGTCAAAACTCCGTCCAATACTTTGACAATCTGGATTTTCCCAGCTTCGGTATACTGCAAATCATATCTGTTCAGACTATCCTGATATCTCAGGCTTAAGCCAACCGTTCCATCCTCGCTTATGGCTGTCGGCATCACTTGGGCTTGTACGGAATAATTAGCCCAAGCGCTATGGCCTGTATGGGAAATACCGCCGCTGCTCTCCGTTTGCGAATAAACTTGATTAGCAGACAGATCTGTCACGGCAACATGATCGAATTGCGCCGTAGAGGCCCATGTGGCAAGCGCTACCTTCCCCGATGGAATATAACCGTTCTCATCCGCAGTCTCGATAACCAAATCACCGTCTTTATACACACGGATTTGATTCCCTATCACATCGATTTTCAGATGCACGAACCTCGAGACATCAAGAGAAGGACCATCGTAGGCCTGTAACCAATCCTGAGCGCTGCCGTTTTGTTTCATTAACCTGATGTACGATTCACTCATATACAAATAATAAAAATTCTGGTTATCCTGATGCCGAAACTCCAGCATCGCTCCAGCGCCGCTGATCAGCTTCACATCCGCTTCAAAGGAGTAATCTGTCCAAGCATTGCTCCCTGCAATTAGCTCTGCTCCCCCGTTGCTGGAACTCTGTTGATAGACGTTAGAAGAGTCTCCTTGTTCGCTAGACCACTCGCCCCCATTAGAAGTCCACCCTTTGGCGCCTTCATTCTCGAATTCATCAGAGAATAAAGTTACTCCCGTACGATTAACGGTAGCCCAGGAGCCGCTCTCGGGAGTCCAGGCCGTAGCTTCTTCATCTTCAAAATTATCAAAGAAAATTGTGCTTTCATCTGCTTGAGCATACGAAATATTCGTTCCCGAAGGCCAGCCCATCGTCAACAGCATCGCTACCATCACAACTAAGAAAACTCGTTTCCAGATCATTTTTCTCAAATTAATAACCCCCTGTGATTGAATCCCCCTCGTAACATCATTATCCTATCATTCCGTCCAGCTCCATTAACATGTGCTTATCTTTGAAACTGCTATGTGTTTTAATGGTATTTTGGCTTAAGTCCACAATAATTTCATGTACTTACTTATTCTGTGACGCACAAAAAAACAGCATCCGCTTTTTCGCTGATAGCTGTTTTTCTTTCTCTGTATACTGATAGAAAGCCCCCTATATCAGTTGTAATTAGCTATTACTATGCTAAAAAAATGCTTGTCTCAGCCGTTTGGCAAATCGAAACCATTTCTTGATTCGGACTTTCGTCCGTAATGATTGCTGTTACTACTTTCAAATCCGCAAAAGAAACCAGCATGGTCGTACCGAATTTAGAGTGATCCATTACAATATACGATTCTTTCGCTTTTTGAATGGCAACACGCTTAATTTCTGCTTCATGCATATTGGAGTTGCTGAATCCGTGTTGGGGATGAAGACCGGTTGCTCCCAAGAACACCTTGTCAAATGCCATGCGAGAAATCGTCTCCAGCGTTACAGGCCCTACCATTGACTTGGTCGTATCCATTAATATTCCGCCAAGAACTATCGTCGGAATCCTTTTTTCTGACAGCTCGGCTGCTACGTTAATAGCATTCGTAACAATTGTAATATTGGCTTCTTCCGGGAGATGCCGCGCAATCTGAAGCGTGGTAGAACCTCCATCAATAAAGATCGACTCGCCAGGTTGAACTAAGCTGGCTGCTAGTCGCCCAATTCGCTCTTTCTCTGCTCCTCGTACAATAGAACGCTCTCTCAGCGCAACGTCTTTCGATGCAAGAATAGCGCCACCGAACGTTCTTTTAAGCAGGCCGCTGCGTTCCATTTTCTCTAGATCTCTTCGCACGGTCATATCCGTTACGTCGAAAAATTCCTTCAATTCCGCTATTTTGACCTCGCCTTTGGTCTGTAACTGTTGAATAATTTGTTTTTGTCTGTCATTCAAATCGTCCTTCATGGCACACCCTCATATCTCCAGCAGATGGTTTTAAGCAAAAAGCAATAAACGATTCCATTTCCGAAAGGTTGTACCTTAATTGTATGGAATGAAATTATGGAAATCAACAAAAAATGTTTCATTTCGTAATATTTTCGTCTATTTTAAACATTCTGCTGCTTGTAACTACTTCATTGCTTATCAACGTTTCAGTCGATCATATAAAAAATCAACGATATGGACAGCTTTCATTCGTTCAGGCGAGCCATGTTTTTCGATCCCATGCTTCATTTGCAGCAAGCAGCCAGGATTGCTGGTCACTACATATTCCGCTTGCGTATTGTTCGCGTGCACCATCTTATGCTCCAGAATTTGTCCTGCCATTTCCGGTTGCGTCACATTGTAAATACCTGCAGAGCCGCAGCAGCGATCCGCTTCTTTCATTTCAACGTAAGTTACGCCGTCAAGCTCGCCCATAAGCTTTCTTGGTGCATCCGATGCACGCATGACATTACGGAGATGACAAGAATCTTGATAGGTTATACGGAGCGACTCCTCCTCTTTGCTTTCGCCTCGTTCCGAGAACGGCAGCTTGCGGCCCATCCGAACCAGAAGATCGGATATGTCAATAACCCGCTCGGCAAACCATTTGGCATCCGCTTTCCAATTGGCATCATCTTGGAGTAAATGATCATACTCGACCAATATTGCGCCACAGCCTCCCGCGTTGGTTACGATATAATCGACGTTCGCATCCTTAAACGCTCTAATATTCCCCCGCGCCAGGGATTTGGCTTCTTCGGACTCCCCGCTATGGGCGTGCAAAGCGCCGCAGCAATTTTGAGTTACTGGTATGATCACGTCAAATCCCGACTCCGTTAACAATGTAACGGTATGGATGTTGGTTTGCGTAAACATCATATCCATGAGGCAGCCTCGAAAAAGCGCGACGGTAGCAATTCTTTCCCCTTTTGACATGTGTCTGGTCCCGATTTTCTCGGCCACTCCTTTGTATGATGTGTCAGGCAATATGCTCTCCATCTCGCGCAAATGAGCAGGGAACAGCTTCATTATTCCGCTGGCGTGTGCGACTTTGCGAAGCCCTGTTTTCTGGTACGCTTTAAGTGCGCCACCTAACAGCCGCATCCTTTTTTGATGCGGGAACATCTCCTTTAATACCGTACGGCGAAGCCCTTTTACCCACCAACGATGCCGATCGGTATGCTCTTCAATCGCATCCCGCGTTTGCTCGATAAGCTGCCCGTATTTCACGTCGGCGGGACAAGCCGGCTCGCACGCTCGGCATCCAAGGCAATGATCCATTTGCTCTTCAAATTGCCGGTCGGGCTCCATTATGCCATCAACAACCGCTTTCATTAATGCTATTCGCCCTCTTGGTGACTCAGCCTCAATACCGGTTTCCCTGAAAGTCGGGCAAGCAGGGAGGCAAAATCCGCAGCGCATGCAATTCGTTAGCTGTTCATAGTCCAGTTTGGCTGCCAGCTTGGAAGCCATCGCATTTCTCGTTTCGCCGATGCTTTTCTCACCCATGTCCGATTATCACCCTTTTCCTCGTTTCCTTCGCGAACATTTTTCCGGGATTCAGGATGTTCAGCGGATCGAACGCCAGCTTGATCGCCTTCATCACTTCGATACCCGCCGTACCCACTTTCCATTCTAGGAAAGGAGCCTTCACGATACCAACTCCATGCTCCCCCGTAATCGTACCTCCCAAACGGATGGCTGCTTCGAATATTTCCTCGAACGCGGCCTCCACGCGTTGCACCTCATCATGATTACGAGCGTCCGTAGTCGCCGTAGGATGCAGATTACCATCGCCTGCATGACCGAAGGTGCAAATTTGAACATTATGCTTCTTGGCTATCCGGTTAATTTCCAGTACCATGTCAGCAATCTTCGAACGCGGGACAGTCGCATCCTCAAGTATCGTCGTAGGTCTCAGCCTCGCTAGCGCCGTGAACGCACTACGGCGCGCCGTCATTAATTTCAGTGCCTCCTCCGCGGTTTCCGCAACATCGATGCGATCCGCCTGCTCACTCATGCATATTTCTTCAATAATGGCTATGTCTCGCTCTACTGTCTCCGCTTCGCCATCCTGCTCGATAAGCAAAATCGCTTCCATGTCCCTCGGCAATCCGAGCTTCGCATAATCATCGACGACCTGAATGGTTGGACGGTCCATAAACTCCAGCGTTGCGGGAATAATCCGGTTTTCGATGATTTTGGATACCGTTCTCGCAGCTCCATTAATATCCCTGTACATCGCCAGCATCGTTTTTTTGGTTTTGGGAGGCGGAATAAGCTTAAGCGTAGCCTCCGTAATAACGGCAAGCGTCCCCTCTGAACCGACAAGCAGCTTCGTTAAATCGTAACCAGCGACATCCTTCATCAACTTTCCGCCCGTACGCAAAATATCGCCATTAGCCAAAACGGCTTCGAGTCCGATAACATAATCTTTGGTCGTTCCGTATTTGAGGCCGCGGAGACCGCCGGAGCATTCTGCAATGTTTCCACCGATTGTGGAAATCGACATACTGCTCGGGTCTGGCGGGTAAAAAAGCCCTAGATTTTCTACCTCAGTGATAAACTGCTTCGTGTTCACGCCGGGCTGTACAACTGCCGTCAAATTTTCAAGATCAATCTCCAGTATCCGATTCATTCTGTGCAACACCATAACAACGCCGCCAGTAACAGGAACGGTTCCTCCGCATAAGTTCGTTCCCGAGCCGCGGGCAATCAAGGGAATATGATGACGATGGAGGACCTTCATAATTGCAGCTATCTGCTCGGTCGTTTCCGGATAAATAACGCCGTCAGGCAGTGCTTGCTGCATCGGCGTGCCGTCATAGGAATGGGTAATCAGCGACTGGGGATCGTCTTTAAAATAGGAATCGCCTACTATCGTTTTTAATTCGCCTTTAACTTCGATGCTCAACATTGCAAGTCCCCCCGGAATGAAAATGGACGAGAAACACAAACGGCTCTTTAAAACATATTACAGACAGGAGCGTTGGTTTCTCGTCATAAAAACGACTATTATTTATGGTTCAAACGGTAATATAAATCATTCCAGCGAATCTCGTTCTCCAGGCTCGCCATCGTAGACGCCTGATTAATAATGATGCATTCGATACCGGCCATCTTTGCCCAGTCCGCCAGCTGCTCGCTTGTCACATGGAAAGAGAAACCGAAGTGGTGCGCGCCGCCAGCCAAAATCCACGCTTCGGCCGCATCCGATAACGACGGCTCAGGCTTCCACAGAACCCGCGCTACCGGCAGGTTCGGCATTTCCTTCTCGTTCTTCACAGCCGTTACTTCGTTTACGATCAGACGAAATCTGTCTCCAAGATCAACGACGGTAGCATTGATTGCTTTGCCGCTATTCCCATTAAAAGTGAGACGGGCAGGATCGGCTTTACCGCCTACGAACAACGGATGAACCTCAATTTTCGGCTTGCTGACGGCAACAGTCGGACATATCTCTAACATATGGGCGCCGAGGACAAGCTGATTGCCCTCCTGCATGTGATACGTATAATCTTCCATAAAGGACGTGCCTTTGTTTTCGGCCATTATTTTCATAATGCGAACAAGAGCCGCCGTTTTCCAATCACCCTCTGCCCCAAAGCCGTATCCGGCAGCCATAAGTCGCTGCGCAGCTAGGCCAGGCAGCTGTTTCAAGCCGTGTAAATCTTGAAAGCTTGTCACGAATGCGCTGTAACCGCCTTCTTGAAGAAACGCTTTCAATGCAAGCTCCATACGTGCTTGTTCCCGAATCGCATCACGCTCGGAACCTTCACGTTGACCGTTCTCCGTGAAGTCATACCGCTCTGTGTACTCATCCATCAATTCCTTGACTTGTCCATCCGTGACATCCTGCACACGTTCCGCTAGATCGCCCGCAGGATAACCGTTAACCGACCACCCGAATCGGATTTGTCCTTCGACTTTATCGCCTTCCGTGACGGCGACATAACGCATGTTATCGCCGAAACGAGCGATCTTCATCGTTTGGCTTTCCGTGAAGCCCGTAGCCGTTCTCATCCAAGAACCGATTCTGCCGCGTACTCGCGCGTCTTTCCAGTGCCCTGCAATGATTTTGCGGGCTATGCCGAGTCGGGCACCGATAAATCCGAATTCCCGGTCGCCATGCGCCGCTTGATTCAAATTCATGAAGTCCATGTCGATGCTGTCCCAAGGAATATCTAAATTAAACTGCGTATGAAAGTGCAGCAACGGCTTACGCAGTTGGGTAAGGCCTGAGATCCACATTTTTGCTGGCGAGAAAGTATGCATCCAAGTGATGATTCCAGCACAATGATCGTCTGAATTCGCTTCCAAGCAGACACGACGAATAGCTTCCGGCGTTGTTACGACTGCTTTAAATACGATGTGATAAGGAAGAGCATCGTCTTGATCCAGCCCGGCGACCATTTCCTTCGCATTGTCCTCCACTTTTGACAAAACATCTTCTCCATACAGTCCCTGACTTCCCGTTACGAACCAAAATACATAAGGCTTAGTCTGCAGCATAGCTGTATCCTCCTTAGAATGTGTTTAAATAAATCGCAATTCTAATCGATAATCGACGGTTTCACTCGGCTCTAATATACGGAGCGACTCTCTCTCCCTTTCGTACGCCCTGCCCCTCGTCCAGCAATTAGAAGGCTCAAGCCCAAGTACATGCTCACCCGATCCTGGCATGTGCCATTGAACAAATTTCGGAAGCGTGACAGGATCCCATTCCAGTTCGACCGATAGCCCTTGTGAATTGGTGTATGCAGGACAAGCCGGGAATGAGGGACTATGAATACGTGCGCAGACCGCATTCCTGCCTTCGTCAGGCTTATGATAATACACTTGTTCCTTGAAGGAAGGATCAGGCGCTTGCCATCCCCCCATCCTTCTCGTATCCATATCGCTGTCGCGAGTTGAAGTTTTTCCTTTGGGAAGCTCCACTGTCGTGTCCTCGGCAAGCAGCGGGAATCCGAAGTTGAAATGATAAAGCATCATATGAGGCGCAGGACGAAATCCAACGTTCTGAACGGAATCCAGGATGGCTATGCGATTTTCCCCTAAATAGCTAGTTAATGTCCTAGTCAAGCGTAAATGCTCGCCAAAAATCGAGGTCTCCTCTGCGACTCCACGGAATCGCAGCACATAATCGTCGCCTTCCCATTCTGACCAAGAAGAAATTTGGCGTGCTGGCGTATGATGAATTCGGCCATGAAGACCATAAGCACCGTCGCTGTCTTTACCCGGTGATCCAACCTGTGTTAATCCGCATGTCATAAGCAAGCCACCGGATGCCGTTCGCAGCCATTCCGCTTCTCGCTGATCGTAATAAGAAGGGTGAGGCTCTCCGTTGCCCGCAGACCAACTAACGGGTACGCCATGCATTTCGGCAAGTGAGATATCCATCCCCTTGCTTGGCGTGATCCAGTAAGATAACCCCCCTCCGGTTCGCACTCGGAACGTGTCTACTCCCGCTTCAGGTCCTTCGCTTCTGGTGTAACGTTCAATGCCGCCAATTTGCTCGATACGGCCAACTCTCGCTTCCAATTCGCGGCGTTTCCAGTCTCTTCCGTAAAGTTTCACGCTTTCCGCCCCCTTCAGCAGTGCTATTCCCAGTTCAGCGACACCGTATGATCCGTTTTCTCCGACTCCAAAGCCGCCGTGAAAAGGTGATGGCTCATCGCCGCTTCTTCCGGTTTCGCGCATTGGAAGGAAGATTGGTTGTCTTTGCCGTTTGCGATCTCATCGCAGAAAGCCGCCCACATCTGTAAGATCGAGTCCGAGAAACCGAATTCGAAGATACCTCCAGTAATCGTTCCATAGGCTGATTTATACGGAACGTCTGTAATATGCCATGCCTGCTCGCCGCTTGGCTCGTAGGGAAGGAATGCGACCTGCTTCGGGTTCTTGGTCGTGAACTCCGCTGACCCTTTTGTGCCGTTAATGCGGATAAACCAAGTGTTGGCGTGACCTGGAGCAATCCGTTTCATGGAAAGCACCATCGGGAAATCATACTTATCTGTTTTGACCTCACATGCCAGAATCGCATTGTCCCATGTTTCACAAGCGGCCATGCCGCCTTTTCCATCTGGGCGCTCCTCCACGATTTTACTAAGCAGCGACCTTACGTTCGCTGGCTTCCAACCGAAGCGGAAAGGAAGATGCGCGACGTGCATGCCCAAATCGCCCATGCAGCCGTATTCGCCATTGGTTCCGATACGGCGTTTCCAATTGATCGTTTTGTTCGGATCGAGGTCACTGCTATGCCAGAAGCCGGCTTCAACCTCGATGATTTGTCCGAATTTTTCTTGATTAACCCATTCTACAATCCGCTGGGCTCCCGGGAAGAACGGAAATTCAGAGGAGCAGCGAACGGTCACGTCCGGATTCTCCGCGATTGCTTTCATGATTGAACGATTGGCTTCTGCATCGATCCCAAATGGCTTTTCGCCAAGCAAATGTTTTCCGGCTTTAATGATATCTATATATAATTGCTCATGCAGGTTATGCGGCACTGCGCAGTAGACAGCATCCACGTCCGGATCCGCGATGAGCTCTCGGTAATCGGAAGTGGCTTTCTTCACGCTAGGCAAATTATTTGTGAACCATTCTGTCGCAGGCAGGTGCGCATCGCATACATGTGTAATTTCAGGAATAAAATCCACATTGGTCAAGTGGCACCAACGCGCCGCGGCGCTTGCAAATTCTTTTCCCATTAATCCGCAGCCGATGACACCGAAGCGAATGACTTTTTTCGGCATGCCGATTACGCCCCTTTCAAAATAGCGATTGCTTGCTCAGGCGTCGCGCCTTGGTGAACGACAGCCATAAACGCGCGAGTCATCGCCTCTGGATTATCATGCTGGATGACATTTCGTCCGTATACAATTCCTGAAGCTCCTTGCTCCATAAGAGCATAGGTTCTCGACAAAATTTCTTCGTCCGAAGCCCGTCCGCCGCCGCGTGGCAATACCGGCTTGCCTGATGCGGCTTCTACGACCTTATGATAATCCTCTACGTTATCGCATGGATCGGCTTTGATAATATCCGCGCCAAGCTCCGTACCTTGACGAACAAGCGGAACGATCTTCGTAATGTCGCCATCGACCATATAGCCTCCTTTTTGCTCATTCGGAAGCATAACGAGCGGCTCTACCATAAGCGGCATGCCATAACGTTCGCAATCCGTTTTCAGCTTCGAGATATTTTGTACGCATTGGCGATGAAGCTCCGGTTGTCCCGGCAGAAGCAGCAAATTTACAACGACACAAGCTGCGTCCAGGCGAACTGCTTGTTCAACCGGATTATGAATGAGCTCACTGAATAAGTGTGAGGGAAGCTTCGTACCGTACACGTTAGCAACATCCGTACGCAGCACGAGTGAAGGTTTTTCTTTGCCTCGAATAGCTTGAAGATGCTCTGCTTGGCCAACGCTAAGCTGTATCGCGTCGGGATTGGCACGTACAATCGTCTCGATTGCCGCTTTCATGTTCTCGATGCCTGCCAAGAATGAATATTCATTGAAAAAGCCATGATCGATCGCAACGTCAAAGCACTTGCCTTGTTCACTAAATAAACGATTTAAACGAGCGGTAACGGACATTTTTGACACACCCCATATACTTGTTTTAATGGTAATTACGCTTTGTTGCTGCTGCGGAACGTACGCATAATTTGCTGCGCGTCTTCTTTAAAGTCCTGAATGACATTCATCATGAATTCGTGATAGAACGTCTTCTCTTCCGACTGGTTAAAACGTTCTTTGGCCCGGTCAACAACCTTAAGCGCCATTCCTGTGTAATAATTGATTTTAGACGCACCGTGATCGATTGACTTATGGAAGTCTTCCTCCGACAACCCAGACCCACCGTGCATCACGATCGGAACACCCGCCGTATTCCGAATTTGCTCCAAGCGCTTTAAATCCAAAACTGGTTTTTTCAAATAAACGCCGTGCACAGTACCAAACGCAGCGGCAAGCGCATCAATACCGGTTCGTTCAACAAACTCCCTTGCTTGCTCGGGATCGGTATAGAGCGAAGTATCGTCAATGATTGAATCATCGTCCTCGCCTTCCGCCCCGCCGCTTTTTGGCCGGGTTACGTAGCCGAGCTCACCTTCCACCGAAACGCCAAGCGTTTTAGCAATCCTCACGATCTCTGCGGTTTTGCGAACATTTTCTTCATACTCATACTCCGATCCATCGAACATGATCGCGTTAAATCCTAAATGCATCGCATTCGTAACCGCGGAGAAGCTCTTTCCGTGATCGAGAAGGATGCTGACCGGTACCTTGGCTCGGTTCATCGCTTCTACCATGATGGGGGCAATCTGCTCGAGCGGCGTATACTTAAAATGAATTTCAGCATGGCACAGGATGACTGGCGACTGTTCATCCTCAGCGGCCTCAATGATTCCGCGAACCATTTCTAAATTTATTGCGTTAAAGCAAGGAACGGCATAGCCCCTACGAGAAGCATCCCGCAGCATTTCACCCATCGAGACTTTAGACAAATTACCTACCGCCTTTCTATTCAGTCTATAATTCGAAATGTTCGTTTCAAACATATTATAGTTAATTCCTGTTTAATAAGCAATATCAAAATTACAATCTCAAACTCTATCTTTCTTTTAAAAGAAAAGCATTCTAATTAAAAACGTCAAAATTATCCGCATTTCATTAAAGAAATCAGCTGCTTCACCTAAAAATCAACCCTAAAATTTTTGTTATACAAATGAACAAAAATTGTTTATAATGAACATATACTTTTATTGGAGGGATAACAAATTGTCACTAATGGGACTCGACATCGGAACGACTGGATGCAAGGCTTCGCTCTTTGACGAGGGAGGGACTCTTCTGTCAGCAGCGTATATGGAATACCCTTTGGAACAGCCCAAACCGGGAGATTACGAGCTAAATCCAGAACGAGTCTGGGAATCCGTCAAACGGGTTATCGCAGATGCGCTCTTAGCCGTTCCCGGCATCAATGTTCGCGCCCTTAGCATTTCTTCCTTGGGCGAGACGGTTGTTCCCGTTGACCATGATGGACATGTATTAAGCAATGCCATTTTGTATACGGATCCAAGAGGTATAGAGCAAGCTGCAATCATTGAACAAAAAATCGGAAGGGAACGGACGATGGAGCTTACGGGAGTCCCCTTGCATCCGATGTTCTCCCTCCCAAAGGTCATGTGGATCAAACAATACCAGCCTGAGATTTACCAAAAAGCATGGAAATTCATGCCGTTTGGCGATTTCATCGCATTTTTACTCACGGGTATTTCCGTTACGGACTACACCTTGGCCTCCCGTACTATGGCTTTTAATGTGTCCAAAAAAGAATGGGACTCTGAAATGTTTGACGCCGCCGGAATTGAAGTAGGCAAATTTCCTGACCTCATTCAGTCTGGCCGAATCATTGGCTCCGTTCGCAATGAAATAAGGCAAGCGCTAGGTTTCCGTTCAGAAACGTTAGTAGTAGCAGGTGGCCATGATCAAGCCTGTGCCGCTCTCGGTGCAGGCATTCTACATAACAACCATGCGGTGGACGGCATTGGAACCGTGGAATGCATTACGCCTGCCTATACTTCACCGATTCTGGATACCAAGATGCTCCAGTATCAATTCAATTGCGCACCGCATGTTATTGAAGGTCTCTATTTGACGTACGCCTTCAATTTTACCGGCGGTTCCCTTATTCGGTGGTACCGGGACAAGTTCGGTCAAATCGCCGAAGCCGAAGCCCGCAAATTAGGCATTAACGTTTACGACTATTTGAATTCAACATCTGCCGAATCGCCTACCGATTTGCTCGTAATTCCTCATTTTGCCGGATCGGGTACGCCTTACATGAATCCCGAAGCCAAGGGCACGATTTATGGATTGTCGTTTGATACAGATTCCACCCATCTGTACCGGGCATTAATGGAGGGGGTTACGTACGAAATGCGCTACAACCTTGAATGCCTCGCGGAAGCAGGCATTCCTATTGAGACGCTGCGTGCGGTAGGCGGCGGAGCTAAATCCGACGAGTGGCTGCAGATCAAGGCAGACATCATGAATTGTCCGGTAGAGAGATTAAACGTTAGCGAAGCTGGTACGATGGGCAACATCATTCTTGCAGGAAAAGCTTCCGGCGTTTACCAGTCTTATGAGGAAGCAGTGAACGTACTGGTCAAACCGCTTCGAGTGTTTTACCCAAGTGAGCCTAATACGTCCCTCTATCAGGAGCGGTATGAGAAATACAAAGCTCTTTCGCGAGCAATTTCCACCTTATAAGTTTGAAAAAGAAACATTCCAGGATGCGCAGCCAAGCTGCAATATCGGGAATGTTTCTTTTTTTGAGTGCTACCCCGTAACGAAATAAGCAGTGATGTCAGAGCAAGTCTGATATCACTGCTTGTAACGCATTTGCTGCGGTTTGATTAAATGCAAACTGCGACTAATTCAGACTAAGCGTTGGTTCTCCCCAGAAAGCCCAATCATATCCGTAATCCCCAAGGGAGTCCGTAATCAGGGTCATGACAACGGACTTTCCAGCATAATCGTCCAAAGCAAGGCTAAACGGCGTCCATGCCCCTCCAGGCATAAGGTCCTCCGACCATAACACATGCCCGTTTACCGCAATACGGAAGCCGACTCCCTGCGAATCATCCGCGCCGTCCTTGATTCCGATATATCCGCTAATCTTGGTATCAACGCCTGCCGGAAGCGTTAAAGCGTAGTCGATATGCGTCTGCCCCCGCTGAGGCGGGTGGGCGTCCAGTCCCTGCTTTTCGATACCTAGCACCGAGCCTTCACCGGCACTTCCTCCGAAAGGACCTTGCGGCGCTCCTTCCGTTCCATTCTCGAACAGGAGACTCGAATCGAAAGGTTCATCGGACAAAGCAAGCGGAAGCTGTACCGGTGCTGCAGTTCCGTAAATGAGATACAGCATATCGGTAGCAGGAGCCGTAACCTGGTAACGATGATTGCCAAGATCCGTATACTGAGCCAAGCCCGATAACGATTCCACGGATGTAATCGTCTGGGGGCTCACTAGCTTCAGATTTACGGTACGTGCAGTACCTGCCACAGGATCAATCACGACGCGCGGAGTTACCCATACGGCCGAGTCGTTGTCTACGGTGGTGCCTGGATGTGTCTCCAGCCGGATCGTAACTTCCTTGCCTGCGAATGAAGCTAAATCCAGCTCCACGGATATAGGAGACGCGCTTCTGCTGAATTGTTCCTCGCTTAGAACGGGACGCGTCGCAGCCGGAGCTGCTTTCTCCCAAGCGAACGCTTTGAAGGTTACGCCGTCGCTGCTTAGCACATTCTGCTCGGAGCCTAGCTGAACACCCGTCTTAAATACGGACGTACGATCTTCTGGAAGCAGCACGTCAAATTCCAACCACGTATGTCCTCCTTGCCATTGCCCCGAATAAGGAGGATGGGCAAGCATTCGGTCTCCCCAGTGCTGCACGGTTCCGCCTTGTGGAAACGTATGGGAAAACCCGTTTTCAGACGAGAAAGGCGCGCTTGTTTCATGAACAGTACCGTCGCCGAGCTTTTCGCCTGCGCGAATCGGGCCCGAATAATTGAGAAAGTCGATGGTGGCTGGCTGCTGTTTGTCCTCCAGCGATAATACGGCATGGCTCGTTTTGAGAGATAGCCGCTTCATCGCTACGTCGGACGGCCATTCATAGACATGGAACGCATTGGGGTCTCGGGCCTCTTTGCTGTAAAGATATGTTTTTTCCGGATTCAGGCCGAACAGCTTCGTAGAGTCATAGAGATACCAATCCGGAATCCGGCCAGGAAGCTCGACGGTTTCGTTGCCGTATAAATAGCGAAGCACGTCCTCTCCTACAGCGGGTGCTCCCAAGCTGTAATCGGTTAGCTTCTCGCCAAACGCATCTCTTTCATATTTGGCTGCTTCTCCATCGGCTGTTCGGAACGCAAACAACGTCGTATCCGACCAACTCGTAAAATCCGCAGCCGGCTTCTCGGCTTGGTACCAGCGAACCTCATCCAGAAACTGCTCCATGAGTGGCGATGCATTCGCGACTTGGTCATAGTTAGGCCTTGAAAGCATGGGAATGGCACCCAGACGGTTCTGGACAACCTTATGCCAAGCGATAAAATAGTCCTCGGTCAACGGGTTTGCATGATCGGGATGACCGTAGATCGTTGTGTAAGGAGCGAAAATAGCCGAGCTCGCCGGGACGACTTGGTCGATCTTGTTCGTATCCCACGTACCCGTTGGAGCAAAAATGCCATAAGCGTGGCGCTGCGCGAAGGCCTCGTACCGCGTCGTAATTTCATTCAGGCTCTCCCCACCCAGCGCAATATTCGTCGGCAGCTCTTCTCTTAATTCCTTATGAAGGGCAATATTCCCTTCCATCATGTTCTTGCCGTCCAACAAGCCGTTGGCGTCATTATACATCAGCAGCGATTGATCCAGATGGATCGCATCGGGACCTACCTCTTGGACGAGATCGACCATTTTGCCGACAAACAGATCGCGCCAGACTTGCGATGCCGGATTAATTTGTGCGAATTTAATCTGCTCCGATCCCGCGGTGTACTCCGAATAAATCGGATCAAGCGTAAACGGATCCTTAACCTGATAAGGCTGCATCGTTGCATACGCAGGATTGCTAGGAGTCACGCCAAAAATATTGACATAGAGCATGACCTTGAAGCCTAGCGCTTGTGCGGCATCGATTTTATCCGCAATGTCCGGTTTTGGTGAATAGTTCGGGAAATTGACATCGTAGGGATCGGATCGCCAGCCAGGTACGACAAGGAGCGTTTGTTCAGCATTTACCTGTTGCGCCAATGACTCTAGCAGCGGTTCGTCCTCTAAGTCCGTCAGAACGGTGAACGCGATATCCTTCGCCCATTCCGGCTGAAGACGCGCCAGCTTGGACAGATCAAACTTCTTGTCCGCCCACTCGCGGTACTTCGTTGCGCCATTCACCCAATCTCCTTCATATGCCCGGAGCCGCCAATCGGTAGATACCGATCGGGTCGTTTCTTGGAATGGCGCGGGACTGTGCGTTTCCATACCCACGTAGAAATTCCCGTTTTCATGCTTGACGTGCAGTGTCTTGAAAAAACGGGCATCGTCGTTGGCATGCACGAGCATGCCGCCTTCCTCGCCCTGAATAATAAACATCTGCGCTTCCCATATGTTGGGATAGTCGAACTGCTGGAAGCCATAGGCAGCATCGGGCGATTCCGCCGTAAGGCGAATGCCCCCCAATACGGGAATAATCAAATCATACGTATCGGGCACAATGAGTCCCCATTGAATACCCGAAATCCCCTGCGCTGCTGAATCCGCATGTTGGCTGACGGTAAGCGTGCCGTCATACTTCGCAGCAACGGTCGTTTCTAATTCTGCTCTGCTGGAACCGGCTCCCCAGGTTTGCCCGAAGGTCGTATGCCCTTTCTTGATAGCCGAGCTGGAAGCAGAGGAGTTATTCCACAAATTCGTTAAAGACAGGTGACGAATGCCCGTTAACGGGCTGCTATTGCCAAGTGCCAAGCCGACGCTTCCGTAAGTGAAGTTGATGGCGCCTGTGCTTGCATTCAAAGTGACTAGCGCACTGTTGGCGGAAGCGAATCCATTTAGCATGCCGAATACAAGGATAAATGCCATGCATGCCACCAATTGCCTTTTGACATGAAATTTCATTATGAATCCCCTCTCCTGATACCTGCTTCTCCGTCGTTAAGACTCAAGCAACCTTGTCTGGAAGCTAGCGCTTCCCTCGCTAACGAATACTCCCCACCCCCCTTTCTGACAATCGTATAACCGCGTACTCAAAGCAATCGCATCGTTCACGTAAACCACGCACACCGTTCCGTCAAGAAACACGCGAAGTTCGTAATCGGTGCCCGGCACGAGCTCCACCGGCCTTTCCATGCCGACGACGTAAGGAACATCCCCCTTTCTTGGCCACTGATCCAGCACAATTCGGTTCCTTCCCGGCTCCAGCCGAATCATATAGCCCTGCTCCAGCTGTTCGTCCGCCCGCACAATAATTCCGCAGCCGCGTGTGTTCGCGCCAAATGCAACATTCACCGTGAGTTTGCATTGCGTGGGCAGTACTCCGGCATAGGCGCAGGCAAAGGAGTCCTCAGCCTCGGCAGCGGCTCTTGCCCCTTCCAACTCCCAGCGGCCAAGAGCTTCCGTGAAAGAGAATGGCCTCTCACGGGTCCATGCCGCATTTACGGTTTCAGGCACCTTTACCAGCAAGGTTCCGTCGCCTTGCTGAACGATTTCGTGAACGACAAGACTGCCTCCCCACTGCCAAGTCCCGCCATCATGTTCCCCTTCTCTCGTCGGATTCCATCCGAATGCGTATCGCCTCTCTCCGTCGGTCCACGTCTTAGCCGCGTAGAAGGCCCGAGTGTCAAAGCCATCGTTCTCTGGCGCAATCCACGGGCCCTGCAGCGACTCGCTCATGCGGTAATGGGTCACCGTGCGGTCGGAGAATGTGGAATAGACCAGATACCACCATTTCCCGATCTTGAACAGTTCCGGGCATTCGTGCGTCGTGTACAAGGAAGGAGCCCAGAACGGCTCCCTAACCTCCCAGCTCTTCAAATCCTTCGAGGCGCATAAAGCAACGCAGCCGCGGCGTTTGGAAGGCCCCTCCTTTAACCGGGCGGCCAGCAGCATCCAATATTCACCCGCTTCTTCATTCCAGAACACGAATGGATCTCGCCAATCATGCTCCTCATACCGGTCCGCAGGCGCATAAAAAGCATCTTCGGGTATTTTCTCCCAATGAATCATATCGCTGCTGACCGCATGCATAACCGCCTGCTGCTTCTTGCCTTGAGACGGATAATGAAAATTGTTGCCGGTATAGAAAATATGGTACACCTCGCCGACTTTCAGCAGACATCCCGTATAGATATAGAGGTCCTGCTCCGTTTCCCCTCCTCTTGGAAGCACCTCGCCATACTCCGTATAGGTGACAAAATCCTTCGTGCCAATCAGAAACCACGGCGTGCCTTCGCCAAACGTTTCCTTATCCCGCCAATCCTTCAAATAAAGCAGCTTGAACTCCCCGTCTTCATGAAACGGTATGACATCAGCCAGCCAGCCATCCTCCGGTTTATAAAAGAAATTACCCATGCTATTCCTTCACGCTCCCTAACACGATTCCTTTGACAAAGTACTTTTGCAAAAAAGGGTAAACCAGCAATATCGGCAAGGCACCTACAATAATTTGCGCCGCCTTGGATGTGCGCGTGGATATTTGCGACAGCTTGTGGATATCCTCCTGCTTCACCTGCGAGAAATCGAAATTGATAATGATCGTCTGCAAATAGGACGATAAGGGGTAATGCTCCGGTTTATTCATGAGAATAAGGCCGTCGAACCAACCATTCCAATGCCCGACGATTGTAAACAATCCAACGGTCGCAAGCCCGGGCAGGGACAAAGGCACATAGATGCTCCACAAGGTTCTTACATGTCCCGCTCCGTCTATAAAGCAGGATTCCTCAAGCTCTTTGGGAAGTCCACGGAAGAAATTGAGCAGCAGAATGACGTTAAACACGGGAACGGCACCAGGAATGACGAGCGCCCAGATCGAATCCAGCAGCCCAGTATTTTTGATGGTCATATACCAAGGTACCAGGCCGCCACTGAACAGAATCGTAAATACGAAAATCCAGACATAGCCCGTACGGAAGCGAAACGACCTCGCTTCCTTGGACAAGGGGTAGGCGATCATGATCGTCAGCATCATATTAATAAAGGTGCCAAGCACCACTCTCTCGACGGTGATACCAAGCGAACGGATAAATTCCGGCCGGCTTATAATGAAATCGTAAGACTTAAGCGAGAAGTCGACCGGCCAGAAGGTTACCTGTCCGGCAGCTACCGCGGCGCTGTCGCTAAAGGAAACCGCCATCACGTGAATCAACGGAAGAAAGCATAGGAAAGCCAAAAAAATCAGAAACGATGAATTTACGGCTAGGAACAGGCGTCTGCTCCAGGAAATATGCTGCACTTTGGGTCTCTCCTCTCTAGAAAATTCGGTAATTCGCGAACCGGTAAGCCAGCCAGTAGGACACCGAAATCAGCAGAAAGGAAACGACGGACTTAAACAAGCCTACAGCCGTTGCTACTCCGTACTGTGCATCGTTAAACGCGATCCGGTAGATCATCGTATCCAAAATATCACCGCTCTCATATACGAGCGGATTAGAAAGATTGAATACTTGGTCAAACCCCGCATTCAGCACATTTCCAAGGCTCAAGGTCACCATAAGGACGATAATCGGCATCATGCCGGGCAGCGTAATATGCAGGGTCTGCTTCCATCTGTTCGCTCCATCCATGACTGCTGCTTCGTAGAGCGTTGGATTGACGCTCGTAATCGCCGCTAAATACACAATGGTGCTGAAGCCAAACTCCTTCCAAACGTCCGAGAAAATGAGCACCGCCGGAAACCATCGGTTATCTGCCAGAAAGAATATGGGTTCTACCCCGAGCTTGCCCAGGAGCGCGTTCACGATCCCTTCTGACGGGGACAACAGATCGATCAGAATGCCTCCGAGAATGACCCATGACAAGAAATGGGGCAGATAGATGAGCGTTTGTACCCCCCGTTTGATGGATGAACGGGTAACCTCATTTAACAATATCGCAATGAGGATCGGCACGAATAATCCTGCAATGATCTTCATACAGGCGATGAAAATCGTATTCCATACTACTTGCCCCGTGTTCGGCATATCCAGCACAAATTTAAAATTGTCAAATCCGATCCAAGGAGAACCGAACCAACCGCTGAATATCGTAAACTTTTGGAAAGCGATAACTACCCCCAACATGGGGACATAACAATAAATAAGAACCAGGACAAGCCCCGGCAACAGCAGCAGATGCAACGGCAGCTCCCGCATCCATTTCGCAGCTTTCATTTCTCTCTGTGCACCACCCTTCCAAACGTTTGAAGGGGAGGATGACAATCCTCCATCTTCCCCTTCGCCAAACCTCAATCTATTTCTCCTGCTTATTGCTTCTGCGAGGATAACCAGTCATTGATTTCTTGCAGAATCTGCTCTCCGCCAAGCTTGTTCCAGTCCTCGACGAAGGTATCAAATTCGTCAACCGATGCAGCTCCCATAATGATTTTGGTAAACGTTTCTTTCTCCAGCTTGTCGAGCGTAGCCCACTTATCCGTCATGGTCTGCGTCTGCCCTCCGAAAGCCGTCATCAGCAGTCTGTCGCCGGTATAGTTATCCATAGTGGCCTCAAAGCCGAAGTATTGGTGCGCAACTGCCCAATTTTCCATATTGCCGGTCTTCAGATAATCAACGGTAGGACCGTATTTATCCGTTTCCGTCAGCGCATCTTTCAGCAGGCTCTCGTCCTCGTTTTTGATGGCTTCCCGCAGCAGCGCGAGTGAATCCAGCACGCCTTGATTGGACACGCCTGATTGAACGATCGAGAGCCTAGAGGTGTTGATTCGTTCCCCGCCCTCTTCAACCGTAATAAATTTGCCTTCGTTCCTTCTTGATCCATGAACGACTTCTTCGTGCAGGTTCAACATTTTGACGACCGCTTCCGGATGCTTGAACCCTTTGCGTACGACGACATATCCGCTGGCCGAGAATCCTGCGCTTGCCTTCGTCGGCATCTCGTCTATTGATGGCACAGGATATGGTTTCCATTCCATACCCGGGTTTTTCTTAACGGCATCGTAGAACACATACGGATTCCAATTCGCTCCAAATGCCATGCCAAACTTGTTGGCGGCAATGTCTTCTGCCACTTTGTTGCCGTCCTTTACGCCGAATTCCCGATCCAGCTGCCCGCCTTTATACATTTCCTGCAGCTTGGCAAGCACTTGCTTCATCTCTGGCTGAACGGAGCCATAGCTCACCTTGCCGCCGTCGTCTTTTATCCAGGTTTGGGGATAGGCATGATAGGCGTTGGAGAACCCGGTAATGGACGTAATCGGGCCGTACAAATAATTGTTAATCGCTATGCCAAACGTATCATTCTTGCTATTCTCGTCTGGGTCCTTATTTGTAAACGCTTCCGATATTGCAAATACATCCTCAATCGTTTTAGGCTCGGGCAAGTTAAGTTTTTCTAACCAATCCGTTCGCACCCACAGCAGGTTCGGCTCATAGATCGGGGCATTTACGACCGGAATGGCAAGCAGCTTGCCTCCGAACGTAGCCGAAGCGAGCGCAGCACCTCCATCTCCCATTTGAAGCTCCTTCGTATGGTCGGAAGCATACTTCTCATAAGCTCCCGTCAAATCCTCCAATTGACCAGCGTCCGCCAGCTGCTTCAGTTGGCTCGCTGATACAGAGAACACCTCCGGCAAGCTCCCCGATGCGATCGACACGTTCAGCTTTCGGTTATATTCGCTGGCAAGAGCCGTCCAGTCATGCACAACCTTTATGCCAAGCAGACTCTCATACTCCCGGTACCAAACATTATTGTCGATACTGTCGCCTTGCGGATATGTCCACGTTTGATCCACTGGACGTGCGATATGAAGCTCCACGGGCGGATCGTATTTCTCGAACGGATCTCCTTTTTCTAAAGATTCTCCCTGGGATTCACCCGGCTGCGACGCTCCATCCGTGTTCGCCGGCTTTTCATTCGCTCCGTTACTGCAGGCCGTAAGAACAAGCGTAAACACCAGCACGCTTGTCAACAGCATACTAAAGCTCTTTTGTTTCATATGCTTACCCCCTATGATCATATACAGATGCTTCATCCCGCTCTGCTAGCCTAATTATAGGCGCTTCAAATCCGTGCTCTCTACTCGCCGATTTTCACTTTCGATTATCCTTTTTGGATATCTCATGCCGGTCCCTATACTCCTGGGGAGTCAAATTCGTTTCTTTCTTAAAAAAACGGTAGAAGGATTGCTCCGTCATGAAGCCGATCGCTTTGGAAATATCCTGAACGATCATCTGCCCTTGCGCTAGCAGCTTTTGCGCCCTCGCGAGCCGAGCGTCCGTTATGAAATCGGTCAGCGATTCGTTCGTGATTCGTTTATATAGCCTCGTTAAATAATAAGGATTGTAGCCCACGACCTCGCCAATGCGGGTTAAAGACAAATCGCCTGCGAGATTATGCTCCACGTACAATTGAACATGCTTGATTAAATCGTCTTCCTGGTAAATCTGGTCGTTATGCTTCTGCTCGAACAACCTCTCCGACAGCAGCGACAGATAGTCATCCGCTTCGTCCCAGGAGCGATGCGCATCGTACCTTGCCAGCTTGCTCATATCCATCGTCGCGCTTATTTCGGCATGCAAGCCCCAGCGGTTCATATAGGACAGGAAGAGAGAAACGAGAGAGTAATAAATTTCCAGCTTTAGAGAGTCATCCGTTTTCATGGCTCCTCGAACCACTCCCATGAGTTTGCTGTACTCTGTGTGGAAATGTTGTCTTTGCCCATTTTCCAAATAGACCGCTAATGTACCGAGCTTCTCCAGCTGGCTGCGGACCTCATGAGTTTGGACCTCCGTTTCCGGGGCCCCCCCTTTGGAGCCTTGCCCATCCAACAAAATCAGCTCTTTGCCCATGCCTAGTCCCCGGCCGAGCAATCGTTTCAATGCACTAAACTGCTCCGGGGCTCGTTCCCACGACCTCATTTCTCCAGCCGCTGCAAATGAAACGCACAGCTTAAGAAGCTGCTTGCAAGCCATTTGAATCGTATCGATTGTGCCTTGGACGAATCGGACCGTCCAGTTCTCTGCTTCGCCGCGATCCAGCGGTTGAAGAATCAATAGCAGCTTATTTCTCTCGTAACTCACCGTTAAGCAATTTGTCGATTTCCCGAAATATTCTTCGGCTATGTTCTGGATCGCATACAGCATAAGATCCCTATCCCCGTTGCTAAACTCATCACGCCAGTCGTCTACACGCCCGATAACTAGCAGTACCTTGCCCTTCGAGCTAAGCGGGACTTGAAGTTCTACGAATCTTTGCTCCAGCTTCCTAAGCGAATCCGAGTCTCCTTGAATGACATCCAGCATGTAGCTATTCAGAAGCAAAGGCCTCGCAAGTTTTATTTGGCGCTCCGCATTGCGAATCAACTGCTTGGATTCCACTGCCTCAAACAATAGAGCAGCAGCCCGCTCTACCGACCGTAGAATGGCATCATGGCCTTCCGTTTTCAGAAGGTAGTCCACGCCGCCGTTGCGCAGCACCTGTTGAATATAATCAAAGTCGTCATAACCGCTCAAAAATATGATTTTGCACCAAGGCCATTGCCTGACAATCTCCTTTTGCAGCTCGAGGCCATCCATTCCCGGCATTCGAATATCAGAAAGAACGATATCCACTTTCATTCGGCCGAGCGCAGCCAAAGCCTCCGCGCCGGAATAGGCACCGAATACTTCCATTTCCAGCTTGCCTGATTGGCTGAACAAATCCAGCAGGCTCTCCACGATCAATCGCTCATTATCGACAATTAACAGCCTAAGCATATTTAATCCTCCTTCAATCTACGAATGGCGATCTGTGTCTTTAGTCCGCCCAACTCACTTCGCGAAACGCTTAAACCGCAATTCTGCCCAAATTTCAATTGCAGCCTGCGATGCACGTTAAGTATTCCGGTCGTCTCCATGGCACGGTCCGAGGAAGCTAGCGATTTCTGCAAACGAATCAATTGTTCCTCGTCCAGTGAATCGCCGTTATCCTCCACTTCGATATGCAGCTCGATCTCTGTGGCTTCGCGAAACCGAATTCGCAGCTTTCCGCCGTTGATTTTGTTCTCGAGCCCATACATATAGGCATTTTCAATTAATGGCTGCACGATTAGGCGCGGAACCATGACTCTCTCCCATGCTTCCGGCACCTCGCCAAGCTCAACCTCAACCGTACCGGAGAAGCGGATCTTCTGAATTTCAACATAGGAAACGGCATGCCTCATCTCCATTATGAGCGGAACGCTTTCCGCCCCGCTGCGGGTAATGAACTGGAAGTAGCTTCCTAGATAATGGAACATCCGATCCGCCAGTTCATGTTCTCTCATCCTCACGAGCCCCTGCAGAATAAAGAAACTATTATAAAAAAAATGAGGGTTAATCTGCGATTGCAGCTGCTTTAGCTCAGATTGCTGGGACCGAATTTGCTGCTCATATACCTCATGAACCAGCACTTGTATGCGCTCAAGCATATTGTTGTATTGATTGTATAGATAATGAAACTCGTCTTGGTTCCGATGATAGATCCTCACGCTCAGGTCACCTTTCTCGACCTTGCGAAATGATCCGATCAACCGCTTGATGGGCTTATGAATAAGCCTGTGTATCCAATACGAGAAAATAACGGTTAACAGCAAGGAAACGAAAGAGACAATCCATATCCAGTCGCGATGCTTGTTGAGCGGCTGAAGCACCGTCTTCGCCGGAACGAATACAGCAAGCGTCGTATCCAGCACGGATGAATACTCATGCGCGACGAAATAAGAGATGCCATTCAAGTCCAACATGAATTGTCCTGGATCTTTCTGTGCTTCTTCATGCTGTGACCGAAGCGTATCGGTAAACTCCTCCAGCAGCTTCCCCTCAATGCCGGAAGAAACTTGCCACCGAAGATCGGCGTTCACCCACGCTGCTCCTCCACCTTGTTCGCCGCCAGCCATGCTGGAGAGCGTTCGTTCAATCTCTGGCAAGGAAAGCTCGATCTCCATGGCCAACACAGGCTGTCGATTCACGTATACCGCATCCGGATATACTCCGCTTAGAAGCAGTTTGTTCTGTAGGCTGAAGATCGGGGAGTTCATATTGACCGGATCGAGAATGGCATTCAGTTCTTCCTCCGGAATCGTGTCATCGTAATTGTTTGCATTTATGCTCCTACCCAGAGCCGGTATATAGAGCTGCACGTTCTTTACGAAAGGGCTGGAGCTTTTGAGCAAGTAGAGTTTGTTTTTCACCGCTAGTATCGTACGGGAACGTTCAAAATCATTCAGTCTTTCCGCTACCGTCCCCAGCGTCAACAGGTCATCGTCGTTCACATATTCCAGCTTTAGCCTCGTCAACCGAGCTAGCTCGGTTTCAAGGGACGTCATGTAAAAGTGGACGCGAGAGGCCATTGACTCGGATATTTGTTTCTGAACGACGTCTTGGCCGGATTGATTCATCATGAGGCTGGAAACGTAGATGGGAATGATCATAAGCAAAAAGGACAAGACGAGCTTCGGATAAATTGTAAGCGATTTCATTAATTTTATCATCAGGTTTCCCCCTCGTAGTTCGCTAACTAAATCATACCTCGTCCGTCTTCCGTCAGACAACAAAAAGAGAGGCAATAAGCCCCTCTTACATCTCAAGCATAAAACGGATCACTTGATCCTCGAAGCCGGGTAACCGCTCATGCACGAAATCCGGATAAATCTCCAATTGCTTTTTTGAGACAATCTTATTGTAAGCAGCGAACTGTGTAGAAGGAGGGCATACCGTATCCAGCAGACCGACGCCCATCATAACCTCGCCACGGATTCGCTCCGCCAAATGCTGGACATCAATGTAGCCAAGTCTCGTAAATATTTCTTCTTCCCTAAGATGCTGAGGGTCGTGATGACGAAAAAAGGTTCTTATTTCCTCATAAGCATCCCTTGCCAGATCCATTTCCCATACCCGCTTATAATCGCTCAAAAACGGCACGCTAGCTGCAATCCGATTCAGCCTGGGCTCCAACGCTCCGCATGCCAGCGCAAGCCCGCCGCCTTGCGAACCTCCGGTCGCGCCAACACGGCTCGCATCTACTTCCGGCAACGCCATGACGATACCGGCCAATTGGGCCGTATCGAGGTAGATATCACGGAACAGCAACCGGTCGGGATGATCATCCAATCCGCGAATGAGATGTCCCTTAAAGGTCGTTCCCTTCACGCCTCCTATATCCTCAGACAGCCCGCCTTGTCCCCTGCAATCCATTGCTACGATGGAAAAGCCTAGGGACGCGTAAATGAGTTTATCCGCCCAATCGCCGGAATGATGCGCGTAGCCGTGAAATTGCAAAATCGCGGGATGAGGCTTAACCGCATGCTTTGGCCTTACATATTTGGCATGAATCCGAGCCCCTCCCGCACCCGTAAAATAAAGGTGAAAGCAGTCCGCATACGGAACCTGAAACTCGCTTTCGACGAGCTCGAGCTGCGGATCCAGCGCTCTCATCTCCTTAAGCGCATTATCCCAATATACGTTAAAATCCGAAGGGCGCGGATTACTCCCTCTATAGGTCTTCAATTGATCGAGCGGCATATCAATAAGCGGCATGTCTATCATCACCTCTGGCATTTTTTAAAAGCATTCATATGTTTCGTGTAGTACAATATTAACAATCAACTTTCATCTTCATTCCGAATTTACGGCATATTAGCGCTGAATTCAATAGAAAAATATTGAGAAGGAGGTAGTATTATTTTGCTTAGAACAAACTTCGGATTTCGCTATTCCGATCAATCCAATCCTTTAATGGCTATTCGAACAATCGGCTGGGAAAGCACCGTGAACGAAAGCTATAGCTGGAACGGATTGGCGCGTGACGATAAGTTTGTGGTTTTTCAATATACACTCTCGGGAGAAGGACACTTGGTATACGACGGCAAACATTACACCGTGCCGAAGAACCACGGTTTTTTTGTTCGAATTCCGGGCAATCATCATTATTACTACCGTTCAGAATCCAAAACGCCTTGGGAATTCATATTTTTAACCGCGACAGGCTCGCATGTTTTTGCCCATTGGAACAAAATCATCGAAACCAACGGACCTGTCATTTCCTTAAAACCGAATGCACAGCCGATCGCCTTGCTTTGGGAGATGATGCAGAGCGCCAACGAGAAGACGCTGCAGGATAAATACGATATCTCCGTCCGCCTCTATGAATGGATTGTCGCCTGCCACCGAATTATCGATGGCAAACCTGAAGCTGGTCAACCCATTCCTGCTTCGGTAGCCGCAGCAATAAAATTTATGGAAGGCCAATATCACAGGTTCCTTACGCTGGAAGAAATCGCAGAGGCGGCGGGCACCTCCAAATATCATTTTTGCAGACTTTTCGTCAAGAGCACCGGCGTGACCCCTATTTACCAACTGACCAAAATTCGCATTGAGGAAGCCTCCAAGCTGCTTCGTCAAACTAATCAATCCGTAGCTTCGATTGCCGCCGCCACCGGATTCGATAACAGCAGCTATTTCGGCAAAGTATTCCGCAGGATGATGGGAGATTCTCCGCAGCAATTCAGAGAAAACACGGACGACGACATTCCGGCTAACCATCTCTTCATCGATTAATTGGAATGGCAACACTCTCTGATTAATGAGCAATATTGTTAGACTATGGTGAAAAGATATTGCTATTTACTCCCTTCATATATGGATCTATGATTATTCCCGAAAGGAATTATAGAGCAATTATTTTATACGGAGGTGTTTGCAAATGTTGAAAATAGCAATGATTGGCGCAGGCAGTATCGGTTTTACCCGCAGACTAATTATGGATCTCATGGCCGTTCCGGAGTTCCGTGATACCGAATTCCGGTTAATGGACATTGATAAGGAAAATCTAGACATGGTTACAACGCTCAGTCGGCATATGCTAGATATCAATGGATTGAAGGCGGTCACACTAGTGCCTACGCTAGACCAAAGAGAAGCGATTAAGGATGCTGATTATGTTATTTGCCTAGCTCGCGTAGGGGGGCTTGAGGCTTACCGACACGATATTGAAATTCCTTTAAAATACGGTGTCGAGCAATGCGTAGGGGATACATTGGGGCCTGGAGGCATCTTCTTCGCACTCCGCACGATTCCGGTACTGCTTGACATTGCCCGCGACATGCGAGAGCTGGCTCCCGATGCACTGCTGCTCAATTACTCGAATCCTATGGCCATGAACACCTGGGCCGTTCGCCGCGCGGGCGGTGTCCGAGTCGTCGGTTTATGCCATGGCGTGCAGCACGGCCATGAGCAAATCGCCGAAGCGCTGGGGCTACCGCAGGAGGAATTGGATCAGGTTTGCGCCGGTATCAACCATCAGACATGGTTCGTCAAACTTACCCATAAGGGGCAAGATATGCTGCCAAGGCTGCTCGAAGCGTTCGAGAACCATCCGACACTTCCGCAAACTGAACCCTGTCGTATAGACGTCCTTAGACGGTTCGGCTATTATTCCACCGAATCAAACGGGCATTTAAGCGAATATTTGCCGTGGTACCGCAAGAAATCGGCTGACATGGACAAGTGGATTAACGACAAAGAATGGATTGGCGGGGTAACCGCGGGATATTTGGAGCATTGCCGGACCCGTCTGGAGGATTATAAAGCGATGTATCCGAAGTGGTTAAACGGGGAATTAGAGTCTATTCCGCTCGGCCAGCGTTCGGAGGAACACGGTTCATACATTATTGAGGCACTGGAGACCGGCCGGGTATACCGTGGCAACTTTAACATTGAGAATAAGGGACTAATCACTAACCTGCCGGATCACAGTACGATTGAAATTCCCTGTTACGTAGACCGGAACGGTATTGCGCCTACCTGGATTGGAGATCTCCCGCTTGCTTGCGCGGCTACCTGCCGTGCCAGCATCAGCGTTCAGGAGATGGCCGTAGAAGCTGCTTTAACCGGTAATCGCGAACTGGTGAAGCAGGCCGTTCTGCACGATCCGTTAACAGCAGCAATCTGCAGCACCGAGCAGGTATGGAGCATGGTTGACGAAATGCTGGATGCACTAGCACCATGGCTGCCACAGTTCAATGGCGAAAACCGTACCTGGGCTGACCTTCCTCAGCCGCAAACCCTTAATAAATCATTCGTTTAGGTTCTAAACTAGACACTCATATTTTATTTCCAGCCTAAAAAAGACCGATATTCTTTCATAATGAATTGAAGTGCACCCTTTAGAATAGACATTGGATTAAACGCCTGGTTTATCCGATGAAATGCTAGGGGTGCATTTTTTATGCCGGTAAAGAGACAGAAGTTCAAACGATTTACGATGAGTTTGCGATTGGAAGCAGTCAGACTCCACGTTGTGGAGTGCTAGGGATAGCAGACATATGTCAGGTGAAAGTGTGGATAAGGACGTATCGGAAGTTAGGCGAGTTTGGCTTTATGGACCGACGTGGTGGGCAAGAGGAATATATCGACGAGAATCGTCACATCTGAGGCCAAATACGAAGTAACGAAGATGCATAAAGGCGAATTGATATGAATATCACATTTTTAACGAGTCTAGACCGTAAAGAAAACCAAAAAACTGACGCCGATTGCTTATCGGCGCCAGCATGCTGCTTAGGTGTTTTTTCATTGTCCGCTAAATGGGGTCTTGACCACGCAAGAGTTATGGTCGTCGGTTCATGTTCGGTGGAGATTAGGGGGATCGAACCCATGACCTCATCGCTTCCATTGATATGGTCCATGCCCATAGTATCACTTCTTCGCCTTATAAAACTCATGATAAAGCTTCATCAGCGCCCTCTTCTCAATCCGCGAAACATAACTCCGCGAGATCCCCAGCTCCTTAGCAATCTCCCGCTGCGTCCGCTCATCCCCGCCATGTTCCAGCCCAAAGCGGCCAATGACAACTTCCTTCTCGCGGTCATCGAATATATCCAGATTTTTATATATTTTGCTCTTCTCAATCTTCAGCTGCACCTTATCCACAATATCGTCCGCTTCGGTACCGAGGATATCGATTAACGTAATTTCGTTGCCTTCCTTATCCGTACCAATTGGGTCATGCAAAGAAACGTCCTTCCGAGTCTTCTTCAAAGACCGCAGATGCATAAGTATTTCATTCTCGATACAACGAGCCGCGAACGTCGCGAGCTTCGTGCCTTTTCCGGTTTGGAAGCTCTCGATTGCCTTGATCAATCCAATCGTGCCGATTGAGATCAAGTCCTCGAGATCCTCCCCGGTATTGTCGAATTTTTTGACAATGTGTACTCAACCCGATGTCTTTATTTAGAAATTCTTATGAGTCATTGCAATCTAATCTCAAACTAATCGTAGAAGTAGGTTGAGAGGATTTGAATCCTTGTCTCTTACCTTTCTCCACGTTTCTCGATGTTCCATTTAATTCCTGCATATATCAAATTCCAAGACTACAAACTCAATAATCCCGTTTGTTTCAGTTGCCGTGTTCCGTCGGGAATCTCTGGCCGATCCTCGGAATGAACGAGAATATGCCAAGTCCCTTCCGGAAACGCTTGTTCCATGAATAATGGCTGGGGCAGCCAAACCCTGAATAGATTTGATTCACTGAACTCATTACCCGCGGATGCATAATCACACATAACCAGCTTGCTTTCTTTATGTCCGACGAAATGAGTTGGCCTGATAAGGAAAGGTACCTCAAAAGCCATCCATACCCCCTCGGGCTTTGATGCAACAGACACAAGATCAATATAGGTTTCTTCATCGGAACAGTTATTTAGGAGAACATAATCAATGTTCCAGTCTTGATTGTGCTTTCGCTCCATATGTTCATGATCGAGCCAAAGACTGACATGCTTCTCCGCTTCGGAAAGTCGGCTGTCTAACGCAAGTACAATCGGTCCCACCATAATGGCTTTATGGTTTATACTCCCCGGCGCCGTAATCACACGTCCTCTTAAATCCAGCTTCAGATGAATTACATCCCCCGATTTCCATTCTCTGTGGATTTCCGTATACGTCCCGGGTATGCAGGCAATCCGCACGCCGTTTACTTGAAGCTCGTTTTGTCGGCTCCATGCTGGAATACGAAGCTTTATCGTATAGGAGCAGCTTTCACTCTGCTTTACCTTGATTCTAATTATGTCCGGTTCGGGATAGACTGTCTCCATCTCAAAGCTGACTTCGACTCCATTGCTTACTCTTCCACTCCAATTCCCTTGATAATATAAATTTATGGCTATACCAGAATCATCGTTCATGACCGCCCAACCGGGTACCGTAAGGAATCCGCGCGGACCATTCGCCGAGCAGCAACTGCACTGCACGAGTGGAACCTGCATATGACTAGGCACGCGTTCCCCTGCCAATGGCGAAAAATAGGCCCACCAGTTGCCGCTCGGAACCATTGCGCTGAGCAATGCATTGTATAGCGTATTTTCCATTTCATCTGCCCATTTCGGATCACCTGTAAGACGCAGCAACTGGTAGCAATATTTGATCCAGGTTGTTGTGACACAGGTCTCCATAGGCTGTTCCAGCAGTTCAGTCTGTCTTTTAGCCCCGTCGCACCACAATTCGCCGCTGGAACCGGAACCTACGATCATCGTTTCCTTTTCCCTTACCAAATCGGCAAATTTGATTGCAGCTTCAAGGTACCCTTGTTTTCCTGTAGCCCGGTACAATTCGCACACGCCTTCATAACAGGACATCATCTCGTAACCTTTAGGTGATGCAATTTTTAAGGGTTCAATTCCCGCAATGGCATCCTCGATAAGCCGGATTCCGTTCGGATTGTAAATGCTTGGCTCGCTCCAAAGCGAAACGAGGTACTCGGCGAAATCCAGGTATTTCTGATCACTTGTTCGCAGAAATAACAATACGACAGGCTCCAAGATGGAACAAGACGATAATGCCTCCAAGAGCGAGAGCCCCGTTTCCGTCAGCTTTTTTTGGCCGGGACCGGATATCCGAATAAGCTCGTCCGTAGCTAAAACAGCCGCTTGCAATACCTCCTGTTTTCCGGTCAAATCATAGTAGGCGATCAGTCCAAGCAAGGCATACTTTCTTCCCCAAATATCCCAGTCCCCAAAATCGTTCTCATAGCTGCTGATGCGGCCATTCTCCGACTGTGTATCTATCAAACCCTGAACTGCGTCAGCCAAAATCGCCCCGTGATGATCAGTTTGTTCGATCTGATAGGCCAGTACTGCGGAGGTAAACCATTTGCCCCAAAATTCCCCTCCCCAACTACCGCCTTCATCCGTTTTATCCCGAAACGGGATCTGGAATAAAGCATGGTTGGCGGCCATGACGCCGTTGTGAATACAGGCGGCTATTCTTTGCCCCAAATATCCTTCAATACGTACGCTTCCGTCAATGGATGGCGTTAAACGATCCGTTATCTTCAACTTCATCTGCCAACACTCCTTAAAGCATTTTATAAATTCCTTATAACGCCGATAAAACCAAGCCGGAAATTTGTCCCTTTACAATTAGGGGTATTTCCATGTACCACTTCCAACTCAAACCGATGATCGCTTTCTTGCAACGAGTCCGAAACAAGATAGAAAGAAAATAGACCATCATCCGACAGCCACTCCGGCCTTGCACGGTCTGAGAAAACCCACTCCGAATCATCAATCCGGTAGTTAAATTCAGCCGTCTTCCAACCAAAATCCATACCTAATGCCAGACCTTTCCCATAAAAGGTGAACGAAAGCTTTGCTCCCACTGCCGAAGTTTCAAGCACTTGATCGATCCAGACGTGATGCAGCCACCTTTTGAGTACCCAGGGACCTTCAATATATGCGGCTTTCAGAGAAAGAAGAGATACTGAATGCCATAATCCCTCAAACATGGGTACTGGCAATGATGTCGGAGCAGCTTGCGATTCAGCTTGGATGTATCTTGCACTCTCCGTCTCAAGAAATGCGATCACACCTTGGGCATAGCTCAAACTGCCCCGTATCGATGGGTGAAGTCCGTCAGGCAGCCATTCTTCCCAGCTGAATCTCCCTCTTTTGAGTTCGTTCAAAGCATGGAGCCCCACCCACACAGACCCGATTCCATAATGCTCCGCCAGTTGTTCGAATTCCGCTACGGATGCCGGCAATTCTGCTTGCATCATGGCTGTATACATATCCTGATGGTAGGTGTATACAAGAATGACATCGCAATTCCCATTGGCAAGGATAGACCTGATCAGCGTTTCCCTTGTTTTATTTCTCTGCTCGGATCCAACAAATAGATCATTAACCGCATATTCGATAAACACCAAATCACATCCACGGTCAATGATATCTCGTTGCGCTCTAAACACCGCCAAATCGCTGCCAGTAGCCCCAATAGCCGCGTTCTCAATGCATATTTTAGCGGAAGGAAATTGTTCGCTAAACCATGCGGCAACCGGTTCGGGCCAGTTGTTACGGGGCCTCCCGTCCGTTATTGAGCCGCCCAAAAAGCCGATCGTTATTTCCCCTTCATTTAAAGAACGCCAAACATGCGATAATACATTTCTATTTGTAAATTCATTCAACCATATACACCCCGCGTTCAGCCTCTTAATTGATAAATTGCAAATATTGAAGCATCCGCTTCAGTATGGTGACTGCTTGAGCTCGTGTCGCTTCTTCCTTTGGAGAAAATGTGGAATCCGACAAACCTTGCATAATATTTGCATATCCGGTGATTGCTGCCGATTCCAACGCCCAATGGGAAATGTCTCCCTGATCTTCGAATGGGTCAAGAACAGATTCCGCCGGATTGACCGTTTTACCGGTAAACTCTATCGCTCGCGCAATCATCACAGCTATCTGCTCGCGTGTGATGGTGTCGTACGGTCGAAAAGAACCGTCTTCATAACCATGGATTACCCCTGCCTTACTGGCTGCTCCGACCGAACCGGAGTACCAAGTCCCTTCGCTAACATCCGAGAAATTCAAATCCGTTACAGTAGTGGACAAACCAAGGGATCGTACGAGCAGTTCCGCGAACTGTGCCCTTGTAATACTTGCATCAGGTACAAATTCCTTATTGGTCATCCCATTAACAATAAGTTTGTTTGCCAGCAAATTGACGTCCTCTGCAGCCCAGTGTCCAACAAGATCGTTAAAGGATCTCTCCGATTCGATTACCGTGTAAATCCCGTTATGAGGGGAATATATCGTTATCTCAAAACGATCATCTTTACGAGAAATGACCGAAGGCATAAAATGCAAGCCGTTATCGTCATCAACCCATACGGCCGTCACTTTCGAAATATCCGAAGCGGCAGCAAACGAAAGTGTTCGACTGATATAGTTACCGTTGAAATCCGTGACTTCTTTCCCATCGTATTCGACTCTGAACTGTACAGGACTTGCCAACATCTGCATGGATCCCATTTTTGCAACTCGGCTTTTAATAGCATCCGCCATTTCTTCGGCTAATTTTGTAATCGTAATGGTGATCTTCGTATCCCTTGGAACATTTTTAGCTATCTTTGCAGGAAGTAGATAGCTGGCGTCAGCCACCTTAACTAGTAAGCCTGCATCGGACCATTTCTCTGCCGTATCAAGAAGAGCCGAAGCCGGAATATCAACCTTGACCACAGGATCCGTGTTCTTTACATCGAGTACGAGTGAAGATTGTTTACTCAAGGAGAAAGCTTGCGCGAGGACGTCCGCAGTCACCGCCAATCTGACCACTGTTTGATTATTGTTATTCTTTTCTCTAGTTACAGTAACTTGAAGATCGCTGTTACCTAGCTTAACATCGGTAGGTTTTATCGGGTCACCGGGAACGCCAGTAAGCGTTCCTCCTTCACTTGGCGGCAAAGCTTCTCCCCATACTTTAAACTCTCTGCTACTCGGCCAAGCGTTGGCATCGGTGAGTGTCATTCGTACATATCGGTAGATTCCTTCTACTTCTTCGGTAATCATTGGACCTTGCTTGCCATCATTCGTTCGATCAACAAGGGTCACCCAATCCGAACCGTTCGCCGAACCTTCGATCTTGTATTTGTAGGTCTTGGTATCCGTGTCCGCAAACCATTGGTAGACATGAGTCAGGGAATACTTCTCACCGAGATCGACTTCAAGCCATGATGGATACTTTACCCCATCCACCAGCCATCTTGTCTCAGGATTTCCATCTACGGCAAGATCTGGGGAGAATACCGCATCTCCTCCGTAATTGGCGTATTCCGAAGCGGTTGACTGTTTTTTGTATGCGAGATTCACTTTCTGCCCGGTGATATTGACCGGAACGGTACCCATTACTCCCGAACCATCTCCAGCCTCCGCACGAACGAGAACCGTTCCGTTTTTATTGGGATAGAGAAGCCCGGTGTTATCTATAAATGCCACTTCCGTCGGCGATTGGCCGTCTTCTGCCCAGACAGACCATGCAACGGCTTTGTTTGTTGCATTTGCAGGCAAAACATCGGCAATCATCTGCAAACTCTGCCCGTTTAACGTGATTTCATTCGTTCCTCCCTCGCCCGTAACTTCAATGGCAGCTACGGGGATATTGTCCGGGATGACTTCACCAGTACTGCTATAGATTTCAAACTCTTTGCTGGACGGCCAGGCATTGGCTTGAAGAAACGTCATTTTTACATACCGATAGCTCCCATTGACCGTTTCCGTGATCTTATCCCCGGTGACACCTACTATGCTGCGGTCGACCATCAACACCCAGTTTTCACCGTCTAATGAACCCTCTATTTTAAATTTATAGGTTTGGGACACTGCCGCATACTGAATAATTGTACCGAGAGCTTTTGGCTCTCCAAGATCAACCTGTAACCAAGATGGATATTGCACGCCATCTACAAGCCACCAGCTATCCATATTGCCGTCAACTGCGTTGGATGGATAGTAGATTCCTGCCGCGCCATAATCGGCATAGGTAGAGGCGGTTACCGTTTTCCCCCGCGCAAGGTTCTCAGGCTGATTGCTGATTGTAATGACTTTTTCACCCTTTAATTCCGGCTGACCGTTGTCCGTCACTACCACTTTCACCTGACCGTTTGACTTAGCCGTTAGCAGACCGTCGCCAGATATGGAAGCCTTAGTTGTAGGCGTGACCCCATCCATCTCGTAAACTTCCCACTTGACGGACATAAAACCGTTATCACCCAGTGGCTCTGCTTGATAGTCCATTTGCAATGTTCCATAAGGCTGGGGAATGGTGTCTGCTCCATTTCCAGTTGTTACAGTCAAACTTGTAGCATGCTTAATGGTAAGCAACTGCGGAATCTGATTTTTGTTTGGGAACAGATTATCCGGTTCGGTTGTCGCGTCGGAAAAAATTGTTCTAATTGCATTAATGTAATCGAAACCATACTTTTCTGTAGGGGCGATATAATGGCCTTCGGCATACTCATTCCAGTTGTCGAGAAATAGCAATTTGCCGCTCAAATTTCCATCGGATTTCGCATTCATTCTGGTTTTCGCTTCGTCCAAAAGTCCTTCATACAAATTCGGGGGGATCTCCCATACAGGTGCAGGCGTGCCCCACGGCCGTGCATCCCAGCCGCTTGATACAGTCATAATATAGGGAACTTCGCTGTTATAATCGAAATTATTCCACGAATCGATGTGAGACTGGACATAACTCTCAGACGTGATGTTCGCGTCAGTTGGATACGTGTCCATAAAGGTCGGGATGTGATAGGAATAAATATAATCGATTCCGATCTCTTTAGCGGCAGCGAAACTTTGTGTTGTATTCGTGTTCTCGGCTGTCATCAGGATAACGCCAGGATAGCCGGCAACCGCCACTGCCTGGCGGAATTGAGTAATGGCATTTTTGGCATTCTCTTCGCCACCGACATCGCTGATGAACTTGGACAAGCTGTAGATCGATACTATTGGCTTACCTTCAACTTTCAGATAATTGGATTTGGAGAAATACTCCTCTATCCAGAAGGGGACCACATTGTTCAGGAAATCATTGATGTCCGAGACACCGTCGGCGGAATCATTGGAATTTTCCCATTGTATGGCCCATTTCAAATAGTCTCTATGCTGAGCGCTGTTGGCCAAGGAGTGCGTCAAGCCATCAAAGGAGGACATAACCGGGGCTTTGCCCCCATTTCCTTTTTGTCTAAACCAGCATGAAAACAAACCGTCTATGCCGTTTTCCACAGCCATCTTGATCTGCCAATCTGTCGACACGTCGTAATTCTCGTCATAATAACCCATGAGGGGTGTACGCTCCGGATAAAGAACGGGGTTCGTGCTTTCCCAAAAATATCTGCTTCCCCATAAGTTGCACGACTGTGCCACTACGATTTTGTCACCGGTATCGACAGGAACCGGGGTCGGAACCAGATCCCGGGGCTGAACATAGGGTTCGCCTTTGACTTCGAACTCCATGCTGCTTGCCGGGCTCCCGTCTCCAGAACCGGTAATCACAAGCTTGATAAATCTGTACCTACCCTGTACATTTTCTTCTATTATGCTGCCGTTAACACTGGTTTGAGTACGGTCAACCAGAACGGACCAGGACCAATTGTTAGGCGTATTTTGATTGGAACCTTCAATTCTGTAGTACCAAGTGGTATCTGTCTGAAAATGCTGTTTCACTGCTCCCAGCGTAGTGATCGCATCCAAATCAAGAATAATGGATTGAGGAAATGCTGCATTTGCTGCAACCCATCCTGTGTTAAGATCGCCATCTATTGCTTTAACTGCGGTATTGATCCCCAGGTGAGAGGAGGAGTCGGCCCGGCTTCCCAGCGCTATATTGGCATACCCGTTCTCATCATTTATCGTTTCTGATGCCTCAACTTTATTCTCTTCCAGACCGATAATGCCCAAACACGGCAAGAAAATTGAAAGGATTAAAATACAAACTGTGATTTTGTTCATTCGTTTTCGATACAAAAATCCCATCCCCTTCCGCATATTCGCTTCTAAACTGTCCTGAAAGCTTCACGTACAGCTTCCAAATAGGAAAATCCATATTTTTCGGTTGGAAAGATATAATGCCCTTCTCCGTATTCATTCCAGTTATCCAGCAGAATTATCGTACTTTCCAACCCGCCGCCGTGCCGGGTATCAAGCTCCTGTCTAGCCGTTTCGCATAATCTTTGAAAATCACTGGGTTCAAGGCGCCACGTTTGGTCTGTGCAAGAATGACCCCACGGTTCCGAATCCCATCCCATGGAACACGTCACGATATTAGGAACAGCCCCCAGGGACTGTTCTTCCCAGCATTTCTTCTGCGCGAGAATAATGGAATCGGGATTGTCACCGAAAAATTCCGCTCCGAGATTGGTAGAGCCATCTGCAAACGTAGGCCAATGATACGAGAAGCTGTAATCCAGACCGATATCTTTCATAAGCTGATTCCGCTCTGTTATCGGCCCCCAGCAATATTGACCGAAAAGGATCAAACCTTGAAATCCAGCCTCTATACAGCGCTTACGCATATTCTCGATCGCTCTTGCAGCAGGAAGACTTCCACCTAGCTGCTCGACCAGCAAACCGATATTGTAAATCGATAGAACCGGCTTTCCATCCAGAACAAGGTAATTGGATCTGGAAAAGTACTTTTCCACCCAATATGGCAGCAGATTTTCAATGAGATCGCTTTCAGAATCCACTCCGGAAGCGATGTCGTTTGCGTTCTCCCACATGATCATAAATTTCATTTGTTCCCCGTACCTGCTGTGTTCCAGACCTCTTAGCCAATGATCGTATTCGGCCGTAATCGGACGCTTCCCCAAATTATTTTTGGATCGATACCAACAATTCATAAAGAAGTGAACGCCATGCTCTAACGCAAATTGTATCTCCCAATCAATGATGCGAGGGTCCGCCTCATCATACCAACCTAGTATAGGCTTTCGATCTATAAAAGGTTTGATTTTCTCCCATGCGGAAGAGCTGTTCCACAGATTGCATACTTGTGCCCCGACCAGGTATTTACCCGTTTCAATCCGAATAGGTTGTATGGGCTGGCTGCTGTAATCCCGAATCCCGTCGTTTGCCAAATGTACCGCCCTCCTTATTAGGAGAACTCCGCCTTTTGTAAGAGGAGTTCTCCTTTTGCCTATCTTTGTATGAAGGTTAATAATCAGTTAAGCTCCGAGAGGGCCTTCTTCATTTCCCCGTCCCAGAAAGCGTAAACCTTGTCAATCCCCAGCCTCTCAAGTTCTTTGATGATCTTCGCTTTGTGAGCGACGAAGTCATCCGCAAGAATCAGCTTGATGACCTCCTGGTTCAGATAATTGACGATACGGTCCGAAATCAGCTTTATCTCATCCGGCTCGTTAGGCGGCAGCAACGGAGAAAGTTCTGCTATGCGTGTTTTGCCRTAATCTTGGCCTGTGGGCGGTATCTTGTTCGGAAATTCCGCATTGTAGTACGAAGTAATTTCCTTTTTCAGCGCATTTTCGGGCTTTTCCAGCTGGATCTTCATGTAGGATTGATTATTTCTGAAATCAAGTGGATTCTTGGTGTCAGGGATGAATCCCGTTATATCCAGTCCGGATTGGTTCGCATATTTCCGATATCCAAACTTCAAGGCGTTTTCGGCGTCTTTCTCGTTCTCGAAATAAGTATCTGTATACTTAAACTCGCCGTTCTCATTTACCCAATCCTGTCCTTCGATTCCATTAATAATCGTAAGCACGCCTTCAACAGAATAGAGGTAGTTGATCAATTCCATTGCTCTTTCTGGATTTTTTGAGTCTTTGCTGATGGCATACACAAAGTTTTGTCCTTTGTTTGCCGTATTGTAATAATAGTTTTCTCCACTCATAGGAATTGGATTGTCTGCGGTCCAACCTTTGTCGTAGATTTTCTTGGATTGCAAATAAGAGTTTGATCCGCCAATCACCCAGTTAATATAGGTGGCAAGTACCTGCCCGGTATTATATTTCTGGACAGCCTGATCATACTTTTGCGTCCAACTGTCCGGATCAATGAGCCCCGCTTTGTTGGCCTTATTCCAGAAATCAAGATCAGCCCAGAATCCCGAGTTTTCATTCGTGTATTTGTTGAAGTATTCGAAGGACTCTCTGTCGATCTGAAGAATATTCGTCAGTCCGCCTATAACCTCTGCTCCTTGACGTCTTACGTTCCAGTGATCGGCCAGTATTCCGTAGCCCCAGTCCAACCATAATGAGAACCCATGGTAAGGCTTTCCATCCTCATTATTGGGATGAAGCTTTTTCATCTCTGCGACAACCTTGATATAATCATCGGGCGTTTCTATTGCCGGGTAACCGAGCTCTTTGTAATAATCCCATCTTACATAGGGACCCGCCCAAATCGTTTCAGGTAATACGGGGCCGTCCGTGCTGATTTCGGAACCAAGGAATTTCAATTGCCCGTCTCCGAACATTTCTTTATAATAAGAAATCGTTTCCGGACTGATGTTCTTTTTAATGTCTTGTCCATATTTTTCGAGAAGCGGTTCCATATCAATAACCAGGCTTTTCATCTGATCAAAATTTTTCTTGGGAATAACCATAATATCTTTCAAATCGTTAGTCGCGAGAATGGCTGCCAGCTTCTCATCGGATGGCTGGGTTTCCATATCGAGTTCGATATTAAACTTCTCTTCGATATGCTTCATAATCGGATCTTCCTGACGTCCTGGCGGGGAACTGGCCCACAATTCCGCTGCCCAGAATGACAAGCCTACTTTTTCCCTCGGATTTTCCTGAGCGACTGTCTCTCCTTGATTAGTTGGCGCTTGTTCACCTGCGTTATTGTTTTTCTGTTCGCGATTGTTACTTGCGCACGCAGTGTTAAACGCGAGTGCAGCAATAAGGATCACAGTTGACAATTTTCCCATTCGCCTCTTCATACCCATACCCCCTGATATTTTTAAAATAATGCTTATTGTAACCTGCAAGCAGGGCAATAACGAAAGTTATCCTTTTACCGATCCAAGCATAATGCCCTTTACAATAAACTTTTGCATAAACGGGTATACAAGTATGATCGGAAATACCGTTACCATAGTGATTGTGGTCTTGATCGAAAACGAATCAAGTTGTTTGTTGCTCGCAACATTTTCCAGATTGATATTACCCTGCATTGCTGCTCTGGCAAGAGACTCCGCCTGCTGCAGGTAGTTGTAAAGCATGAGCTGTAACGTTTGAAGATTCGGATTGGATACAAGGAAAAAGTTGTCCTGCCAGGCATTCCATTGACTCACCGCATTAAACACCGCTACTGCTGCGATTACCGGCAGACAAACCGGTGCAGTAATCCTCCATAAAATCGTAAAGTATCCGGCTCCATCGACTAGGGCCGACTCCTCAAGCGCAGTCGAAATCGATTCCATGTACGTCTTGATCAATATAACTGCGAAAGGCGAAATCATTCCAGGCAGTACATAGAGCCAAAAGGTGTTGTTTAACGATAGGATTTTCATGATAACGAACCAGGGAATGAGTCCGGCGTTAAAGAAAAGCGTAATCACAGTAGCTCTATATATCCACTTTCTTCCTGGAAGAATATTTTTAGTTACCACATATGCCAACATGATGGAGAAGAACAACATCAAAGCAGTCCCAATGATCGTTCTTGCGGCTGAGATACCGAAAGCCATCAGAATTCCGTCCAGCTTTAGAACACTTTTGAAATTATCTAGATGGAATCCGACTGGGAAGTAAAGCACCTCTCCCATAGCTACAGCTTGCGCATCACTCACAGAGGCAATAAAGATGTAGTAGAAGGGATAGATACACAAGAAAGTGAAAAACAAGAAAATGGTTGCATTGATAATTTGAAAGGTATAATCTCTTTTTTTCATCGTTTTCCCTCCTTGTTAAAATATCGACTGGTTTCTCAATTTCTTCGAAATATAGTTGGCACTGAACAGCAGAATAACACTGATAACGGTCTTGGCCATTCCGATCGCCGTAGACATCGGATAATTATTGAGCGTGATGCCAAGCCTATAAACATATACATCCAGCACCTGAATCTTGGATTGGGTAAGTCCATTCTGAAACAGAAAGTATTGTTCAAATCCCGTATTTAGCATCCCGCCTATATTCAACAACAGCAGTGTTATGAAAGTGGGAATTAGACCGGGCATCGTGATATGCCACATCCGCTTGAATCGACCCGCCCCATCCACCGAAGCTGCATCGTATTGTTCCTGATCGATTCCTGCAATTGCAGCAATATAGATGATGGCTCCAAAGCCCAGCGATTTCCATATCGAGATGGCTGTTTGAAAATACCAGACAATGTCGGGGTTTGCCAAAGGGTTAAGCGGTTTAGAGATCCACCCCAGATTGAGCAGTACTTTATTAAGAATGCCTTCCCCTGGGGCAAAAATAGCGTATGCAAAAGAGAAGACCAGAATCCAACTAATAAAATTGGGTAATGTGCTTATCGTCTGGATAAGCCTACGTAGTCTGCTATTCGTCATCTCCATAAGGAAGATTGCAAATATTACAGCAATTGGCGTAGATATCAGACTGAGAAAACTAAGTACAAGAGTATTGCGCAGCACGTTGGACAACTCCGGGTCGTCAAACGCGAACACAAACCACTTAAAGCCCACAAACTCGGTATCTAACATTTTGAGCCCTGGTTTGTAATCGAAAAATGCCATAGCCCAACCCGCCAATGGAAGATAAGAAAATACGATCAAGATAATAACGCAAGGAATTGCCATTAGCAGCAGGGTTATTCTTCCAGAATCCAACCCCTTATTTCTTTTGCCTATGTACACCTTCTGTTTATTGACCTGCAAGTTGTTTGTTGACATCTAATTCCCCCTAATCTATGATATGTTTAATTTCAGAAGCCCCATAGGTTCATAGTAATACGATCCCATAATGGGATGCTATGATTAGAATTTTAGTAATTTGCAATAATTATGAATTCTTTGCCTGGAGGTTAACCAAACGATGTTGTCACTATATTCCAGGTTTATTAAACGGAAATTTTTTAATCGACTTCTTATCATATACACGGGGATCATTATCCTTACGGTCATTCTATTTAGCATGTCCGTCATTCACAGTCTAAAGCGGTCTGCCGAACAAGACGGTCTATTCAACGTCAAAGAAAGCGCTTCCAAAACAATGGATTATTTGGAGGAAAAATCTGATTTTGTAACTTTACTGACAAGACAGATTTATCTTAATCCGGTACAACACCAAAGTATGATGGATTTTTTGTCCAGAAAAATTACCAATTACACCGAAGCTGATTACACGGGAGCAACTGTGATCAATAACTACCTTAATGCAGTTGCATCCCTGGATAACGATATTTTTGATTCCGTACTGTATAAGAAGATCAGCAAAGACCTCATGTTTACCTCTAATTATTTGATCTTGAACAGTCAGAGTTTTATTGCAAACAACACATCCTCTTTCAGGAATATGGACGATGATTTTTATGGTCTCTCTATTACTCCCGCATATCTACAAGATTATGCAACCTCAAAGCAATTGCGTATTTTTTCGATTTCATCGAACATCCGAGCGCCCTTTGCCCTTTCCGCTGGGGATAACACTTCATTGTACAACCGAAGCATTGCCATCCTGACCGTAAACTATAACGCAGAACGAATTGTCCGCCATTTCGACAAAATGGTTAGCGGTAAGTTTTCACCTGAAATCATTGTATTAAGTCAAAACGGTGACGTGATTTTGGACACTACCGGCGACTATTACGGGAAGACATACCCTCATTTCCGGCCAGACAGTCTGACACCGATTAACTTGGAGCAATCCAGTCTCGTAAGTTCCTTGCATAATGAGAAACTCGGCTATTATGTCGTAGCTATACTGCCGCGCTCTCAAATTATGGTATCTATCCAGTCCTCCATAAACACGGTTGTACTTATCGCTGCAGTGTGTGCGGCGTTTGCCTTATGTTTCGGTATCGTCAGTATTCGATTATTCTCAAAAAGGGTTAATCTCATCAATAAGGCAATCCAGAAAGTACAAATGGGCAATTTGAATTACAAGATTCCCGTCAGCAAAAATCAGGATGAGATCAACAGCATAGCAGTTAATTTCAATCATATGTGCAATATGCTGAAGGATTATATCAATAAGATATACATTTCCGATTTGTTGCAGAAGGACGCCCAGATCCATGCGCTTCAAGCCCAAATCAATCCCCATTTTCTGTACAACACGCTAGAAGTAATTCGAATGGAAGCATTGTCCTATGGAGATGAGAGTACAGGTCATATGATTGAACTTCTTGCCCAACTATTCAGAAATAGCATCAAAGGAGAGTTGGTCGTTACGATCAAAGATGAATTGGAATTCTGCAACAGCTATCTCGAGTTGTACCATGTCAGGTATAGTAATAACCTGATATTCGACTTTCAAATCGATGAAAGCATTCATCATTTCGGTATTCCCAAGCATCTGTTGCAACCGATCATTGAGAATGCTTTGATTCATGCTGTAGATCATTCGAGACCCGAAAACCATATAACGATCCAAGGTTACAGCCAAGAACAGCAGATTGTGATTGAAATATCGGATAACGGGCACGGGATGGATGACTCGACGAGGGATCAAATCAGAGAACAGCTAAGGATCACTAGTGAAATCAACCACAATAAAATTGGTCTTTCCAATGTTCATAGGCGTATTCAATTGTTATTCGGCAAGGAATACGGCGTGGATATTGACAGCAAATCCGATAGGGGCACTACCGTACGTATATGTATTCCAACAAAAAGCCGAGAGGAGATGCTGAGTGATGTACAAAGTTTTACTGGTTGATGACGAGCCGAAAATTATTCAAGGTTTGCAGCGTTTGATTGAATGGGAAGACTACGGCATGGAGGTAGTCGGCACAGTCCAATCAGCATCGGAAGCGATGACGATCATGAAGAGCAGAACAATTCACGTCCTGATTACGGATATAAAAATGCCTGATGTGGATGGACTTCAATTGATCGAGTGGTCAAAGTCCTTTAATCGGCTAATCAAATGTGTCATTCTTAGCGGTCATGCCAACTTCCCGTTGGTGAAGGAAGCCGCTGTGCTCGGAATTGAGAATTACTTGCTCAAACCGGTCAATCGGGAAGAGTTGTCCGATACGCTAATCGGTATCTGCTGTAAAATTGAAAGAGATTTATCCGAACAAACACAGTTGAGAAACGATGCAGTCATTCTAAGAAATAATATTATCAACCGTTGGTTAGTAAATCGAATCAGACGCCAGGAACTTGAGCAAAGAGCCGATTTGCTCAACATCAAATTTGATTCCTCTTATATCATCGTCAGCTTAATAAAGATCCTATATAAAGATTCCGATACCGATCGTGACAGGGATTTGGTTCAGTATGCTGCCGAAAATATTTGCTCAGAGCGTGCAACAGGGGCTGTTACAGTCTGTGATCCCTATGGACATATCGTATGTATTTTTCCTGCCGATTCTGAAGATACAGCCATACAAATCCAGAGTGTTTTAAAGGATTGCTCTGAATCCATTACAGACTATCTTAAACGTGATTTGTTTATCACGATCGGGACCCGGGAGAGGGAGCTGCACGACGTCCATCTCAGTTATAAACGCGCTTTGCATTTAATGGATTACAGCCTTGTAATGCCAATGAATACAATAATGGATGACGCGGAGCAGTCTCCTCAGAAAAACATCATTCCAATCAACATCGATTATACTCAGTTACAGTCTTGTTTGATCAACGGGAATGACGCCGGGGTATTGACCTTTATCGAGGAAACTATATCTGAACTATCCCGTGCAGGAGGTGTTTCCCCTTCGCTCGTACAGAATGTCACTATTGAAATTGCCCACCACTTGCTTAGCTATACCCATAAACTAGACCCTGATCATGCGTTTCAGATGAAAAATCAGGGAAGTCTTGTAGCAGAGCTACAGCAACAACAAAACATGGATGAAATAAGGCTTTGGCTTAGTTCGCTAGCACAGACAGCTTTTCAGGTTGCTCATCTGAGAGGCGGTAATATGAACCCCATCATCAAGCGCATGCTGGACTATGTTGATCGTCATTACATGGAAAACATTTCATTAAAAACCATATCCCATACTTTTAATGTGAATGCGGCGTATATGGGACAACAATTCATAAAGGCCATGAATGATACTTTCTCCAATTATTTAAACATCAAACGTATCGAGAAAGCCAAGGAACTGATTATGACAACCGATTTGCCTTTGCAGGAAATTGCGATCCGGGTCGGTTACCATAACCAAAGTTACTTTAACAATATGTTCAAGAAACATACCGGCGTTTACCCTACGAAATACAAAATTACGGCAAGAGGCTTCCTAGCAATTGAGAAATAGAACTGTACACAGCACTTACACATTAAATATGGCGCCTGGCTCAAAGTGTTTGCTAATTTTTATTGGTTCGAATCCGTTTTTGGAGTAAACGTGACTTCCTGTTTCTCTGCACGATCTCGACTGAAGTAACCCTATCGCTATTCCTTTATAGGAAACAAACACAAAAAAACCGACTAAGAGTCTTGCTACTAGTCGACTTTTTCGTGTTTTCGCAAAAATTATTCTACTGTGAGTATCCTATCTCTTCGCCTTATAAAACTCATGATAAAGCTTCATAAGCGCCCGCTTCTCGATTCGCGAGACATAGCTCCGGCTGATCCCCAGCTCCTTCGCAATTTCCCGTTGCGTCCGCTCATCCCCGCCATGCTCCAGCCCAAAGCAGCCGATGACAACTTCCTTCTCGCGGTCATCGAGTATGTCTAGATTCTTATAAATCTTCGATTTCTCTATCTTCAGCTGCACCTTATCCACGATATCATCGGCCTCAGTGCCGAGGATATCGATCAACGTGATCTCATTGCCTTCCTTGTCCGTGCCAATCGGATCATGCAAAGAAACGTCTTTCCGAGTTTTCTTAAGCGACCGCAGATGCATAAGTATTTCATTCTCGATACAACGAGCCGCGAACGTTGCGAGCTTCGTGCCTTTCCCAGTCTGGAAGCTCTCAATAGCCTTGATCAATCCAATCGTCCCAATCGAGATTAAATCCTCCAGATCTTCTCCTGTATTATCGAATTTTTTGACATTGTGAACTCGATCCGATGTAACCACTTGATGCACCATGTAGAATACAATAGAAAAACCTTGACGGTCATGAGGGGAACTGACCCCAAACCGTGAGACAAAATAAAACACCTTTAAGTTGAAGATGCGACTATTGTAAAATAATCGTACAACTTGGAGGTGTTTTTGCTTGGGAACAAGAGTGAGTTACCCCGTAGAGGTAAAAATGAAGGCTATTGAAA